>JAUUYH010000027.1 GCA_030590505.1 Kiritimatiellota bacterium
AAATAGCAAAGTTATTTAAAGAGTTTGTACGGTTTAAAAATGATAAAACACGAAATATTGAAGGCAGCGGCCTTGGGTTATCAATTCTCAAGCGCATCAGCTTGCTCTACAATGGAGAAGTAAAGGTAAAAAGCGAAGAAGAGAAGGGTACAACATTTATTATGACACTAAAAGATGCTAAATAATGCACCATAACCGCTTGAGAATGTAGCATAACCGTCTCGGTTGTGAAATAATGTAGCACAAGCGTCTCGCTTGTGAAATGAACTTTTAATAAGTATAGGATGTATATCGAAAATGAAACATGAATTTACAAAAAATTGTAAGGATTTTATCAACGATGCTAAAATTGACGCATTAGTTGCGAATACCGCAGAAGATAGTGTGCGTGTACGTGAAATTATTGAAAAAAGTATGAATAAGGATCCTCTGACAGTTGAAGAGACTTCGGCGTTACTTGCTGTGACAGATAAGGATCTTCTCGAAGAGATCTACGATGCCGCACGTTCTCTGAAGAAAAATGTGTATGGAAACAGAATCGTGATATTTGCCCCGCTTTATATCGGGAATTTTTGCATTAATGACTGTAAATACTGCGCATTTCGCAAATCTCTAAGAACAACTGTCCGCAAAACTCTGGGGCCTCATGAAATCGTTCAGCAGGTTGAAGCACTGGAAGATGCCGGACATAAGCGTCTGATTCTGGTATTCGGAGAGCATCCCGATTATACGCCCGAATATATTGCGAACACCGTCAGGTCTGTTTACGATGTTAAAAAAGGCAAAGGTGAAATACGACGGGTAAATATCAATGCTGCTCCATTAAATGCTGACGGTTATAAAATCGTAAAAGAGTCAGGGATCGGCACATACCAGGTCTTTATGGAGACGTATCATCATGGAATGTATAAAAAATATCATCCTGTAAATACCCATAAAGGAGATTATTTGTATCGGCAGGATGGACTTACCCGTGCTTATGAGGCGGGTTGTGATGATGTTGGGATTGGAGCTCTTTTCGGCCTTTATGACTGGAGATTTGAAGTATTGTCAATGGTTACGCATTCGCATTTTCTTATGGATCGTTTTGGCTGCGGGCCGCATACAGTAAGTTTTCCGCGTATTCGCCCTGCACACGGAGTTGAGCTTGATGAAAAATATCTTGTAACCGATGATGAATTTAAACGATTGGTGGCAATCTTGCGTTTGGCTATTCCTTATACAGGAATGATTTTAACAGCTCGGGAAACACCAGAGATGCGTCGGGAAGTTATGGAGTTCGGGGTTTCCCAAATTGATGCGGGCACAAGGATTGAACTTGCCGGATATACAAAGAACAGAGAGCAGGAGCTTAATAAAGAGCAATTTCATATTGGTGATACCCGAAATATGGATGAGATACTGTGTGAATTGCTGAGGAATGATTATATCCCGAGTTTTTGTACTTCATGTTATCGTAGTGGAAGAACTGGCGAACAGTTTATGGAATTTGCAATTCCGGGCTTTATCGAAAAATTCTGTACACCGAACGCATTGCTGACATTGCAGGAATATCTGGAAGATTACGGTTCGCCTGAAGCGATAAAAGAGGGTGCAAGGGTGATTAAACACGAATTGCAGGAGTACACACACTCCAATAAAGCAAAATTACTTGAAAAATTAAATAAAATAGAGAAGAATCAGGCACGTGACCTATATTTCTAATATAAACAATAATATGAACTTAAATAAAATACTAAAGAAAAATGATTTAAAAAGAGATGAGATAGAATTCTTGCTCTCATTAAGCGACCCAGTAGATATTCAGAAGCTGTTTGAGCACGCTTATCAAGTTAAGTGTAACAATGTGTCGAACAAGGTTTATCTGCGCGGGATTATCGAATTTAGCAATATATGCATAAAAGATTGCAATTATTGCGGAATTCGCAAAAGCAACAAGAATGTCAAACGTTTTCAAATGGACAAAGAAGAGATCGTAAATGCAGCAGTGTGGGCGTATGAAAATAATTACGGCTCAGTAGTTCTTCAGTCAGGTGAACGTTGTGATCCAGAATTTATCTGTTTTGTTGAAGACATTCTAAAAGCTATTAAGGCAAAAACAGATAACAAACTGGGCATTACCATATCGCTCGGAGAGCAGACAAAAGAGACATATCAACGCTGGTTTACTGCAGGTGCTCACCGTTATTTGCTTAGAATTGAATCCTCTAATCCTGAAATATACAGCCGCTTACACCCTTCAGATTGTAGCTTTCAGGAGCGAGTAAATTGTCTAAGTTATCTTCGAGCAACTGGCTATCAGGTCGGAACCGGAGTAATGATCGGCATACCTGGTCAGACATTTGCGAATCTCGCAGATGACCTTCTCTTTTTCCAGGAGCAGGATATTGATATGATTGGAATGGGGCCCTATATTCCTCATCATGAAACACCGACGGCGGACGAAGCTGGTAATTTTAACAGTGAAACGCAGTTGACATTGGGGCTAAAAATGATTGCAGTTACAAGAATTGTGCTTAAAAACATAAATATTGCCGCGGCTACAGCCTTGCAGGCATTGAAATACGATGGCAGAGAGATGGGATTGAAGGCCGGGGCAAATATTATTATGCCAAATGTTAGCGACACCAAGTACCGGGAGTCGTATCAACTCTACGACAACAAGCCTTGTTTGGATGAGAACTCCACGCAGTGCAAAAGCTGTCTGACAAACCGTGTGCTTGGTATGGGCGAAGAGATTGAGTTTGGCAAATGGGGAGACTCTCTTCACTTTAAGGCTCGTTGCAAATAAAAATAAATATAAATATGAATAAATATCGTACAGAAAAAGATTTAATCGGAGAAAAAGAGCTACCATCTGATGCTCTCTACGGGATTCATACCCTGAGGGCAGTGGAGAACTTTCCCTTAAGCGGGCGACGCGTCAATTCTGCACTGATCCATGCCTTTGGACTGGTTAAGCTCGCCTGTGCGAAGACAAACAATGACCTAGGTTTTCTAGAATCTGCGAAGTTCGCAGCAATCGACCAGGCGTGTAATGAGATGGCCGTCGGTCAACTGGATGAGCATATTTTGGTAGATGCGCTTCAGGGCGGGGCAGGAACATCGACAAATATGAATGTAAATGAAGTGCTTGCAAATCGTACACTTGTCATTCTCGGACATCGACCTGGGGATTATGGGACAATTCATCCGATTGATCATATCAATCTGCACCAGTCAACCAATGACACCTATCCAACTGCACTAAAAGTTGCCCTTATCTTTAAGGTAAGAGAGTTGGAAAAAGAGCTTGTGAAACTTTTGGAAGAATTTCAGAAGAAAGAGAAGGAATTTGCAGATATTGTAAAGGTCGGAAGAACTCAGATGCAGGATGCTGTATTGACAACCCTCGGCCGTACAATGTCTGCCTATGCTGAAGCGATTGGACGCGATCGCTGGAGAATCTTTAAGTGTGAAGAGCGACTACGTGTTGTCAATCTTGGAGGAACTGCAATCGGTACAGGAGTTACAGCTCCGCGACAATATATTTTCAAGGTGACAGAGAATTTAAAAAAGTTGACAGGGCTCGGGTTGGCAAGAGCGGAAAACCTAGTGGAAGCCACTCAGAACAGTGACGAATTGGTTGAAGTAAGCGGGATTCTGAATGCTTGTGCATCCAATTTTCTCAAAATTGCAGGGGATTTTAGGCTGCTATCTTCTGGGCCAAATGCCGGAATAGGCGAGATTGAACTGCCTGCACGACAGGCGGGTTCGTCTCTTATGCCAGGAAAGGTAAATCCCGTTATACCGGAGGCAGTAATTCAGGCAGCATTAAGTGTTGTTTCAAATAACAGCACAATCACACAGGCTGTCGGAATGGGAAGCCTAGAACTTAATGCATTTATGCCGCTGATCGCTGATAAATTACTGGAAACCGTAACTTTGCTAACAAATGGATCTGCGATATTCGCAGAATTCTGCGTAAACGGCATAATCGCAAATAAGAAACGCTGCGCAGAGCATATAAATACATCAACTGCGGTTGCCACTGCATTGGTAGCGCATTTGGGCTACGAAAAGGCTCAGGAAATTGCGAAATTAGCAGATGAGACAGGAAAACCGATAAAAGAAGTGGCAATATCAAAAAAATATATATCATTAGAAGAATTTGAAGATTTAACATCACCCGAAGCAGTAAACAGATTAGGCTCAAAACAATGTAGCACAACCGTCCCGGTTGTGAAAAATGTAGCTCAAGCGTCTCGCTTGAGAAGCAAATGCACTTCAATCAACCCGTTGGAGGAAATTAACAACCGAGACGGTTATTCTACATTAAATAAATTAGTCCCTTTTGATTTTGGGCATCCTCTCTCCATTGCTAAGCGTAATCTTCCTCACTGGCAGCAACCTGGAACCTCTTATTTTGTTACTTTTAGGTTAAATGATTCAATTCCTAAACAAACTATAGGCAAAATAAAAGCTGATCGCGGGATCTGGTTAAATCAGCATTCGAAACCATATTCAAAGGAGGATTGGCAAGAATATAACAGACTTTTTTCTGAAAAAATACAAAACTTGCTGGATGCTGGATCTGGAACCTGCCTATTGAAAGATCAAGCAATATCAAATATGGTTAAAAAGGCTTTTTTGCATTTTGATAAAAAGCGATACGATCTTGGCGCATGGGTGATTATGCCAAATCATACTCATTTAATTGTTACCCCTTATGAAAATAATTCCATACAAGAAATTACACATTCATGGAAAAGCTTTACCGCACATGAAATCAATAATTCATTAAAGAAACAAGGCGAGATTTGGCAACATGAAAGTTTTGACCATATTATTAGGAATGAAAAACAATTACATGCAATAGAAAAATATATTATAGAGAACCCTATAAAAGCAAAATTAAAAAAAGGATACCAATGTAGCACAAGCACAATGTAGCTCAAGCGTCTCGCTTGAGAAAACTCACAAGCGAGACGCTTGTGCTACATTATTAACAACCGAGACGGTTGTTCTACATTATAATATTATGCAAAAAACACCAAAAGGACTGAGAATACAGATAGGAATTTTCGGGAGGCGTAACTCTGGGAAATCAACGTTTTTGAACGCAATCACGCAGCAGCAGGTGTCGGTGGTCTCTGATGTGCCTGGAACAACAACTGATCCAGTTGAGAAAGCAATGGAAATGCTTCCACTGGGGCCAGTTCTGTTTATTGACACTGCTGGCGTAGATGATACTGGCTCACTTGGCGAAAAACGCATTGAAAAAACCCGCAAGATCTTTGACAGAGCGGATATCGCTGTAATTATTGCTGAGGCCTGGGAGTGGGATAAATTTGAAGATGAGTTACTTGATGAGTTTAAAACACGCAATGTTCCGACCCTTGTTGTACTCAATAAAATAGATATCGCTTCTCCCGATAGCAAGGTGCTTGATTCCCTGGCCAAAGAAAAAATTCCTTTTATTGCTGTCTCTGCACTCAATAAAGACGGAGTATTGGCTTTTCGAGATAAACTTGTGGAGATTCTTCCGGACTCATTTTTTACATCAACAACGATCCTTGGAGACCTAATTAAACCAGGCGATATGGTGATGCTTGTAGCTCCGATAGATCTCGAAGCCCCGAGGGGACGGCTGATTATGCCACAGGTTCAGACAATTCGGGACATTTTAGATAACGATGCCTATTGTACCGTTGTCAAGGAGCGCGAACTTCGCAATGCATTGGATAATCTAAAGAAAAAACCGGCACTGCTTGTTACCGATTCACAGGCATTCCTAAAAGTTGCTGCTGATACCCCCGATGATGTCCCATTAACCTCGTTTTCAATATTATTTGCCCGATATAAAGGAGATCTTCAGGTATTTGTCGATGGTGCAAAAACAATAGAGGATCTTAATCCCGGAGATAAAGTCCTGATAGCTGAAGCATGCACACATCACAGGATTTGCGAGGACATCGGACAGGTAAAGATTCCACGTTGGTTAACCCAATACATCGGGGCTAAATTAGACTTTACATTTACACAAGGCCACGATTTTCCTGAAGATATTTCACAATATAAGTTGATTATTCATTGCGGGGGATGTACATTCAACCCTAGAATGTTAATGTCTAGAATTATGAAATGCAGAGAACAGCGTGTTCCCATTACTAATTACGGGATCGCTATTTCTTATTCTCTTGGTATTTTCGAAAGGGCTTTAAGCCCATTTACAAACATAGTCCAATAAGGAGATTTAAATGAAAAAAATCTATCTTGTAGATGATGATGTCGATTTGGTTGCAAGTACGACAATGGCTCTTGAGAGTGCTGGATACGAAGTCAAGTCTCAGCACGACAATAATAACTTGGTTGACAATATTCGTTCTTATAACCCTGAATTAATTATTCTGGATGTTATGTTTCCTGATGATGATAATGCCGGCTTTAAAATGGCTCGTACCATCTCTTTCCACGACACAATAAAAAAGATTCCCATCCTTATGCTTTCTGGAGTGAATCAGGAAGGGGAATTTCCTCTGCGATTCTCTAATAAAGATATTGATGATACATATCTGCCAATCACAGAATTTGTTGAAAAACCTATCGATCCTAAAAAATTGATTAGCAAAGTTGAAGAACTTACGTCGTAAGCTCTAGCCCTAGCCCGTTTTTTTACGGGCTAGTGCAGTGTCCGTGCGAATTTCGCAAGCTGAAACTGTGGTAACCACTGCGAAGTGATGCGAAATTCGCAGATATGACATGATGGCGAAGTTCTTTAGAAAAAGACAAATCGTTTGAGTTTTCTTCATTCATATTATTTTTTAATTATCTGCCAGTGACCGCCTCGATCCGCACCTATTCGTTTCAAGATTCCAGAGTCTTTTAATGTTTTTAAATTCCATTCGATTCCTCTGCGAGTTAAACCTGTTTCATCTGTGAGCATCTTCTGGGTAATATTCGGATTTGCTTCAATTAAACTAAGTATTTTCTCCACAGTTTTCTCCACAGTATCTCCACAGCTTAGACCAGCCATTAATTCAGTAAAATATATCTACATTCATTTATTCTTTGTATTGTTTATTCGTTATATACTTTTGATTTGGACTGCTTGGCTTTTCCGGTATTGTCAATAATAATACTTTCTTTTCAAGCAATGGCTTTAAAATATTCTTCCTGAAATGATCTCTATTTTTCAGGTTCAAGTTTTCCATTATTTCATATGTTGCCTTAGGCGTATTGCAAAACTTCCTAATATCTTCTTCAGCTTGCATGGTAGCTTGCATGGTAGCTTGCATGGTAGCTTGCATGGTAGCTTGCATGGTAGCTTCAACGGGTATAATTATTTTAAATATATCTTCTTCTATGATTACAGGATCATTATCTCCGTAGATTTTTGAATATTTGAATAGATTTTTCACACCGCTACCCAACTCTTCTGCCCAGCCTATTTCTCGAAAAACTTTTGCAATGGTGGGGTTCTTAGGGTACGGAGTAAAATTATCCGGGGTTATTGTTCCGTAATGGAAAGGTTTATTGTAATTTTCAAAAACTACCTGCTTCTTTTCAATGATCATTTTTGCGATATACGCACTGCTGTATTCGCGGTGGATCAGTGTATTTGCAACGGCTTCGCGAAATATCTTATTTCTTATGCTTATTCTAACATCTTCTTCCATGTAAAAAGGATCTTTTAGGTGTTTCCCTACAAAAGCCATAAGCCTTTCGTAACTCTCTATCAGGTTTGTCCGAATATCATCTCTATCATCATATCTGTCTAAATTATCTCTACGTAAGATTGCGTCTGTACGATGATGCGGAAGCGCACTGAGGATGATTTCATCTTTCCCGAAGAGCAAAATACCCGCAAGGGTAATTCCCTTTTTTCCTGTTTCTACATCCTTTTTATATAAGCCTGCACTTTTAATAAGTGACATATCATCTAAATCCATCCATGCATGAGCTCCGCCATTTTCATTTTTTGCGAGCATTCGTACTCGTTCTATCAAGTCAGTGCGTAGATCACCTAAATCAGCAAAAGGGAAAATCTTATTTTCACTGTAATTATTCTGTTTTCTTAGATAGATATTTGCGACTTGCGCATTTCTCCCCGTAACATTAAGATCGGCATCTCCGTTTCTGTCAAATATTTTTCCATTAACGCTGTGAACACTTGAACTTGGGGGGACAAAAACATAGATAATCTTTTTATTTTCTATGTCAAATATATTTGCATCTAGATATGAAGGGGGGATTAATTTTTGAGGGTTATTGATAGTCGTTAATAAACTTTGCAGGATATTTTCTATTTCATGCTGATCAACGCCAACAATCGCTCCATTATCTTTAACTCCCAAAAAAAGATGACCGCCATTTCGATTTAAAAATGCACAGATGGTTTCATAAACATCTTTATTTAATTTTGTTCTGGACTCTTTGAACTCAATATCAATCCCTTCGCCTTTTGATATTAAATTTTTGAGTTTATCTATGTTCATTTTATTTCCTTTATGCGACAAACTGCTCTAAATTAACGTAATTATTTATATATACTGGAATAACGTCTCTATATTTCGGTGCGACTTTTTTAAACTCTGAAATCGGTAGAGTTGCATTGGTCTGCAGAGCGTGGAAATCTTTTGCATTCAGTATCTCCCGAATATTTCTATCAACTACATACGCTCTGAAAAAATATTTTAATGCTCCCGCATTTACATCTTCACCAGTCATCATTTTCTGGACAATATAAAAAGCGATTGCTTGATTTCTATTAATTAAGCAAAATTGCAGCAGCATCAGCGTCCTGCAGTCGCTGGGCCTCCAGGCTTAACTACCTTGTTTACTTTTATATTACGGGAAGCAATCTCTTCATTGTTTACTAAAAGTACAACCTTTATAGGTTTTTGACCATCGCTGTGTTCAGGAACAGTAAATGGCTTCAGCAACATAGGAAGTTCAATAATATCTGTATTGCTGTAGTTCGCACCTTTTTTGATGTTAATTTGTCCTGTTACGCTTTGCAAGACAGCTCCACTTTTATTTTGTTCAATACGTACAGTCACATCAAGTGGAGAATCCTTTGGATTTAATCCAGTAAGTAAAATAGTAACAAAAAAATGAGGCACCTGGCATGGAAGTCTTGGAAGATTGTACTGAGTAAAAGTTCCAATCATTGACAATTTCCCTGTCCCCTCTTCTCGTATAACACTATCTGAAAATATAATTCCATGACAAGACGGTTCTGAATACTTCATTGTTCAATTCCCTTTATATTGTTATTATTATTATTGATAATACTCTAATACTGATTAATCCACATACAAGTACCCTTTCAGATTATACCAAGATTGTGCTATTTGGGTAGCAGGCAATGTTTAATAATGCCAAGATTGTGTGATTTAGGCAAAAGTCATTAAAGAAGAATCTGTTTTAATTTATCTAAAGCAATGCTATGTTTTTTCTTATCCATTTTTCTGATATTAATAAGCTTCCACTGAAGTGAAGGCAAATCTTTGATGTGCTCTAGGTCTAATATACCCCAATCAGGATCACCTTTTTTCATGGAAATTAGAAATTGTTTTTCAGAATCTGTTAATGAAGTGTGAATATTATCAATTAAACTTGTTCTTGTAGCGTATAGCTCATCTAGAGATACTGATTTTTGAGCCATACCTGCAAATTGAGAGGTAAATACACATTTGAGGTTTTTTAATTTCGGATTTAAAAGTTCCTGCATTGGTCTAGAATGTCCGGCCAAATAAACAACAAAGGCTTTTCTTGTAGCAGAAGAAATTCCCTCTTCGTTTAAAAGTAGCATGACATCGAATAAATCCCGTGGGTGCTGACGGTCCAGGGCAGCACATATTTTTCCAGCATATAGATCTTCTTTTGAGAGAATACGAATTTTTATAAATTGTTGAAACTGTTGCTGTACTTCATCACAAATTTCTTTAACAACAGGATCATAAACACTTCCTCTCAGAACAAAATTTGCTTCTATTTTTATTTGGACATCGTTCCATAGAACCACCAGTTTTCCAGGAATACTGTTGGTATAGTTTTCTGTCACCCGAGAATGAGGAATGAACCTTTCTATCTCGTCTTTAATTACAAGGAGAGCTGTTCCAATCTCTTTTAACGATTCATCTCTCTTCTTTAAAGGTAAATAAGTCAGATCAATATCAACAGATAATCTAGGCATATTCTGAAGAAAAAGATTTATTGCTGTCCCTCCTTTTACGGCAAAACATTCCTGTTTATCAACAAAAGGAAGGCATCGTATAAGAAGGTCGACTTGACGTTTATATTTTTCATTAAACATTCGGAAGATCCTCTATTTTTGGAACAGTTATTAAATATTCAGTATCTAGCCTTCCCCCCCGATAGAGCATTCTCTTGCCCTTTCCAAGATTTATCTTTTTCACGTTAAGTTGTTCGGCCCAGGAATGCCCTATTCTTTTTGCCATCCAGAGGAAGAGACGTTTTACTTTTATATGATTGCAACTTTCTAACAAAGCCTGGAGAAGCTCTGGCCTTAGTGTAGTTAAGCCTTCCATCAACTGAAAACTATAGTCGATATTTTCATTATTATCAGTTAAAAATAACACTTCAAGCATTGCCTTTTCCAAGGATGATATTATAACAGGCATCCCTTTAATTTCTACTGTAGTCTTGCTATCAGCTATCTCTCTGCTGAATAAAGCAGGAGATCTGTACCTTACATCAAACTCCCAGTCATGGTCTGAAAACCAGGAAGGGAGAGCTTGAGCCCCGTTACTAAAAAGAAAGACTCTTTCTTCTCTGTTTAGTGCTAAGTAGTGCCCCATGCCCTTCAGATTTAAAGCAGTATATGCTCCGATATGTATCGGTAAATTCAGCTGTGTCTGTAAAGTATATACCCCGCCATACCATTCAGGAGTATTTCCGGAGCGTACATATACACCTCTTCCAAAACGCTCCAGCCACCCTGATTTCAAATAGCGATTAGCAAGCTGGCGGTAAATTCCTTTTTTAGTCAACCATTGCTGGGTGATCAAGGCCCCCGAATTAAAATCGTTCAGTAATTGGTTTAATTTATATCTTTTTTGACTACTCATGATTTACCTTTTTCTTTGATTTTTAAACCTATTTCAGTGGAAAACGGTTTAAGGTGCTTCCTGTAAAGTAAATTAATAGTTGACAAAGTCAAGCATTAATTAAACTTTTTTAACTTAGATATTGATAATATGTATAAAAATGGATTATTTGTTGGAAATGGTGAACGGTAATCGGTGCCGAGCTGCATAATAGAGAAAAAGCGCAGGAAGGTTGAGGTAGATAAAGGCAAATACCCAGTATCAATGGAAAAGATTTTTAGCTATCCATTCTTGTAGATGTTCACGTTCACAGAATCCTAATTCCCCGAAAAGGCATTGCTTTAATTGAGTTATGTTGTTACTACTTCTATTAATCTGATATATTATTTAATCTTCTCAGTTTGGATATTTGTGGATATTCTTACGCTACCATTTCTCGGATAAATACACTCACAAACTGTTTCATCTTTTCTATTATTCGTTCGCCTATATTTTTTGCCTGGAGGATGCTTGGGCGGTTTTCTAGACATTTAAGTACTTCGTCACGGAGTGGTTCCTGTTCGCTGAAGATGTAGGCATCGATCAGATTTTGAAATTGCTGCTTGTCCAGATGTTCTTCATGGCATAGTTTGTCGAGAGCAACTATTTTTTGTTCCTGCCAATATTTTTCAAATTCGTCAGGTATCATGTCGGCATCTTCTATTTTGGGGAGATTTTCGTTTATGAACTTCTCTATCAGTTCACGTTTACTCCGGAGATTAATTTCTCCATCAAGCATATTCATTATGACTTTTTGCTGCTGAGCAAAATCTTTCGGCTCCGCCTGTTTCAGTTTGGCAAGAAGCTTTAGAATATAGACAACATTGATCTCGTCTTTATGGATCAGCTCCAGTTCAAAGTCCACATCTTCAAGAATGGATGTTTTCTCTTTCTGGTGGTCACTTTTTACTTTATCGTGGAGATCAAGGTATTTGCTTTTGTAGTCCTCAAAGCTCTGTTCGTTCATTGCAAGATCTTCCCATGCGAAGTCCGCAAAAGAAGTCATGAGGTTTCTTAGTCGCATTAAATTTCGGAATGCCTGTATAAACTTTAGCTGTTTATCTTCGCTGGCTAGTTCATCAACACTTTTTACCGTCGGGGCAATGGTCAGTAATTCTGCAAATGCCTGGCTGAACTTCCTTACTACATCTTCGTATGGTGGAAGAAGTATCTCTTCTATCGCTTCCTTGTTTGAGAAAAGTATAATGGCTTCATCGGTTGCCTTTTTCAGATTGCGGAAGCAGAGGATGTTCCCGTGTGACTTCTGCTCATTGATAATGCGGTTTGTCCGGGAGAATGCCTGTATGAGTCCATGATGATGCAGATTTTTGTCCACATAGAGAGTATTGACCATCTTGGCATCAAAGCCTGTCAGGAACATATTGACGACCAGAAGTATGTCAAGTCTTTCCTTATCAGGGAATCCTTCCTTCTCACGCTCTTTAAGGCGTTTGCTGATGTCCTTGAAGTAGTTCTCGAACTGCTGACTGTCTTTGGTAGAGAAGCTTGTGTTGTACATCGCATTGTAATCAGAGATAAATCCATCTAGTTGCTCACGTGTATGACCTGCATTATATTTTATTTTGGGCTCTTCAGCCGCCATAAGAAAATCTTCTCCAAACATATTATCGGCAGGCAATTTACCATTGGCTTCATCATCATCTTCATTCGCCCCGTATGTAAAGATCGTGGCAATACGCAGATCAGTTTCTCCAGCATCGCGTTTCTCTTTGAATAATTTGTAATACTTAATCAGGTTTGCGATACTTCCAGTTGCGAATATCGCAGAATAAGCACGGTTATGCGTCTTCTGGTTATGGTAGGTTGTTATGTAGTCTACAATCTTTTTCATACGCTTAGGAGATTCAATTACTTCCTTAGTGTCAATATCCTCTACATCTATATCGAGAAAAGTGTTGCTTCTCTTTTTGTAGCGTCCAAGGTATTCAATGGAAAAACGCAGTACATTCTGGTCACGAATAGCATCGGTGATTACGTATTTATGCAGACACTCCCCGAACAAGTCTTTAGTCGTGCGTTTGCCGAGAGCATTTTTCATTGCATTATCTGCAAATATCGGAGTTCCGGTAAAGCCGAAGAGCTGAGCGTTCTTAAAGAAGTCGGTTATTCGTCTATGAGTTTCCCCGAACTGGCTTCGATGACACTCATCAAATATAAATACCAGACGCTTATCCTTCAACTCTTTCATTCCTGACTCATACCTTATGTGAGATATTGCATTATTAAGCTTTTGTATGGTCGTGAGGATAAGTTTTGTGTTATCTGTAAACTGCCTAACAAGTGACTTTGTATTATTGGTTACATCGACACTATCCTTCTTGAAGCTATTAAACTCTTTCATTGTCTGATAGTCGAGATCCTTGCGGTCAACGACAAAGATAACCTTATGCACTTCGGGCAAGTCCATAATAATCTGGCTTGCCTTGAATGATGTAAGAGTCTTTCCCGATCCAGTAGTATGCCAGATGTACCCCCCAGCCCCAGCAAGCTGGGTTTTACTATGATGCACAAGGCCACTCTTGTATTCTAAATTTTCTTTCTTCGTCTTCTGACCTCCGACTTCTCTCTTCACTTTCTCAATAATCGCTTCCGTTGCGTAATACTGATACGGACGCAGAACCATCATAATCTTATGAGTTTCGTTAAAGACAACATAGTGGGCTATCATTTTACCCAGATGGTCTTGATTTAGGAAGAGATCTGCGAACTTCGCAAGATCACTGACGTTCCGGTTCTTTTCATCCGCCCAGAAGAAAGTCTGTTTGAATGACTGCTTCCTGTTGTTGGCATAGTATTTTGTATTAACACCATTACTGATAACAAATATCTGTACATACTGATACAATCCGCTATTTGTCCAGAAAGAGTGACGCTGATAGCGGTTGATCTGATTAAACGCCTCTTTCAGCTCCAGCCCCCTTCGTTTGAGTTCGATCTGTACAAGTGGAAGTCCGTTGATTAACAGCGTAACATCATAGCGGTTTTTATAGACTCCCTCAACTGTTACCTGATTAGTCACCTGGAAAAGATTATTCGTCCAGTCATCAGAATCAAAAAACTGCACATAAAAAGCTTCTCCATTATCTCGAGTTAAACAAAAACGGTCACGCAGAGTCTTCGCTTTTTCAAAGACATTCCCCTTTGACAAATGATTCACAATTGTATCAAACTCTTTTGCGGAAAAAGTAGTGTTATTAAATGCTTCCAACTGAGTTTTTAGATTAGCCAACAACATTGCTTCATCACGTATCTGCACATGCGAATATCGCAACTCTTTGAGCTGTTCAATTAATTTATCTTCTAATATTGCTTCTGATTGATGCATGATTTATTTTTGCTCTATCTGTTTTATTATTTCATCAAAATCGGAAATATAATTCCTATCCTGTTCAACTCTAAATTTGTCATATTCACTTTCTGCTTTAATTTTTGCCTCAAGTGCTGACATTTCTCCGTTGCCCATTTTCTGAACTCGGTTGCCCGATGAGAGTTTACCCGGTATCCAACGGCAGTAATGGCTTTAAGGTTATAGTATTTTGTTTTGTAATTCTTACCGTCTTCGGCAGTATGTGCAAAATCTGCACGTACTGAATTTTCATCAAGTTCACCTTCTGCAAATATATTTTTTAAGTGCTTAGTTATGACACTTCTTTCTTTCTCAAACAGTTCTGCCAGTTTCTTTTGCGTCAACCACAGAGTTTCATTGTGGAAAAACACCTCAATATTAACTTTTCCAGTCGCAGTCTGGAATATAACAAAATTAGGGATTTTCTCGGCATGGGAAAGCTGAATGTCTGCAACCTGCCCGTTTATAGGTTTCACTATATCTGTTTTATCTTTATTTTTACTCATATTTTGTCTTATTTTAATTATGCACCTCAGGCGTACGCTGAAATCATATAAATAAATTACTTGTTATACTCGCAAATTCAACCCTATTATTATCTCTTAAATGATTGATTACTGATAACCTCTTTCTTTTTCACTCTTTATTGATTACTGTTCCCTGATTACTGGCAACATCCATATTTTGTAAATGTCGAAATCCAACTTCCATCTCAAGCCTAAATTTGTTTTATTTAAGTATCTTCAGTTAACTTTATTAAATGAAGCATCATTGTCAGCCTCAAGTTAAATTTTATTTAACCTCATCTCAGGTGGACAAACCCCAGAATGCAGCATCGCTTTTTTTAATAAATAGTTGGTTACTATAATTGAAATATCTTCTTCGTACATATTCTCCTAAAAAGCCAATTGATACTCTATCGATTGTATGTCAGAGGCGGACTTTTTATCTTTTTTAGCTGCTCGTATTTGAGTGGAGTATGCAACTCGCAACTTTTCCTTCTCCCAAAAAAGCTTCGGTAATTTTGCACGGTATTTAAAGTATTGAATCATAATATCCTTTTAGGTGAACTCTTTATTATCCTCTATTAACGTGTCCCCTTTTTTTAGTAATACTAATCAATCAAATTATTGAAATCAAACATCAGATGATATAGTTTTAGATCAGAACCACTTGCCGTTTTATGCTTCGAACTGTACTGATACTCGAAATCTGAAATGAAGTGCTCTTTTGTGATTTTCCTTAGGGTATTACATTTAGTATGATTCGTAATAAGCAGCTGATTTATATTCTCTATATTCTCATCTATATCGATTGATTTGACCATAAATCCTATCATAGCATTTGTCTGATAATACGAAGAATAATGTTCTGATATAAAACGTTGAATACCTTTCTTAATATATTTCGAATTCAAACCAGATGTACCAGTTCTAGCCTTTTCATCCAGACGCTTACATTCGATGATATAGTATTCCGCTTGATCATAATATGTGTTTGGGTTAAAAATCCTAATATCTGTCCGTCCTGAAGTACCAGTTTCCTCTACTTCAGGCAATACAAAATACCTCAACTCAAGCTTTCTTTTGATTTCACAATTATTCACATAATCATTCACCAAAATATCACGAATGCCATTTTCATCATTAGGTATCACCACACCATCCTCAATCATCATGTGATAGCACTTAGTGATCTTTGTTAGGATAATTTCGAATTCTTTATACTTAACCGTCTTGGCAGGGAAAAAGTTTGATGCATCAAGTTGACTAATCATTTTTCATCTCCAGAACGTAAGATCGCATCCATAAATTCATCAACATCAAGATATCCTATTGCTTTATGCCAGAGTCGCTTCTCGTTTGGTTTAAATACATAAAAAGAATCTTGTTCAAAGCCACGCATATCTTTCTGAACAAACAGTTCGTCTGTTATCTTCTCAGAGCTAAGAGCTATAATACGTGGTAGCATCTCATCATTACTCTTGCTAACCCAAACAATCTCGTCCGCAAACTCTTCCGTGTTCGGGACTACTCTAAAGAACATGCCTATAAGATAATCGCTATGCCATATTTCAACAATAAATTTATGATCTGCCGTATCAAGCACCGGCTTAAAGCGGTTTAAATACAGTTGAGCATATTCACTCAGGTAAGCATCGGAAAATTCAATATTTCTAAATACACTTTCATAACCAGGATGCTTCTTGATTAAAGGAATTGTATAACTGTTAGCATAATTAAGTAAAGATCTTTCCATATCATTAAAGTCAAATAACTCTAAGATCTGCTCGTCGAGGAAATCTATTTCAGAAACAATACTCTTATCCAAGTCATAGTCGTGTAAAACACGGTCTGTCGCATATCGAGATTCTTGCAATGCTTCGATTTTCTTTACTCGTTCTTCCACATTCTGGTTGAATATGTAAGGTACAGAGTACTTTTCAACGTCGAGAACCTGCTCTCTCTCTATACCAATTGATGAGAAACATTGAAGAGCAAAGTATGGGAAAAATGATGAGTTAAAAATTCCTTCCATCACTGTTAAATGCTTTTCGTCTTCTGAGACTACTGCTTTTACTGCAGTCAAGGAATCTGTATACACTGCATTCGTGCGGCAGGTAGCAGTTGTCATACGAAATTTACTGGAGACCCCTTTTTTTATAAGAAGCATCGGCGCCTCAAATAACTGTTTATTTCTAGGGCGATGAATATATGCTCTTGACCAAGCCTCAGACGCCTTAATATTTATACTAAAAGGCTTAACTTCTTTCTTTCTTGTATTTATGAATGGTAAACCAATTAAATGTGATGAGTCGTTTTTATCACCACCACCAACAGCAACTCCAGCACCTGTGATGAACTTCTCACTTCCTTCAATCATTGTTCTTAGTGAAGGGTAAGATTCTTTAATCCTTTTAATCAAATCGAAATCAAGATAAGCCCCGTATACCAGCGTTTTCCATAACCAATCAAATTGTTTTAATTTCTTCTGGGCAACAATTTTATAGTCATTACGCCCTATTGTAAAAACTTTGAACATAGAAAAAAACCGACTCGGTTTTAACGAAATATGCTCAATAATCTGATCATCGGTATTTTCACCATTAGAATAACTATAAAAAATTATAGCCGCGGGAGCAATGGCTGGATCATTAGACTTATCAAAAACCTCTTTTCTTACAGGAGCTAATTCAAATACTTTATTAATTTTAAACTCCTGCAACAAGTATCTTCTAAATTTACTAAACTCAGATGAATACCCTAGGTTATATAGGATAGTACTACGAATAATAAATGATACCTGAGTTACCGTAGACGAGATATCACTAACTCTAAGCATAAATCCTTCTGCAATTTCTCCATTATTCACAGCAATGGGAAATTCTTTTCCTAAAGTTCCTTCTCTTAATAATCTTTTTTTAAGGTACATTCTACCATGTTCGTCCATACCACTACCTTTCCATGGAGGATTACCTAGAATAAAATCAAACTCAATATCATTTAAAATTTCATTATATTTATGATCAAGATCGAAAAAATCAGCTTCAAAAAAATTGCTGTCTAAAAGTTTAGGGAATTTGAATGTTTCGATACTTGAGGGGGTCTGGTAATCTAAAAGAGTCAATTGAATGGAAAAGATTGCGACCTGTACGGCACTGAGATTTTTATCTATCCCGTAAATATTGTCTTTTGCAAGTGCTTGAAGGGTTGTTTTGAACTCGTCCATGTTCGCTTCAGCTTCAGGATTCAATTCAAGATAACGCTCAATAATTTTTCTCAGAGTTTCAACAAGAAAGATTCCCGATCCACAAGCTGGGTCGATCACCTTGCAATTGTAAACGTTTTGCTCTGTTGATAATTTTTTATCAACAGTTTCCTTAAGCATATAATCAACGAGAAATAATGGTGTATAACAAGCACCTTCTTCTTCTTGATTTTCCTGCCCGATAAATGATTCATAAACATTACTGACGAATTCAATAGGAATGATGGAAAAATCATAATATTTAAACAAAGACTGTTGTCCTGTCGCTATTTCATCTTCCTGTAGTAGCTTAATTAACAAATTCAAACAATCTTGAGAAATAGTCTCATACTCATCATCATCAAGAGTAAACATATCACCGTTGAACTTCACCTCTAAATGCTGAAAGAATGATATTGTCCTAATCCTATCTGAAAGCAGATCACAAAATTCATCATTAGTCCAAACTCTTGGTTTTTCATTAAAACCAATTTTGACTTCACGATCTATGAGGTAACGCACAAAAATAACTTTACCGATCAAGGCATTAGAAATAGCTTGCTCTAATTCTAAGTCATTAATGAGAATATCTCTTGCTGTTTTAATATTATTCAACAAGTGATAATCAACACGATTCTTATTTTCTAAGTTTTCTTGATAAACCTCCCATGACTTCCCAGTAACTAGTTCAAAGTAGGTGAAATTATTTAACTTGTCCGAGCCTCCAATTATTTTTAGTTGCTTATTTTCTCGAATATAATCAAAACCATTGAATATTTCAATACGATCAAAATGAGCTATAATTACGACAGGGGACTCATTAAAGTTCCAGACAGTTTTGTGGATTGCTGCAACATTATCAGGAGAGTCGTAAAACAGTATCAACGGTTTATTATCAAAACAGAAAAAAGCATCAGGCATTATTTTATTTTCAATAACCCTTTCGACCCTACTGGGGAAAGCACACTCTGCTTTCCATTTCCCTTCAGAAGTGATGAATAATCCATTACCTGAAGTCAACCCTAACTTTTTAAAAACTGGGCGTAAATTATCCATAATTCACCTCCTGTTGCTTTTTATTAACAGGCTTTCCAAGTGGAGCAATTACCTCTCTAATATCGATCTGCAGTAAGAGTGCAATTTTCCCTAAAGTTTCCAAAGATGGTTGTGATTTATTTGTACACCACTTTGAAACAGTCTTCTCATCTTTACCGAGCAGTTTAGCTAACCACTTGTTAGTTTTCTCACTTACAGCTAAAGCCACTTTTAAACGATTTTTAATTTTAGGAGTCATCATATTTTTCTCGAATTGTAAATTAATTGGTATATAACGCCAATTACTTTTAATTTAAACAACTAATTATCTTTATATTTTTTCTAAATAAAGAATTGTCGTTTCCTGTAACTATAATTCATCTTTTCTCTTCCTAAACTCATCACACAAACATCTGCTGTAAAAGACCTTTTTTGAAG
>JAUUYH010000097.1 GCA_030590505.1 Kiritimatiellota bacterium
CCTTCGCGTTTTTTCTGTTCCATTGATGAATCACCATCAAAATCGATCACCCTTGTATTGCGTTCACTGACGTCAGATAGAGTCATTTCATCAATAATTTCAGACATTGTTGTTGCCGTTGATTTTATTGCACCAGTCAGAGGATAACAACCGAGAGTTCTGAACCGTATCATCTCCTCTTTGATCTCATAACCATCTGTAGGGATTCTATCATCATCAACCATGATCATCACCCCATCCTTTTCAATAATCTTACGCTTCTCAGCAAAATATAGTGGCACAATAGGAATCTCTTCCTGTTGAATATAGTACCAGACATCCATCTCTGTCCAGTTTGAAATAGGGAATACACGAATACTTTCGCCTGGATTTATTTTTGAATTATAGAGTGACCAGAGTTCCGGGCGCTGGTTTTTAGGATCCCACTGATGAAATTGATCCCGGAATGAGTAGATTCTCTCTTTTGCCCGTGACTTCTCTTCATCTCTGCGAGCTCCGCCAAATGCAATGTCATACTTTCCAAGTGTCAGAGCTTCAAGCAGTGCTTGGGTCTTCATTATATCAGTATGTTTTCTGCTTCCGTGTGTAAAAGGACCCACGCCCTCTTCAAATGCTTTTTTGTTATAATGTACTTTAAGATCTAGGTTGTTCTCTTTACAGAAACGATCCCGAAAGGCAATCATCTCTTTAAATTTCCATTTCGAATCTATGTGCAGAAGTGTAAACGGTACTTTTGCGGGATAGAACGCTTTCTGCGCAAGTCGCACCATTACAGATGAGTCTTTACCTATCGAGTAGAGCATCACTGGATTTTCAGCCTCTGCAACAGCCTCTCGGATGATATGAATCGCTTCCGATTCAAGCTGTTTCAGATGACTTTGATTGTAGTCTTTCATTTTATATAAACCTTAAATTAAATTATTTTGTACAAATCTTGCCCACTGTGACGTGGCTTATACGATTACTACCTGAATCGTTTCTGCATCTTCTGTTTAGGGATCTTCGGGGTTTCTAGTTTTAGAGAATACCACTCATCACCCAGACCAGCATTGGAGAACTGCTTCGATTTCCCGTTTGCAAGTGCCTCCCAGTTCTTATAAATAACCTCATTGTCGCACTTCTCTTTGGCTGTCGTCAGTATCTCAAATGCTTTTTCCGTTTCACCGCGTTTTAACAGCACCCATGTGTAAAGCCCATAAAGCAATACACCTTTATTTCCCTTAAACTTTTTAATCTTTGATGTAAATGTTTTGTCAAATTTCGGATCGTCATTTTTGTACTGTCTTGCCATCTTCATAGCAACGGTGAGAGGCTCCATATAGAGACAGTTCGGTAGAAGTTTATCAACCTCTTTGTATTCGCCCAACTGATAGTTAAACTGCATTTTCATTGTACTTACCTGTTTACCAAGAAGAAGCGACCACTTAAACCAGGGTTGAAGGTTGTCTGTCAGCTCTAGCGCTTTTCTAAGCGATACATGCTGATCCTTTTCTAACAATTTCTGCATGTGCTTCATTCCGCCCGCCGGTTTTTGCTGGAACATATTGGCTTTACGCTGAACCTTCTCCTGTCCCTCCATAATAACCTGTTGAATTGTATCCGTTACAGCTGTAATTTTTTTTCTGAATATAAGTCCAAAAGACAGCTGAAGAACTATAACGACCAGCACTGCAAATATTGTATTCCAGACAATATGCAACTCAGTTGTTTCCTGCAATGTTAAAAATGTACCAATCCCGGCCGTAATTGCGATTATAAGTGAAATCATTTTTTTTCCTATTCTTTAAATTAAATATCTAATGTTATCTTATGCTTTTACAGCATCTGCATCATTTCCCAACGCATTTCTGGTGTCAACAACACATCTACCAAGTTTTGCGATTTTCGCATGATCAACAGAGTCATGGGCAGTTGATATAACAATTGCATCATATTGACCAGCACTCTCGATATCTATACTTTCACGCCCGAAATATTGTACATATTCGCGCAGTTTCGGCACAGACGGACAGTACGGATCGTAATAATCAATCTTTGCTCCCTTCTCTTCAAAAAGCTCCCACAGCTTAAATGTCGGACTCTCTCGCAGATCATCCACATTCTTTTTGTATGCCAAGCCCACCAGTAAAATTCTGCTGCCGTTCATAACTATTGACTTATCATTCATCGCCTCCATCGTACGCTGTACAACATAGTATGGCATCTGTGTATTAATTTCACCAGCAAGCTCAATAAAACGTGTAGCTGCATTGAACTCTCTCGCCTTCCATGTCAAATAAAACGGATCAATCGGAATGCAGTGTCCACCAAGCCCTGGGCCTGGATAAAATGGCATAAATCCAAATGGTTTTGTCTTTGCCGCATCAATCACTTCCCAAATATCAATTCCCATCTTTGTGAAAATTATTTTTAACTCATTGACCATTGCAATATTTACAGAACGGAAGATATTTTCAACAAGTTTTGTCGCCTCTGCTGTTGCTGCACTTGACACCGGGACAGTAGTGCAGATTACTGTATCATATACTGCCTTTGCAACCTTCAAGCTATCGTCATCATCCGCACCCACAACCTTTGGAATAGTCGAGGTTGAAAAGTTTTTATTATTCGGATCTTCGCGTTCAGGAGAGTATGCGAGATAGAAATCCTTGCCCGCCTCAAGTCCGCTTTCAATTTCAAGAATCGGTTTCAGCACCTCTTTTGTCGTCCCTGGATATGTTGTTGATTCTAACGAAAACAACTGTCCTTTTCGTACAAACGGAGCAAGTTCTTCTGCAGTTGACTCAATATAGCTCATATCTGGTTCTCTGTGGTGTGTCAATGGGGTCGGCACACAGAGTATCAGGACATCATATTCTGCGGATTTCGCAAAATCTGCAGTACAGGAAAAGCGACCTGTTGCATTTGCCTTCTCTAAAATCTCAGACGGAATATGCTTAATGTAGGTCTGCGAATTTAGCAACATCTTAATTTTTGCGTCATCAATATCAAAGCCCATTACACAAAAACCGGCATTGATAAATTCAATCGCCAACGGCAGCCCAACATAACCAAGCCCAACTATCCCGATTTTAGCTTTTCTATCTTCAATCTTTTTCAGTAATTCTGTTATCATAGTTCCTCTTTTTTCCGCCTCTGAAAATTCAAATATTCAGATAATTTACAATTTCATAAACATCTCATTTGCAGGTACCCGAATAAATTTAATCCCACCAAGGTGGGTTTTATTCCCCGCTTCTTGGCGCGCCCACCAAGGTGGGGTTTATTCTCATATAACAATATATTTTGTCAAGCTTTTATTAAAAGCGTATATACCTTGTGTGCTTATCTGCTTTGCAGATCTGTCGCCATGCTCAAGTAGACATTGACGTAGTTTATTTCATAGTTATTTTCGCACAATTGTTCAAGGATGTGAATGTACTGCCATATACCCCGTTCGTCAACCTGTAAAAGAATATTTTTAAAAGGTATTCTAAATTTATATTCCCCCCAATATCGCTGATCGCAAACTTAATTCAATTAACTCGTATTTTTCACGAGCTAGCGAAGTTCTTGCGTAAAAAGACAAGAAAGTAAGTAAGATGATAAATCGTACTTTTTAATAAAAATAGGTAATAGGTTAACAATTAATGAGTTAATATCAAAAGTTTCAATGTTTATGAGAAGTGCGGGTTAGCAGTGTCGCATCCTGTGTAGTCGTTATTCTGTGCTGCCAATGGTCTGCACATGGCGGCAAGTTTTGTATTTGTTTCTTAACTCAATCTATATACATAAGTCATTTGCACGCATACATTTTAATTTTTTATGCGAAGAGAAAACATAAAAAAACATAAATGCATTGCGAAGTTCGCAAATTAAGGGTATATTAAAAGGGTCTAAAAAAGAGAGATTTAAACGAAAAAGAGATTCGCAACAATGCGACGAGAATATATGAAATATTTACTAGTAAAGCCTCATTTGCCACTGAAGGTTACACGTGCACTTCATGCACTACTACATCTCGAGCCACTTGAGCTGGAGATCGTTGCTGGTGGTATCGGGAAAGAGCATGAAACAAAGATCCTAGACCTCTCCCTCTCCTCCAAGCCAGAGAAACAATTTTTATGCGAAATTCGCAACTTTGCCCCTGATGTGATTGGATTTACCGCATACTCAAATCAGGCAAATAATGTGCTAAAACTTGCGAAACTCGCAAAAAAGGAGCTGTCGAATGTGGTAACGATTGTTGGCGGAATTCATGCAACTATTGCACCTGACTTCTTCGGAGGTTGTGATGAGATTGATGTGTTGATCCGTGGCGAGGGTGGTTCGGTAATTGCGAAATTAGCAGATGCTCTAAAGAAAAAAGAGCCTATGCCAGAAGATCGTTCTATTATTCCAGTCAAGTCTGCGAGATTCGCACAATTGATTGACGGCCTTCCCCCACAACTTCCAGATTATAAAGACGTACCGTCTCCGCGCAGAGATCTTGTGGATGCGGCAAATTATCACTGCGTCTGGACAGGAGAACCCGGCGAAAGAGTGGAGACCATTTTCCCTAAAGTGGCAACTGTACGTACAAGCACGGGGTGTCCGCATAGATGCAGTTTCTGTGTCGTGCATTTTCTTGCCAACGGTAAATATAT
Source organism: Kiritimatiellota bacterium (assembly GCA_030590505.1). Taxonomy (GTDB): domain Bacteria; phylum Verrucomicrobiota; class Lentisphaeria; order Victivallales; family JAADHT01; genus JAUUYH01. The sequence goes on from JAUUYH010000097.1 coordinate 4,626, forward strand.
GCAGAGAACCCCTGAAGATGTCGTTGAGGAGCTGGCAAATCTAGAACAGGATTATGTCTATTTTGTGGATGATGAAATGTTTATCAATGCAAAACGAACCGAAAAAATTGCAAATTTACTGTTGAAAAGGGGGATTAAAAAACACTATATCAGTTGGGCAAGAAGTGATACGATATGTGAGCATCCTGAACTGTTTAAGTTATGGAAAAAAGCGGGACTTTCCACCCTCTATGTGGGGCTGGAGTCGTTTGATGATAAGGTTCTGAAGGAGTACAATAAAGGGATTGATCCAGATGTTAACATGAAGGCGGTTGAGATACTTAAGGAGTGCGGGATATGTCTGCATGCAGCCTTTATGGTGCGTCCTGATTTTGAGAAAGATGACTTTTTAAAATTACGAAAAATGGTGGAATCAATCGGGCCAGCAGAGGTGACGTTTACCGTATTTTCCCCGCCACCTGGAACACCGATATGGAATGAAACGAAAAATCAGTTTATCGTTGATGATCCATACTACTTCTACGACTGCATGCACACAATTCTGCCGCTAAAACTGCCGATAAACAAGTTTTACAGATACTTCTCTCTTCTCTCTCTTTTCTCTTTAAGAAATAATCCGTGGCGTGCACGCAAGGTAAAGTTTCCATTTAAGGATGGATTTAGATTATTGACTGCTGGCATGCGTTACGGATATGCACTGAGAAATATATACAAAGATTATAAGAAAGTAAAAAATAAAAAAAGCAGAAAAAATGACTAACTCAAAATATCCTGAAATTATCAACGATCTTATTGCTGCATTTAAATCTTTTCCCGGAGTAGGACAACGCAGTGCTGTACGGATGGCATTTGCTGTGCTTAAATGGCAGGCGGGCAAACAGAAAGCTCTAGGAAAGATCTTATCTGAACTTGATGATAAAATTGGCCCGTGCCCTAAGTGCGGCAATATCTCATCTCCAGAGCAACTCTGTAATTACTGTTCCGATATGTCGCGAAATCACAACGTGATATGCGTTGTCGAGGAGGTAACCCAAATATCAAGCATTGAAGCAAGCGGACTATTTAAGGGAGGATATCATGTACTTGGCGGTAAACTGGCTCCGCTCGAAGGAAAAGGTGTTGATGATCTCAACTTGGCAACTCTACTAAAAAGAGTAAAAGAGGACGATATTATCGAAGTAATTCTTGCACTCGGGCAGGATGTAGAGGGGCAGGCAACCGCGATCTACATTTCAGATCTGATGAAAAACATGAATGTGAAAGTTACACGTCTAGCCCGCGGGCTTCCTGCTGGATCAGATATCGCATACGCAGACTCAGCAACTATTGCTGCTGCATTAAGCGGAAGAATTTCTCTTGATTGATACTTTAAAAAAGAATCAGAACAAAGTATAAAAATATTTGAAGACAGTAAGATCAGGACTGTCTGGGATGCTGATGCCGAAAAATGGTATATTTCAGTGGTTGATGTGGTCGCTGTTCTGACCAAACAAATAAACTATCAAGGTGCACGAAATTACTGGAAAGTTTTGAAGCATAGACTCTTGAAGGAAGGAAATTAGAAGTTAGAAAAATAAATAGAAAAAGAGTTAACCACGAAACTCTTACCTGGGGCCTTAGTCTGCTTTGCAGAAGGTGCGAAATTAACAGTATATTAAAAACTACTGCCTTGCTTCAAATAGTTGTACATGCTATATTCTATAATGAAATTAACATTGATAAGGAATCTATATGAAAGAGAGTGAAGAGGGAGGTAAATTAAGTATTGTCTCAACCCCGATTGGGAATCTTCAAGACATCACACTACGTGCGCTTGAGATTATCAAAGAGGCAGATATTATTGCAGCTGAAGATACACGCAGGTCACAACGACTGCTGTCTCATTTTGAGATTAAAAAACGTCTTGTGAGTTGTCATGCCTTTAACGAGCACCGCTCAGTGTCAAAGATTCTTGATTATGTACATGAGGGCTTAAAGGTTGCAGTTTTGTCAGATGCAGGCACTCCCGTTATTGCAGATCCCGGTTTTCATATTATTCGCGAAGCTCGCAAATCAGGAATTGAACCTGAAGTCATACCCGGCGTTTCCGCTCTTACTTTTGCCGTTGTTGCTTCTGGTTTGCCAGCAGATAAATTTTCCTTTTACGGATTTGCCCCTGTAAAGTCAGGAAGACGTGAGAATTTACTCAAACAGATTAATGATGAAGGGAAGACAGCCTTTCTTTTTGAGTCACCGCACAGAATAGAAAAATTACTAAAAGCCATTCAGAAAGTAATAGGTGATGATGCGAAAATCGCAATTACCCGAGAAGCGACCAAGATACACGAAGAGACAATTACTGGCACAGTCGCAGAAATTCTTGCGAATTGCGCAGAAAAAAGATGGAAAGGCGAACTGGTAGTCGGCATTTTCCCAGAGGAAAATATTCTTACGCCCAAACAGCTTATGAAAAAAAAGAGAGATAAATAGGCAAAATAAAAGAGACGTTTGCGTAAGCTATAAAATCACAACATGTTTAAGGCATTACCTTCTTTAAAAATAGAGTCGTTCATCAAGCCAGATTTCACAAAATCTGAATAGAATGCGGGGTAGTTTTTTATCACTGGCTTAAAGTTACCACGAACTTCTCCAGTAGGTGTCGTTCCTAGTTTTATAAATGCAAAGAGATTATGCAATTCGATCTGCTTTTCATACAAACCTTTCACCTCAGTTATATGAGTAATTCTCCGTACACCGTCTGAAAATCGCTCCTGCTGAACAATTAGATCAAGGGAGTTTACTATCATTTTTCGGATATCATATAAAGGCAAATTTATTCCAGAGGAGAGGATCATCGTTTCAATTCTACTTACAACTTCACGCGGAGAACTACCGTGAACAACGCCCATTGTGCCTTTATGCCCTGTAGTCATTGCCTGTATCATATCAAGAGCTTCAGATCCGCGTACTTCGCCAACAATAATTCTATCGGGCCTCATTCTTAGTGAATTTTTTATCAAATCCTGAAGGGAAACTTCACCTTTGCCCTCTTCGTCTGGAATGCGTGTTTCGAGAGATACAATGTTATCATGGTGTAGTTTTAGCTCCGCTGTGTCCTCAATTGTTATAATTCGCTCCTGTTCTGGAATATGCTTTGAGAGCATTTCTAATGTTGTTGTTTTACCCGCACCTGTTCCACCTGAAAATATTATATTGAGTTTTCCCTTAATGCAAGCAATAAGAAAATCCGCCATTTTGCGGGATAAAGTTCCCTGTTCAATAAGATCATCAAGGTCACTTAATTTTGAAAAAAATTTACGTATTGTGATTGAAGATCCGAAACGTGCAAGTGGGTTGATTATAACATTTGCCCTCGATCCGTCTTTCATACAGATATCAGCGTAAGGAGTAATTGCTGAAACATTTTTCCCCGCATCGCGAAAGATGTCATTAATGACATCCTCAAGCTCGGCAGGTGAAAATGAGATGTCTAGTTTACTTTTTTTCCCAGAAATCTCTATAAAGGTTCCCTTTGAACCGTTGATCATAATCTCTGTAATCTTAGGATTATGTAAAAGTTTGTCCAGTTTTTCGCGTCCAGTACCCATAATAATTCATTCCGTAATATTGTTCTGCGAAATTCGCAAATATGTCTTTTTATGAACGAATAACAATCGCTGCACCGATAAAGAGGAATACCAGTTCCGCCACGATTCCGTAAACGCCGATCATTGCTGCGGATACACCACCCATCTGTTGAGAATATTTTTTAAATCCAATAATCAGAGCAAATGCAACCAATAAAATAAGAATAGCTGAAGCCAGATAGGTAGACCCCGCGACAACTACAATTCCCGAAGCGACTATCCACGGCAACTTTACGGCGTATTTATCATCATCTTCTTCAATAAGTGCCCCATGGGATTCGTAAGACGGCATAGTCACAAGCTGTGAGCGAATGAGATATGACAAAGTGAACGTTATTACAATCCATGAAGTTTTTGCATGATATATCAGCAGTCCGAAACAGAAAAGCTTAAGAAGATATAGAGATAGAAAAAACATCAGAGAAAGAGGTTCATCTAGGGTTAACTTACCGCTCATCGCCAACTCCAGTTCAGAGCCGCGTTTTTTTGCTATTTTCGCATTTATAAATGAAGTTAAGGCAGATAGATTACTACTTGCAGCCACCACCTCTGTGCCAAGCGTTAGCACGATAGAGACAATTACAGCAGCAGCCATCGGAATAATCAGAATCAAGCCGAGAATATGAGCAACGAGATATGCAAGCATTCCAATCGCAGCCCCGACAAGAGGAAAGCAGAGCAGTAGATAACTGTCGCCCTCGTCTTCCGCATCAACCTCGTCCGCATTAAACGGAAGAGGAATATTCAAAAGCATATCCCAGGCACTCTTAAAATATCTTAATAAATAATTTGTATCCATAGGTAGTAATATAAACCGCTCTTAAATTTCTGCAACCCTTTATGGTTTTATATTATCATTCTGTAAGAAATTAATATTTCGCACCAATGCGCTTACCACTCTTCCCTTCTAACCCGCATTTTTCATAAAAATTGAAA
>JAUUYH010000013.1 GCA_030590505.1 Kiritimatiellota bacterium
ACTGTGGTTAAAATCTTCAAAGGTGTTGCCGTAAACGGCAAGATTGAATTAATCTTCTCAAAAGGTCAACCCGTGATCTCCGGCCTCGAAGTTATTAAGGAATAGACGTTTACCGATTAGAAGAGTAATAATAATTAGGAAGCAGAATTTTTTTAGCTGATACGGCTAACTCAAATTGTTTTAAGGAGAGATGAAGATGAGTGTAGTAAGAGTCGTTCTGGTAATTATGATTGGATGCATGTTTTTGCCTTTTCCGGTCGTCGGTACAGAGATTCCTGATAAGAAAACGGGAGCCTAGCATACCTCGAAACCCATAAAGGAGGAGCACAATCCTTCCTCCACAACCATCTTGGTCGCAGCACATCGAGGTGGCTATGGCAACGACAAGGCCGATGGTGTCCCATATACCAAGAGCCTGCTGATGTTTAAGGTTTACACCAAAAAGCAGGTAGACGATATCAAGGCACGATTCGATCCATTGACCATTGATCTCGAGCTTAAGAAGAAGGATCCCGCGAATAGCCAAACTCTGGAACTCATCAAATATGCTACAAGCCTAGGGGGCCTAGTTCAGATCCCTATCTTATTTTACCCCATAATTTAGGTGAAGACCCATATTTTTAGACCAATAATCTCTTCTGAAGTCAATGATTTCAATAAGTGGCTGATCTCTGTTCTATTCGGCACAGAAGCCCATCTTAACATCAGACGAAGAGCATTATCTTTCAAAATCCCACCCAATATGATTTTTTTGCTTGCTTTTTTCTCTTTTTATGATAGTTTCTTATTTGTTGAAATAATGACTCCTAATATTTGATTGCTGTGGTTGTGACTTACTTGCTATTAATATATTAAAGTCATTTCAATGTTTTTTTAGAAACGTTTGCACGATTTATGTAGTTATTTAATTTAAAGGTAATTTGCTTTTCAAAGGAGTTAAGATTATAAACATTATGATATCTTTTTTTAAACCAAGAGTAAGATTAATTAGATTTTTTGCAATGAAGCTAATATTTGCAAGCCTCTTTTTTTTCATCCTAGACTGTTCGTCTCTTTTTGCCTGTTCAGTTCCTGTATTTCGTTATGCACTTGAACGCTGGCCTGCAGACCCTTACGTTGTAAGCGTATTCCATAGAGGAGAGCTTAACGATAAAGAGAAAAAAGTAGTTGAATATTATAAAAAATTCTATGCTGACCGTGAAACCATAATCTTTTCCATTTTTGATCTTGACAGTAATGAGTTAAGTGTGAAGACCAAAGAGTACTGGGAGAGTCACAAGCAAAATAAACTTCCTACTGTTCTTTTGCGATATCCTTTAAACTCAAAAATGAATAAGTTAGCTGGTGTACACTCGCTTGATATGAAATCTGCAAAACAGATCATGGAATCTCCTGCAGGTAGAGACGTTGCACGTAGGATTTTGAAAAATGATTCTGCGGTTTTTGTTCAAATCGATTGTGATAATGAATTGGAAAATAAAAAACATGAAGAGATAGTAAAAGGTGCACTGAAAGAGGCGGAAGAAACATTTAAACTTCCTCATGAGGACTTGGATGAAGAGGAAGAGCTTGATGAAGAATCAATGGAATACGATAAAGCGACTCTGGAAATTAAATTTTCTCTCCTCAGGGTTTCACGAAAAAATCCAGCAGACAAAGTTTTTATTGACATTTTACTAGATTCAGAAGATGGATTACGAGATCTTACTACTCCTCTTATTTTTCCGATATTCGGAAGGGGGAGAGCATTATTACCGTTTACAGGCAAGGGTATTAATAAAGAAAACATGCTTAATGTTGCTTCTTTTATCACAGGATCCTGTTCTTGTGAAATAAAAGCCCTAAATCCTGGATTTGATATGCTGGTTCCGGTTAAATGGGATGATTTTATCAATAATAAGGTGAACCTTGACGAGGAACTTCCTGCATTAACTGTTCCTTTATCATTGCAGGAGAGGGAAATTTCAAAAACAATAGACAAAGAAAACTCTACCTCAAAAGATTCAGTTTCTGGACTTTCTGCACTTTCATTTTTTGTCATTATTGGTGCTATCGCAGCTCTATTGCTTGGAGTAGGTTCTTGGCTTATATTAAGGAGAAATAGACAATGAAAAAATTAGTTAAAGTTTTGATTCTTTTTATGTTTCCTGTTGTAATTATTTCCTGTGGAAAACCTGCAGAAAAAGAGGGTGTTTCTGAACAGAAAACTATTATTCTTTATTGCGGTGCAGGTATTCGCCCTGCTACAGAAAAACTCATAAAAGCTTTTCATAAGCAGAATCCTGATGTGAAAGTTTCTGCAACTTACGCAGGAAGTGGAAGACTTTTAGGCCAGCTTACAGCAAGTCGGCGCGGGGATCTATTTATGCCAGGGACTTCTTTTTATGTTGATAAAGCTATTGAAAGTAAACTAGCCGATGCTGAATCAAAAAGAGATGTTGCTTGTTTTATTCCTGTTCTATTTGTTCAAAAAGGAAATCCTAAGGGAATTCACTCTCTTAATGACCTTGTAAAGAGGGGAGTCAGAATCGGATTGGGGGATAAACGTGCAGTTGCGGTTGGCAAAAAATCGGTTCAATTATTTAAGAAAAATGGTATTTCTGAGGAAAAAATTAAAGAGAATCTGGTATATTCAAGTGGAACGGTAAATGAATTGGCAATGGCAATCGAATTGAAGAATATTGATGCAACGATTGTTTGGGATGCAAACGCACGTCAGTACGAGCATATCGGAGATATGATAGAGATTCCACCCCAAAATAATCTCCCAGTTACAATTCCTATTGTAAAATTGCAATTTTCCCAATATCCTGAAGCTGCTGTTGCTTTTATTGATTTTGTGACATCAGAAGAGGGAATTAAAATATTAAAAGCAGAAAAATATACAGTAAAATAAGGAAGTCGTGATATGTCGTATAAGTTTGAAAAAAAGATGTTGATGATTTGTGGATTGATCAGTAGATCAATTTTTGTATTCGTATTATTAGGTGGGATGATGCTCCTTACATCATGCGGAAAAGAAGGCCCCCAGAGAGAAAAAGTTATAGTGCTTTGCGGCGGATCTATGCGTGCGGTGCTGGAAAATATTAAAAAGCGTTACGAAAAGGTTTCAGACGATGAAATTGTCTTAACATTCGGGGGATCTGGTGACCTTTGCGCACAAATACAAGAGACCGGGCGCGGCGATGTTTATCTGTGCCATGATCCATTCATGCCATGGGCGTATAATAAAAAATTAATCTCTGAATGGGAAGAGGTTGCCACTCTAAATATTGTTATTATTGTTCCCAAGGGGGATAAGAAGATTCAGAATCTGAAAGATCTTTCAAATGAGGGAGTCCGTTTGGGAATCGGAAATCAGACTTACTCTACTTCTGGACAGATTGTAAAACATCTTTTAAGCAACAAGCCCTATGGGGAAAAGATATTAAAAAATGTTCGAGTTGAAACAAAAGGGCATCAACAGCGTTGTAACGATGTGATTTTGGGAACTCTGGATGCAAGTATTGTTTGGGGAGCTGTTGCAGCACTTTATCCTGAAAAACTTGATATTATTTCTATTAATATGGATGGCATAGATGCTATGACTTCTGCAACTTACAAAAATATGGACGCTGAATATACAGGAGTAACTGTTGGTATCATTAAGGGCGCAGAAAAGAGAAAAGCTGTAAGAGATTTCTATAAGTTTTTTACTTCAGAAGCAAAAAAGATTTTCAAGGAAAATGGATTTGCTCCTCCAAGGGAAGCTAAATGATTGATAATAAAAAAATTAAATATAAAAGTCCTTTTTATTTGATTTTATCGCTACCTTTAATAATATATGTTGTTATTGTTCTAAGCTTAATTTACTGTGTTTTTAGTAGAATCAATTATGACGCATTAACTATAGTCTTAAATGATAGTGCGCTTCTTGCATCGATTCGCCTTTCATTGATAACATCTTTTATCAGCACTGCTCTTGCTATACTTGTTGCTTTGCCATCAGGTTATATTCTTAGTAGAAAAAAGCTTCCGGGTCACGATTTTATAGATACGATTTTGGATCTGCCAATAGTACTTCCTCCGTTGATAATTGGGTTGAGTGTTTTGATCTTTTTCAATACAGCTATAGGCCGTTGGCTTGATAGAGGGATTTGGAACGAAGGTTTGTTTATATATCAACCCCTTGGAATTGTTCTAGTTCAGTTTATTATCGGCTGTGCCATCACAATAAGGGTGACTAAATCTGGCTTTGATAGCCTTGACGAGAGTTTCGAGCAGTTGGCAATGACTCTTGGAGCAAATAGATTTCAGACATTTTTTAAGGTTGTTCTTCCTGGGATAACTCCTACTCTTATCGCTGCGACCGTAATTACCTGGGCAAGGATTTTCGGCCTATTCGGTCCAGTTCTTCTTATAGCAGGAACTATGCGAAATCATACAGAGATAATGCCGACGTCAATATTTTTGGAAATCAGTATAGGACGTATAGAGGTTGCTCTAGTTTTAGGGGCGTTGATGATTCTTATCTCAACGATTGCTCTTGTCTTATTTAAAAAATTAGGAGGAAGGGGGTTTTTATGGTAAACACCTTTGGACTGACACTGGAAAATATCTGTTTTGAAATAGGAAGTTTCCAGTTTAAAAATTTATGTATGAACATTAACCCTAAAGAGTATTTTGTGCTAACTGGGCCCAATGGGACAGGTAAAACACTGATTATTAAAATTATTTGTGGGATATATCAACCGTCATCAGGCAAAATAGTACTGAATGGTAGAGAAATTCAGGATATTCCAATATGGGAAAGAAATATAGGCTATGTCCCCCAAAATGCTGTTTTGTTTGCATCACGCACTGTAAGTGCAAATATTGAATTTGGCCTGGAAGTTAGAAAAATAGAGCGTTCCAAGCGTAAAGAAAAGGTTCAAGAAATTGCGGGATTGCTAAATATTTCTCATCTTCTTGAACGAAAACCAAATGGTCTCAGTGGAGGTGAGCAGCAAAAAGTTGCACTCGCAAGAGCTCTGGTTCTTAAACCGTCAGCTTTATTGCTTGATGAGCCACTAAGTGCCATAGATGAGTCTACTCGTGACGAATTGTGCAAAGAGCTACGAAGTATTCAGCAGAAGTTATCTATAACAACATTACATATATCTCACAATAAAGAGGAGATGAGGATGGTTGGTGATCGTATAGGTAGTCTACAAAATGGGAATATTATAGAAATGAAATCTAATGATAGAACGACAAATGATGGTAAATTCAATATGACTTACCAGAAAACACAAAATTAGGGTCATTTTAGATGAGAGGATTTTTAGAGTTTTTAGGGACAGGTTGATTATCGATCATTTTAAAAGCACCTCCTGAGGGGAGGCGACAATTATTAAGCAAAGCAAGCATTAAGCACAAAAAAAGGCAATAAATAAAGCCTTACAGGCTTGTTCTTTTGCTTACTCTTTTACATCTCTTTCAGCTTTTGCTATTTGCATTGAGACAACGCAAGCTACTTCAAGTCAATAGGCAAAAATCTCAGATGCCGGGGGGAGAACTACCCGAGCGATAGCAACGGTTGTCGCAGGCAAAACCATACAGCATGATGCACGGCTTTTCAGTGTGGAGTGATGTATGGCCGTTATTAGTAATCTACCAGATGGCGGTCTTTTAGCCATATACTGCGAACTTAGCAAGGTTGCAGGTACTGAATGTTAAAGTGAAGTTTAAGTAAAAATAATGAGACAAATATTATTCAGGACTTGAGGGAACGTCATCTTCATTTGTCTTTTGGTTTTTTATTTGTAGACCTTTTAAAAAAGAGCGTAGGACTTGCGGTTTGCATTGAGTGTAATTACGGTGTCCTGGTTTTCTGAAAAATGAACTTAGTTCACTCTTTTTCATTTGAAAATCTGTAAGATTGAAAATATCTATAATATCGTTAGCCTGGAGGTTTAGAGCAATTTTTAGTTTACGGAAAGTGATATTGTTAGTTATCTTCTGCTCCGGTTCTGCCTCCGGCCCATCTTTTTTACCGCGTTTATCCACTATCAAGCCATTTAGGAATCGGGCAAGTAGTGTATCTGGTAACTCCTTGAAGTCAGGGTTATCATCACGCTTCAGCCAATCACTGATCTCTGCTCGAGTTACTTCAATTCCACCTAACTCAAACAGGGATATCATCTTTGAATCACTGAAATCAAAAATATAACGAACTCTTCTTAGGACATCATTGTTTTTCATAATTATTTGCAGACTGCCTAAGGTTGATAAATCCAGAACGAAGCACATAGGCCTGACAGTGCTACATTCTGGTCATTACCTGTAATGTTATACGAACAATACAGATAATGAAAGAATCAAATGATTATTGTTTAAGTGATACAACAATGCTCTTCATGCGTTCATCACTACCGTCAAGGCTAGCAGTTGTGATTTCGCTATCTTCGTCGAGGGTTACGTGAATTAGACGTCTGTCATGTGCGTTCATTGGAGGAATTGTTACAGATTCTCCCCAGCGTTTGACCTCTTTTGCAGCATCAATAGCTTTTTTCGTGATCTGTTCTTCTGGATTAGGTGCTGGTTCTCTTCTTCTGTTGTCGCTTCTCTCGCCACTTCTCTCGTCTCTAGCTTCACTGCGGTTGTCTCTGCGATCATCACGTCTGTCATCACGTCGATCGTCACGTCGATCATCACGTCGATCGTCACGTCTGTCGTCACGTCGATCATCATCTCTACGTGGTCTTCTTTCAGGTTTTTTATATCCATCGACATCGATAAAAATTCTTGGGCACTCTTTATTGCCTTTAGCAATAATTCTATTAAGCAGTAGTTGCAGGCTTTGCAGTGCAAATCCTTTTCTTCCAATAATTCTACCGGCATCTTCAGAATATACAGTCAGACCTACATTTCCATTTCTCTCTTCTGCTTTAACAGAAGCATCAAGACCGAGGTAATCGAGCATAGTACCAAGAGTTTTCGGTGCTCTTTCCAGTGTTTCTTCTATCATGTTTCTTTCCTTTTTTTGTGAGGCCTTAGACCTCATTTTACGAATTTTATGCGCTTGCTACCTTCAATTCAGCGCGTTTTTCAATTTGTTTGTTTACGATTAACTGTGCAACGCTTATAAATTGACTCACTGTCCAATAGAGTGTCAAACCTGAAGGGAGGCTATATAGCATTACCAACATAATAAGCGGCATAAACATCATCATCTTCTGCTGTGCAGGGTCTGCAGCGGAGGGTGTGAGTTTTTGCTGAAGAATCATAGTAATTGTCATCATCAGCATTAGTGGATTTATAGGTAGTCCAAAGATATGGGCTACGGTATCCGGCATAGATAGATCCTGCATCCATAGGAATGCAGTATGTCTCGGTTCGATTGAACCGCTTAAAGTTGCATAAAGTGCGAAGAAAATAGGCATTTGAAGCAGTATAGGAAGGCAACCTCCAAGTGGATTGACTTTATGCTCCTTATATAATTTCATCATTTCAGCATTTACCTGCTGTGGTTTATCTTTATATTCTTTTCTTAACTCTTTGATGAGAGGTTGAATTTTCTGCATTTTCCTCATAGATACATTTGCACGATGAGTGATTGGCCAGAATAGAGTTTTTACGATGAGTGTAAGAAGGATAATGCTGAGTCCGTAACTACCGCACCAGTTTTTAAGCCATAGAAGTACGTCTAGCATTATTCTTGAAACTGGTTCAAGGAAACGCATTCCTAGCATATATAGTTTCATTATTTTTGAAGCATCAGGATCGACCTCTTTAAGTAGTACGATATTTTTAGGGCCGAAAAAATATTTAAATTTGAGTATTTGTGATTCATTTGGTTCAACTGATTCAAAATTCAGAAGTCCAGCCGCCTCCGCCATTATGTAATCATTACCTTTACTATTTTTCAACACGACCGATCTGAGTATAAGTCCGTTATCGAATGGTTTAGCAGGAACGAGTAGGGAAGTGAAATATTTATTTGTTATACCGAGCCACTTGGCTTGTTCGTTTATTGTTTTATTGAAGCCTGTTTTTGGTTTATTTTTTGCACCTCCTGTAATCATATCCATAAAGCTAGCACCTGTATCCGCAGCTTCAGATATGAGTTTGCCCTCAGTTACACTGTAGTAGCTAATTTCATGATCTTCACGGAATACTGTATCTCCTGCAAGGTCTGTTATCTTCTCTATTCCACCGGCACTGATGGCAATGTTTTTCAAGGTTAAGGGGATTTTTCCTAAATTGGTAACTTTCAGTACATTATTGATGGTGTAATCTTTCGTTATGGACCATTGTTGAGTTATTGCGAAATGTCCACCTTGGGCAGTCGTGAATATTCTCTTTACCGTTACTGTTTCCAGAGGAGTGCCTTGCTCTTCTTTTTTTAGGTCAACATCTGTCAAAGTCCATGCTTCGTTTATAGGGTAAATTCCAAGTGCACCGCCCTGGACATTTCCGAGTAATTCAATGATTGTTTTCTTATCAGATTTTTTATATTTTTTTAATGTAAGATTGGATATTTCACCTGAGTTTGGAGATATTTTAGCGATTATGAACTCATTTTGCAGAGTGACTGCAGGTAGCTCTTTTACTGAAGTAAGTACAGGTGCGACTTTTTCTGCTATAGCTTTTACTTCATTTCCTGAAGTTTTTACCGTGCTTGTGTTATTTGCAGGAGGTTGTGAAGCCGTAGCTCCTTTTATCGGCGTTGCTTGTTGTCCTGGATTGTTCTGAGCTGTTGCCTGAACTGCGGTTATCGGTTTAGCAGTTGTTGGCCATATTTTCTGTACGATACTAGGCCACATAAAAAGAAATGCAAGGCAACATACCACAGCTACTATTGTTGATTTATCAAATTTCATAAAGTTATTCCATTTTTCCACTAAGTGGCCCCTTTTTGGGGATTAATTCGTTCTCATCTTTTGTTTCTTATTCGTTACTATTGTTTTTACGTCCATTTTTTTCTGGTATCGGGTCGTATCCACCCTTAGAGAATGGTTGACATCTCAATAACCTCCAACACATCAGATATCCTCCGCGAAAGAGTCCAAACCTCTTTATTGCCTGTTCTGCATAATCTGAGCATGACGGTGTAAAGCGGCAACATGGTGGCATCCAAGGTGAAATTAGCATACGGTAGAGTCGTATCAGGAGTAGTAGTGGAAAGGCCGGTGTCAGGCATTTACGTCCTGCCATATCTCGGCTTTTTTCAAGAGTTTTAGCATATCCTTCTGAACATCCTGCATCTTTGCATATTTTATTGCGACTCTCGCAATGAAGATGCAATGCACTGGTTTCACTCTGCTTTTTAGCAGCCTGAAAGCCTCTTTCAGAAGGCGTCTTGCTCTGTTTCTTAAAACAGCTTTTTTGCTGTATTTTTTTCCGCATATTATCCCGAAACGCAACTTGCTGTCTGGTGGTGGAGAAGTAACTAAAAGCAAATATCGTCCAACGTACTTCGTTCCATTTTCCCTTAACTGATCGAATTCTGATTTTAAACTGAGCGTATCGCCCCGTTTAAGTTCCGCTTTGCCAAATTGTAATGGATCTCGCATATTATATTCCAATGTTTTCGAGACCATAGCAATTTTGTCTTTGATTGAACTCTAAGTTCTTTATCTATTCAAGGACAAAAGGTGTTGTATGTGAATTGCTTCAATCAGTTTACAGCAGTTACCTGTATGCAATTACGCAGAATGGAGTTATGCTGTTAAGCGTACACGTCCTTTCTGACGCCTACGTTTAATAATTGCACGTCCATGTCTGTTTGCCATTTTGGCTCTGAAACCCAATCTACGTTTGCGTTTTACATTTGATGGTTGAAAAGTTCTTTTCATAATTTTACATCCTGTGCGGTACCTACCGCTTCACTATTGTTTAATTTCTTCTGGAAAAGGTCATTTTTCGTGACATTCTCCAAACACTAATATTTTCTAATTTTTATATGTATTTTACATTCGAGCAGACCAAAATACTCCACTTTCAATTTATGTCAAGCTGAATAGGCAAAAAAAGGAATTTTTTATACAAATATTTCCGTGCCTTAAATATTTATTTGATTCCTGTGCGAAATGAACCAGTTATGCATTTACACTGCCTTAGTTGGATTTTGCCCTTGTTTCCCAGCGTCTGACTTTTGCTTTCGGAACCTCTTTTGTTGCTTTGAAATGTAGGCAATCTTCTCCCACAATATTTTTTATTCCCCTCATAAGTTCGTGTGTTACTCGTACATTAAACTCTCTTTTCGCTTCCACAAAGGCAATTTCGCCATTGGAACTTGTCAGGCATAAAATTAGTGTTGTATCTCCTGAATGCATCTTGCACAATTTTTTAATATCGTAGAGCATCTCTTTTTTTGCACTTCCTTCGTGCATACGAATATGAATCTCTTTTGTGAAATATTCTTGAACCATATTGAGAGGCATTACATTTTTAGCAATCAATTTTGGGACATCGGTATCCTCTTTTGCATCTACAAGTGCACAGATATAAAACGGCATATTAACCTCAAGCATATCTTTTACTTTTGTATAAACATCTTGGAAGATTAAGCATTCAGAGCTACCTTGGGTGTCTTCGAGTTGTAGAATTGCAAAATCATTTCCTTTTTTGGACTGTCTACGTTGTAGATCTGTTATTATACCACCTACAATAACTCCGGTCTCATTGTCTAATGTTGCGATTTCCGCAAGAGAGTGAGTTGCGTATTTCTCAATTATGTATGCATATTCACCTAAGGGATGTCCTGTGACGTAGAATCCTAGAAGATCTTTTTCATTCTGAAGCATCTCTTTTTCATGAAACTCTGGAATGTCCGGATACTCTATTGAATCAACCCCGACTTTATCTCCTTCATCAAGCATATCAAAAAGAGATCCCTGGCCGATAGCCTTGTCCCGCGATGTTGTTTGAGCAAGAGATATTGTCTCTTCCAGAACAGTTACAAGCTGAGACCTGAGTTGCCCGAACGAGTCAAAAGCCCCAGTTCTGCAAAGACTTTCTAAAACTCTTGTATTAACTGAGCTTCCGACACGTTCACAGAAGTCGAGAAGAGATGGGTATGTTCCATCTGCTTCTCGTGTTTCAATAACTGCAGATGCAGCCGCTTCGCCGACACCTTTTATTGCTGCAAGTCCGAATCTGATCGAGTCTTTATCGACGGTGAAGCTTATTTCACTAACATTAACATCAGGAGGAAGCACGTTTATTCCCATTTCGCGACATTCGCGGATACCAGAAGCGACTTTTTCAGCTTTATCAATATCACTTGAAAGTACAGCAGCCATAAATTCAACAGGGTAATTAGCCTTGAGATATGCCGTTCTATATGCTAGGAATGCGTATGCCGCACTGTGTGATTTATTAAAACCGTACCCTGCAAATTTTACAATTTTTTCCCATATCGCTTTAATTGTCTTCTTTTCTACATTATTTTTTGTACAACCTTCAGTAAATCTATCACACTCTGCAGCCATCACCTCAACCTTCTTTTTTCCCATTGCACGGCGTAGAATATCCGCCTGGCCTAAGGAAAAGCCGCCGACCTTCTGGACAACCTGCATAATCTGCTCCTGATAGAGCATTATTCCGTATGTCTCTTTTAGGATTGACTCCATAGCTGGATGATCATATTCTATAGGGGTATGCCCTGTTTTTCTCTCAATGAAATCAGGGATAAACTGCATTGGGCCAGGGCGGTATAGTGCGATTAGTGCAATGATATCTTCAATCGAATCTACTCCGAATTTTCGGCAGAGATCCTGCATCCCGCTAGATTCAAGCTGGAATACTGCAACCGTATTTCCTTTATTGAGAAGCTCAAAAGCCTTTTTATCCTCAAAGGAGATTTTACTTATGTCGATCTGTTCGTCGCGATTTTTTCGTACATTGTCAACCGCATCCTGAATAATCGTAAGCGTACGGAGTCCGAGAAAATCCATTTTTAGTAAGCCAAGATCTTCGCAAGGACCAGCGGGGAATTGTGTGATTACTTCTTTGCCTGAACCTTTTGCTAGCGGGACAAGGTTTGCAAGAGGTTGATCTCCGATAATCACTCCAGCTGCATGAATACTCATATTCCTATTTAGATTTTCCAGTGGTTCAGCATATTCAAATATCTCTTTTACCCATGCTTCTGTCTCTATCAGGTGCTTTATCTCAGGAACATTCTCCTTTACTGCTTTTAACGTAATCTTCTTCTCATTTGGAATCATATCAGGGATAAGTTTTGTAATTAAATCACCATCAGCAAAGCTTCGCCCCATTGCACGAGCAACATCTTTTATCACAGCCTTTGTTTTTAAGGTTCCGTAGGTTCCAATCTGTGCAACACTGTCTGATCCATATTTATTACGAACATACTGAATTACTTCAACTCTGCGACGTTCGCAAAGGTCAATGTCAAAGTCAGGAGGACTTACACGTTCAGGATTCAGAAATCGTTCGAATAGGAGATTGTATTTTAGTGGTTCAATGTCAGTGATATGAGTAAGGTATGCAACAATACTTCCAGCTCCGCTACCACGACCGGGGCCAACTGCAATTCCCTGCTTTCTTGCATAATCAAGAAAATCCCATACAACAAGGAAGTAACTGCAGTACTTTGCGTTATCAATTACGTTGAGTTCAAAATCTATCCTGTCAATAACTTTTTGCTCTTCCTGATTTAATGGTTCTGCTCTCTTTTCTTCGAAACCATAACGCTCTCTTACCCCTTCAATACATATATTTCTTAAATACTCTTTTCGGGGCATATCAGAATTAATCTCATAGACAGGATAGTGATTTACATCTTTTCCCAAGGGGATTACCAGATTGCACTTCTCTGCTACCGCCAGCGTATTTTGTAATACTTCCGGAATCTCTCCGAATATCTCAGCCATCTCATCTCCGCTTTTAAAGTAGAACTGATCTGTTGAGAATTTAAATCTCTTTTCATCATTAAGCGTTGCATGGGTTTGAATACAGAGCATAAGTTCATGCGATTTCGCATGCTCTTTTTTTAGATAGTGAACATCATTTGTGGCAACAACAGGGACATCGAACTCTTTGGAGAGCAACATAACGCCTTTGTTAATAACTTTTTGCTCCGGAATGCCGTGATCCATAACTTCCAGATAGAAATTATCGCGTCCCATAATGTCCAAATACTGATTGAGTGCAGCTTTTGCCTCTTTTGTTTTGTTGTAGAGCAGAGAGTTCTGTATTTCACCCTTCATACACGCACTAAGGGCGATCAACCCTTTTGAATGCTGAGCAAGAAGCTCTTTGTCAATTCTTGGCTTGTGATAGAACCCCTCAAGATGTGCTGCCGATAAAAGCTTGCATAGGTTGGTATATCCTTCAAAATCTTTGGCGAGAAGTACAAGATGAAATCCTCTAATATTATCCTGAAATTGATCCCGGTCAAAACGTGTTGTCGGCGAAACATATAGTTCGCATCCGACAATTGGTTTGATCTGCTCACTATTTAGCGTTTTGTAAAATTCTATTGCCCCGCCCATCACACCATGGTCGGTCATTGCCACTGCAGGCATCTTATACTCTTTTGCAATATTTACAATTCCCTTGATAGAGCAGGCTCCGTCAAGAAGACTGAAGTCTGAGTGTAGATGTAGATGTACGAATTCTGTCATGTTATATATTCTTTTTAATT
This sequence comes from Kiritimatiellota bacterium, assembly GCA_030590505.1. Lineage (GTDB taxonomy): Bacteria > Verrucomicrobiota > Lentisphaeria > Victivallales > JAADHT01 > JAUUYH01. Next base: position 13,637 of record JAUUYH010000013.1, read on the forward strand.
TTTGGCTATACTATTCTTCAAGTATATATATAATCCATTCCTTTCCATTAAAATCAAATGCTTTTTTAGAAAAATCATGAATAAAAATTGATGAGTATTTATTTTATGATATACCGCAAGCGGCAGAGATCTTGTCTTTCTTTTGCTAGCTCATTAAGTTTAAGAAAAATGTTAAGATTTTATTCGTGCAAAGTATATTAATCCCTCTATCGTGCTTAATGAAGATAAATAAACTACCTCAATATAAAACTAATGATTTATATCTCTTTTAGATTTGAATAAAATTGTTGTTAGGTTAAAATACTGTTCCGTAAAAATGAACTGCCACTGCCTCGGTGTCTACTCGAGCATTGCGACAGATCTGCAAAGCAGATAACCACACGAGGTATCTACGCTTTTAACAAAAGCTTGGCAAAATATTTTTTTATATGGAAACGCCCCAAAGAGACGGGGAATAAACCCCACCTTGGTGGGATTAAATAACAAAAAGAGCATTAGTTTATATACTTTACGCGGGTGAAGTTTTAGCATTTCGATTAAGGTTGAGTAGCCAATAAAAGAAACAGAAGATCTCTACCGCTTGCGGTATAGCACTAGGGAATAAAAAATATGAAAATAAAAGAACAGTTAATTGAGTCATACAAGCATCATTTGCGATGTTCGCTGGGAAAACGTCCGGACAAGGCCTCATCGCATGATAAGTATCAGGCATTGGCCCTTGCTATCCGAGATTTAATGGTTGATAAATGGATAGATACACAGATTGCATACGAAGAGTTGAACCCGAAAACAGTCTATTATCTCTCTTTAGAGTATCTTATTGGTCGTACGCTTGGTAATTCAATGATTAACCTTGAGGTTTTTGATGTTGCGAAAGAGGCAATGGCGGAATTGGGCATGGAGTTGAATGATGTCAGAGAAGAGGAGATGGATGCTGGTTTGGGAAATGGTGGACTTGGAAGGCTTGCTGCGTGCTTTCTTGATTCAATGGCAACGCTTGATTTGCCCGCTTTTGGATACGGTATCAGGTATGAATACGGAATTTTTAAGCAGATTATTGATAAGGGTTGTCAGATTGAAGAGCCTGATAACTGGTTGCGTAAAGGGAATCCCTGGGAGATTATGCGGCTTGAACGTGCAAGGACTATCCATTTTTACGGAAATACTAAGCCCAAACGTAATTCCAAGAAATCTTATCAGAAGGAGTGGTGCAATACTGAAGATGTGATAGCTATGCCTTATGATACACCGATACCGGGATATAAGACAGAGAATGTAAATACGCTAAGACTCTGGTCTGCAAGGTCTATGTATGATTTTAACCTTCATAAATTTAATGAGGGTGACTACCTTAATGCCAACCTTAACGCACTTCAGACAGAGAATATTACAAAAGTTCTCTATCCGAACGACAACAATTATGAAGGTAAGGAACTTCGTCTCAAGCAGCAGTATCTTTTGGTCTCAGCTACTCTACAGGATATTATTGAGCGATTCAAGGTTCGAGGCGGTGTAATAGAAAAACTCTACGAAAAAGTTACAATTCAGTTGAATGATACACATCCAGCACTAGCTGTCCCGGAGTTGATGAGAATTTTAGTTGATATTGAAGATCTTGAGTGGGAGGAGGCTTGGAGTATTGCAACAAAGGTATTTAACTACACAAACCATACATTGATGAGTGAAGCACTCGAACGCTGGCCTGTCTCTTTGCTGCAGAAACTTCTGCCAAGGCACATGGAGATTGTTTATGAGATTAATCATCGATTCTTGAGAATAATTGCTAATAAATTCCCAGGAGATACGGAGATACTTTCAAGAATGTCATTGATTGAGAATGGTCACGAGGATAAGGTGCGCATGGCATACCTTGCAATTGTCGGCAGTTCTCATACAAATGGTGTTGCCGCATTGCATACAGAATTATTAAAACATGGACTTTTTGTCGATTTTTATAACCTTTATCCAGAAAAATTTGTTAATGTAACAAACGGAATCACGCCACGTCGCTGGTTGAAAAAAGCAAACCCAGAACTTGCCTCGGAGATTACCAATCTTATCGGTGGAGATTGGGTGAAGAATTTGGATCTATTAAAGGGGATTGAGAAATTCAAAGATGATAAGAAATTTCAGAAGATTGTTCATGAAATTAAACAAAATAATAAAAAAGAGCTCGCTGAATACATTCTTGAACATAATGGAGTGACAATCAATATTGATTCAATTTTTGATGTTCAGGTAAAACGTCTGCATGAATATAAGAGACAGTTGATGAATATTCTTCATGCTGTTGCACTTTATCTTGATATCAAGGATAACCCCGATGCAAAATTTGTGCCGCGTACAATTATTTTCGGCGCTAAAGCGGCTCCAGGTTACTATCTTGCAAAATTGATTATTCACCTGATCAATGCTGTTGCGGATGTGATTAACAATGACCAAGAGGTCGGGGATAAACTGAAAATTGTTTTTCTCGCAAACTATCGCGTCTCGCTCGCAGAGAAAATTATTCCTGCATCTGATCTATCCGAGCAGATATCTCTTGCCGGCACAGAGGCGTCTGGAACGGGTAATATGAAATTTGCCCTGAATGGTGCATTGACTGTAGGAACAATGGACGGTGCGAATGTTGAGATTCATGATGCAGTCGGTGCAGATAATATCTTTATTTTCGGTATGAAGGTGGACGAGGTGAATAAACTCAGGGGCGAAGGTTATCGTCCTCAGGACTTTATCGACGCATCTCCGCGCCTGAAACGTGTACTCGAATTGATTCGCAGCGGCTTTTTCTCACCAGGTGAGATCGATGCATTTAAACCTATTCTTGAGACCTTCCTCTATGATACATATATGGTGGCGGCTGATTTTGAACCTTATTATGAGATCCAGCAAGAAATCTCAAAAGAGTTTACTGATATTGATAAATGGACAGAAAAGGCAATTGTCAATATCGCCAATATGGGTATGTTCTCAAGTGATAGATCAATAAACGATTATGCAAAAAAAGTATGGGATATCACCCCATGCCCTGTAATACGTGGATAGTTTTAATATTTCCGCATCGCCGAGCCGAAGACGGATTGACAAACGATCAATAGGACGTATATTTTAAGCTTACTGATGCTTTTTAATGGGAGATCGTTCTCTTATAGGATATTTTTATGAATGATTATATTTCGTTTTTCAAACCGACAATAGGTGATGAAGAGATTCGTGATGTTACAGCGTGCCTCAAGTCTGGTTGGTTGACTACGGGTAAGTTTGCAAAGCAGTTTGAAACTGATTTTGCAAAATATATGGGTGCTGAATTCGCAGTTGCTCTAAGCTCCTGTACTGCTGCTCTGCATCTAGCTCTTGAAGCTGTAGGTCTCCAAGAGGGCGAGTTGGTTCTTGTGCCGACCCTTACCTTTGCGGCAACTGCGGAAGTTGTCCGATACTTCAAAGCGATCCCTGTTCTGGTTGACTGCAATGAATCCGATTTCTGTATGAATATGGATGAGGCTGAAAATATTTTGGAACGTATCAGCAGAGGCGATACTGTTCCCGGAGTCAAACTTGGACATAAAGGTGTGAAGGCAATTATTCCAGTACATTATGGAGGTCAGGCTGTTGATGTAGTTAAGTGCCTAGAACTCTGTAAGAAATATAACCTTAAACTTGTTGAGGACTGCGCACACTGCTGTCCGGCATACTACAAAGATGCCGATGGTGAATGGAGGATGGTAGGATCAAGTGCGGATATCGCATGTTACTCATTTTATGCAAATAAAACTATCACCACAGGTGAGGGGGGGATGGCGGTAACTAATGACGAAGCGCTAGCCGACAGAATGCGCGTTATGTCTCTGCACGGAATAAGCAAAGATGCCTGGAAACGTTTCTCAAAAGAGGGTTCATGGTATTACGAAATAGTTGCACCGGGTTTTAAATATAATATGCCCGATACAGCAGCCGCAATAGGGGTGAATCAGCTTAAAAAGGCGGAGAACTTCTATAAGGCAAGAAAAGAGGTGGCGGCAAAATTGACTGCAGCCCTCGCTGGAATTGATGGCATAACGCTCCCCATAGAGCGTGAAGATGCAAAGCACTCATGGCATCTCTACGTTATCAGAATTAACAAAAATATCTGCGAAATTAGCAGAAATACACTTATAGAGAAACTTACTGAAGCCAATATCGGTTCAAGTGTTCACTACACGCCGCTTCACATGCACCCTTACTATATTGAAAAGTTTGACTTTAAACCGTCGGATTTCCCTGTAGCAACGAAACTCTTCCATGAAATAGTTTCTCTCCCGATTTATCCCACCCTGACAGATGATGAGATTGCAAGAATTGCCGATACTATAAAGAGTACAGTGAATGCATACCGCAAGCGGTAGATATCTTGTCTTTCTTTTGCTAGCTAAGTTAGTTTAAAGAAAATGCTAAGATTTTACCCGTCGCTAGTATAATAACGATTTAGGCTTATGGAGAGAATGAGTTCTTTAGATTCAAATATGAAGATGATGCGGAAGGCATTGGAACGCTCTTATGCCTTTAGCAGAGGGTTGTGCCGTTTTTCTTTTAGGGATACCATTAAGCATCCTTCAAAAATAACTCGTAAAAAATTCAAAAATAAAAAAAATCAACATATTGATCATGAGAAAAACAGATGGCAGACAATTAGATATTGGTTGATAATCATCTCAATCCCTTTTCTTATGATTGTTATTAATTTCTCTTTTATCTCGGATCCAACTAAATTCTTTTCAAAGTTCGGGGGAATTAATGTGGGAGATATGAAGAAGTTTATCATTTTGCCAATAATTGCGATTATCGCATTTTTTATTTGGGCTATTTATTCATATATAAAATCACCGAATAAAAACTATTTACGCAGAAAAACAAAAATAAAGCATATCAAAGTAAAACACACAGTAGAGAAAGACCCTGAAGCAATAAAATAGGTAAGGGACAGGTTGGGAGTGATTCCTCCTCTTACTCATTGTCTTACTCATTAACTTCTTCAACTCCAGAACTCCAGAACTCTAGAACTCTAGAACTTCTTTTGGCCTTGCGTCGCTGGAGCCAATGTCGCATTTTATTAATTTCTTAATTTTCTTCCATTTCTTCTCATTCTTCATTCTTCATTCGATGTTCGATGTTCGATGTTCGATCTTCATTCTCTTCCATCCGATGTTCTGAGTAGCATGCGTTGTCCCCAACGCATTAGCAAGCAATCAACAGGCAAAATAAAAAGGCAATAAATAAAGTCTTGCAGGCTGTTCTGTTGCTTCTTCTTTTACATCTTTTTTGGCTTTGCTATTTGCGTTGGGACAACGCAAGCTACTGAAGAGGGGAAGAATGTACAGGCAGGGATGCCCGTACTACAGAGGAAGAGGAAGAAGTGCTGGAGTTCTAGAGTGCGGGAGTTCTAAAGTGGAAGAAGTTTCAACATCGAACATCGAACATTCAACATCGAATGAAGAAATAGAAGAAATAGAAGAGTAAGACAATGAGTAAGACAAAGAGTAAGAGAGGAAGAGGTTGAAAAAGCAAAGAGGCTGGATGATTGCAACATTGAACATTTGAGAAAATGGTATAAAGTAAGTATTGATGAAAAAATAAAAGATTCTTCAGACCCCAAAAGAGAGAACAAGGGACGGGGAATAAAACCCACCTTGGTGGGATTAAAATATCTTATCGGAGGATATAATGGCAGTGATAAAGATAAAAGATCTAAAATTACGGACAATACTCGGAGTTGAAGGGTGGGAACGGGAGAATAAGCAGGATATTGTTATTAATATTACCTTTGAATTTGATGGAAGCAGGGCTGCAGAGAGTGATGATTTGTATGATACTGTTGACTACAAGGCTATGAAGCAGAATATTATAAAATTGGTTGAGAAATCTACTTTTTTCCTTGTTGAAAAACTAGCAAATGAAGTTTTGAAAATATGCTTAAATGAAACATTGGTCAAAAGTGCAGTTGTCGAAATAGATAAACCACATGCTCTGCGTTTCGCTGAATCTGTATCTGTCACAATGTCAGGTGAAAAATAGTACCTAGATCCCATGATTTAGGTAGTGCTTAGGATTGTACTATTTCGGTAGTATATAAAAAAATCATATATAATGGATGGAGTTTTCATGAAGATTGAGAGAAAAATTAAGATTTTACCTCCTGCAATGATCGGGACTGCTGGTCATGTTGATCATGGCAAAACATCGTTGGTTAAGTTACTTACTGGCTGTGATACAGACCGTTTGAAGGAGGAGAAGGAGCGTGGAGTTAGCATTAATCTGGGCTTTGCTCCGTGTCAGTTTTCGGGAGAGAGAATGATCGGGATTATTGATGTTCCAGGACATATTGATTTTATACGGAATATGGTTACTGGTGCGGCATCAATGGATCTTCTGATACTTGTTGTTGCTGCAGATGACGGGATTATGCCGCAGACGATTGAGCATCTGCAGATAATCAAGATGTTAAGTTTTCCAAAACTAGTTGTCGCTTTGACAAAAATTGATCTTGTTGATGAAGAGATGGTGGAATTGGCGAAGGAGGAAATTGTTGATTTTCTTGATGATATGGGGTTTTCTGATGTGCCAGTTATGCCGATGTCCAATATTAAGCTTGATGGTATAAGTGCTCTAAAAAACAAAATTGAGGAGCTTGTCGGGACGCTTGATGACAGACGCGATGTTCGCAAATTCAGGATGGGGATTCAGAAACACTTTTCTGTAAAGGGACTGGGGACTGTTGCAACGGGCATTCCTGTATCGGGCGAGTTGAAGATTGGTGATCAACTTGAGCTTCTGCCATCGGGAATGAGTAGTAGTGTGCGGGCAATTCAGAACTATAAACAGCAGACAGATCATACATCTTCCAAAATATGCTGTGCACTAAATGTTAGGGATATTGAGGAGAGTAAACTTGAGCGTGGTATGTCTCTTATTGAACCAGGATCTTATAAAATATCAAATTTTGCGATTGTCGCAATTGAGAATATTTCTAAGGAATTTATCATAAAGCATAACCGTACAGTGCGTTTTCATTCGGGAACTTTTGAGACATCTGCGAAGGTCTCAATTATCGGTTCAAATACTCTACAGCCCCAAACATCAGGATTTGCAAAGCTGATCTTTAAGGACTCTGCGATTTTAGCAGCAGGAGACAAGTTTATTGTACGCGAATTCTCTCCGTCGATGACTATTGGTGGTGGACGCGTAATATTGCCAGATACATTCAAGTTTAAACGCTCATCCAAGGAGTTCAATTTACGTCTACAAAAGGCAGGTAAGGCAATCGATGCTGGTGATTTTTTGGCAGCACAGTTGTTGATAACACCATCTCCGCTTGTTGCAAAAACTCTTATTGATTTCTACTCTGCACTTGACGCAGAGAGGGTAGGGGGGGTGCTTGCTGAGCTGATTGATAGTGGTTTTCTTTGCGATCTTGGCAGTGATAACTATTTAGTTGCAGAACGGTTGAGAGAGGTAGGTGCTGACGTATTGAAGCTTCTCAGCAAATTCCATCTTTCGCACAAATACTCTTGGGGAATCGATCCCTCTGCACTGGGGCAGATTCTTGATCTTAAAAAGCAGGGTACGGTGGTATTGATAAAACTTCTTGTTTTAGCCTTTGAGAAGTTGCGATTTTCGCACGGACGATTATCGCTTAAAAGCTTTAGTCCAGCAATTACAGATAAGCAGATAAAGCTTAAGGATGCAATAGAAGAGTTGATTTTTGATGCTAGCTTTGACTGTATTGCGAAAGGCGCAATTCTTAATAAGTTGAATATGGCAGAAAAAGAGTTCAGGATGCTTTCTAATATTTTGATAGAGGAGGGGGAGCTTGTTGTGCTTGGGAAGCACTATATTTCTAAAAACTGTTTTGATAAAGCACTGGATGCGGTCCGCCAGCTTGGCACGAAAAATAAAATTATTGAGATTCTTGATTATCGTGAGATTCTCGGGACAGGTAGAAATATAACTGTTGTGCTTCTAGAAAAATTTGATTCAATCGGAGTTACGAGGCGATTCGATGATGGGCGTAGGCTTATTTGAGGTAATGAACTGCCTCAGTGCAACCACACGAGGTATCTACGCTTTTAACAAAAGCTTAGCAAAATATTTTTTTATATGGAAACGCCCCAAAGGGACGGGGAATTAAACCCACCTTGGTGGGATTAAATAGTGGAACAAATGATTGAAGAGTTAACAGTTAGAATTAGTTATCAGCTTGAGGGCGTACTGCAGGGGGTCGGATTTCGTCCTGCGATATTTCGTCTTGCCAGTGAGTTTTACCTTGGCGGTTCTGTACAAAATCAGTCGGGTGCGGTAAAACTAGAACTTGAGGGAACTCCGCTCCAGATCGGAGAGTTTATCACAAGTTTTTATTTGCGCCTGCCACCTGTTGCACGGATAGATGATATCGAGGTGCTTTCCAAAAAGAAAATTTCAGTTTCTGATATCCATGGCTTTAAAATTATCAATAGCGAAATAGATAATGAAAAAAAGGGAGCTGTTGTAATTCCTGCAGATATAGCAATGTGCAGAGAGTGCGAACGGGAGATTATGAATTGCGAAGATCGCAGATATGGTTATCCGTTTACAACTTGTACTGATTGTGGACCGAGATATACGGTGGTAAATGATATGCCCTACGACAGAGAACGGACAACTCTTTCTCACTTTCCGCTCTGTGATAAATGCAAGGATGAATACGAATCTGCTGGTGAGAGGCGTTTTCATGCTGAAAGTATTGCGTGTCCTGAATGCGGGCCACAACTGAAACTGAAAGATGCTAATGGAAAAACGATAACCGAAGATGCTTGCGAGGCGTTAAGGATGGTTCGTGCGAAAATCGCAAATGGGGCAGTTGTTGCTGTTCGTGGAATTGGCGGTTATCTACTTGTCTGCGATGCCATGAAGGAGGAGACAACGGCGAAGCTGAGAGAACGCAAAAAAAGATCAGCTAAACCCTTTGCTGTAATGTTTAGAAATCCTGAAACAGTTTTCGATTATTGTCATTTTAAGGCGGATGCTGTCAAACTGCTATTCTCTCAGGAGGCCCCCATTGTTGTACTGCCGATGAGAGAAGAGGCCTGGGAACATAACCTAATTGTTCCCGATGGCGATACTGTCGGGGCGATGATTCCCTATTCTCCACTTCATAAACTGCTCTTTGAACCACTCAAGGGTGACGATACAGCACCATTTAAGGCGTTGATTATGACAAGTGGCAACCGCGGCGGCGAGCCTATCTGCATAGGGAACGAAGAGGCGGTTGAAGAATTGGTCGGGATTGCGGACTTTTTTCTTACGCATAACCGGGAGATTAATCTGCGAAATGATGACTCGCTTTGTGCATTTCAGCTTGGCGAGCCGCAAGTCTGGCGCAGGGCTCGGGGGTATGCACCACAGGCGATTCCGCTTATAAAAAGAAAAGATATTTCAGAAGCTGTAAGGAGTGCTGCAGCGGTTCTTGATGCACCTATAAAAAAGAGACAAGTACCTCACCATAATCATCCAGAAATGCCGATAATTATGGCCTTCGGGGCAGATCTTAAAAACAGTGTTGCTATTGCTTATGAGAATGAGGTTGTGGTGTCGCAGCACCTTGGCGATTTGGAAAATCCTGTCGCGCTGAAAGGTATGGAGGATGTGGTTGATTATCTTCCAAAATTTCTAAATAAAATACCCGAAATAATTGCTGTTGATATGCACCCTGATATGCAGTGCACAAGAGTCGGGAAAAAACTTGCAGAGAGTCTCAAAGTGCCGTTTCATGAGATACAACATCACCATGCTCACGCTGCCTCCTGTATGACTGAACATTTTCTTGACGAAGCAATTGCACTCGTTTTTGACGGTACCGGATTAGGCCCCGACGGTAACATTTGGGGTTCTGAAGCTTTTTTCGTTGATAACAGATTTAATTTTAACCGTATTGCGACTTTCGCACCTTCACGCCTACCGGGCGGCGATGCGGCAGTACATCAGCCCGCTCGGCAACTTGTCGCACGACTCTACGAGGCTGGTGTGGATATATCCAACTCCCTTCTTGAGCGTCTGAATCTCTCCAGAGAAGAGGTCTCTGTATGGATAGCCCAGATAGAAAAAGGGGTAAATGCCCATCTAACCCATGCAGCAGGACGTCTTTTTGATGCAGTTTCGACAATGCTCGGTGCGGCGGCAGAAGTTTTAACATACGAGGGGCAGGCACCAATTGCCCTGGAGGGAGTTGCGAATCTCGCAAAAGAGCGGAACGCAGATCTGTTTCCGTTTGATGAAAAGGTGACGGACGGATTACTTGAAATAGACTGGAGTCCTGCCTTTAGAGATAAAATAAAATATTATAACAAACAACATAACAATGATAAACAGCAAATGGCAGAAGATGCCTACGCCTTCCACCGTTCCGTTGCAAAAGCGGCTATTCGTATGATTGAAGCAACACGAGAACGGTATGATTGTGATGATATCGTACTCTCTGGCGGCGTTTTTATGAACTGCTTACTTACATCTATGATTGCGGAAGAACTTGAAAATATGCAATTGAACCTATATATTCACCGAAACATACCACCAAACGATGGAGGTATATCATTCGGACAGGTAGCCATTGTTCGTAAACAAATAAGGAAAAATAATGAAAAGAACTAAAATAATAGCGACACTCGGGCCAGCTTCATTCGATAGAAAGACAATAAAACAATTAGTTAAGAATGGAGTTGATGTTTTTAGGCTTAATTTCTCTTTCGGATCTGAAAAGGAGCACGCGCAAACAATTAAATGTATTCGGGAGATAAGCTTAGAACTCAATCAATCTGTTGGTATTCTTCAGGATCTGCAGGGGCCAAAAATAAGAGTTGCAACACTCAAAGAGCCTGTAACTGTTAAGAAAAATCAGGTAATCATTTTATCTGGTAATGCTGCTCACAAAGAGAGTCTATATATTCCAACAACATATCGACAGATTGCAGGTGATACAGAACCTGGAAAAACTATTCTCCTCGCTGACGGAAAGATCATACTGTCAGTATTAAAAACCGATATTTCTAAAAAAGAGGTGACGTGCAAGGTGGTAAACGGCGGCACAATTCTGACAGGGAAGGGGATTAATCTACCATATACCAATATCTCTCTACCAGCACTAACGCCTAAAGATAAAAAGGATGCTATTTTCGGAATCAAAAAAGGTGTCGATTATATCGGACTTTCATTTGTAAGACATCCAGAAGATGTCCTGAAGTTGAAACGCATAATGAAAAAAATGAATAAAGAGATTCCTGTTATTGCGAAAATTGAAAAACCTGAAGGCGTTGATAATATAGAAGAGATACTAGATGTTGCCGATGGAATTATGGTTGCACGAGGCGATCTTGCTGTTGAGATCTCATTTGCCAAGGTTCCGCTTGTTCAGAAAGATCTTTTGAGAAGAGCTAATCTGAGAGGCAAGCTGACAATTGTTGCGACAGAGATGCTAAGCTCAATGTCCGAGAATCCGCGTCCTACAAGGGCGGAAGCTAGTGATGTGGCAAATGCTGTACTTGACGGCACTGATGCTGTTATGCTCTCAAATGAGACAGCTATGGGCAAGTTTCCAACACAATCTGTTGCAGCGATGAATTCTATTGTTACAGAGACAGAAACTTCACTCCTTAATCAAAATTATCACATGACTCTTGATATGCCGGAAATACAAGATCTTACGCAGGCTATGTGTGAATCTGCAGCTCATCTCTCTTACTTTTTAGATGAACGTGCAATTGCTGTTATCACCCACTCAGGTGGGTCTGTAAAGGTGATATCAAAATACCGTCCACAATCACCAATATATGCAGCAACATTCGATATCAATGTTTATCACAAAATGGCACTTTACCATAATGTGCATCCTCTTTTGCTAGATGATAGTGGATTAAGTAAAAAAAATGATAACCTTAGCTACTCTCTTGAACAGTTTGAGTCTCTGCTACGTAATAAAAAATTAGTCAAAACAGGAGACTCCCTTATATTCTTGACAGGTGATATCTTGCCAAAAGGCTGGAGAGTCAATACAATTAAGGTATCCGCGATACGTTAAACGTAGAATGGTTGTAACCGTTAAGGCTATCACAGGAAGACAGACTTATTATTCTGCCTTTATTATAATAGTTGAAATTCTTCCATTCATGAATTTAATCGTTAGGTTTTGAGCTTTATATTCAATAAAAGTTTTATCTAACCTTCCACTTTCTGGTTGACCTAGTTTTTTTATTACTGAATTATAGGTGTCTGATCTTTTTAACTTAAAAGGAAGCTTTCCTGTATAAGGTTGGAATCTTGTAGTCATTGAAGGTTGTTGAACTGCAATTATAAGTTTTACAATCTTATTCTGATAATACCAGTATGCATAAGCATTGTCTTGTGGGTATAGACGGCCCTCTTTTCCATATTTCTTCTGCAAAATATCATATTTTCTTAAGAATTTTTTGAATAATTCATCCTGCCTGTTCCTTCCTATAAATAACATAATTCTTCCCAATGAAGGATCTTTTAGGTTAAATTTGGGCTCTCTAATTCTTGTGTCTTTTGCGCAACTCGCAAGTATCAGCATTCCAATTAAAAGCATTGCAATTCTAGAAGCTTTCATGTTAATCTCCTTTGTCTCATTAAATTTTGTACATAGTTATGTTATGAATATAGATGTATGATTCTCGAAATCAAGTATTGTAATCGTTTTAATCCTC
>JAUUYH010000222.1 GCA_030590505.1 Kiritimatiellota bacterium
CCTGCCTGACATAGCGTAAAAAAACAAGCATAAAAACATGCCCTTCCAGGGCCTGTAAGACTTTTCAAAGGACTTTTCTTCTTCTTCATCTCTTGCCCCATGTCAGACAGGAATGTCTAACGTACTTGGGCTTCGCACATTTTATGTACTTCTTCTCTTAATCTTTGTCTTAATCTAATTTCTTCTCTTAATCATTGTCTCTTAAAGTGGATGCCGAGCTGGGGCTCGGCGTTCCCAGGGAAGGCAAATTATCTTCCTCTTCCACTTCTTTCATTCTCTTCTATTTCTTTATTTCTTTATTTCTTTATTTCTTCATTCGATGTTCGATGTTCGATATTGGACGTTCGATGTTCATTCCTTCCTGTATGATAATAATCCGTCACTACGTTCGGGGACGCAATTATCCGTGTTCTATTCTTGATCCCTTTTTTTTTGTGTTATCCACTAATTTAGGTGAAGACCCAAAAAAAAATAACAAATAAATGCAAAAAACTATTTCATAAAAAGAGATAATACCGATTTACCAATTACAGCAATTCATTATAAACATCTTCATATTCTGATGCTGTATGTTTCCATGAGAAATCTTTTTGCATTCCGTTTTCTCTCAATTTTGCGAAGTTCGCAGATTTTTCTCTATATATGGAGAGTGCCCATATTATGGTGTTAAACAGAGCATCATGTTCAAGAAGATCAAAGGTAAATCCTGTTGATTGGTCAATATTTGTTTCAGAATATTTGATTACTGTATCAGCTAATCCACCAGTTGCACGCACAATCGGCACAGTTCCGTACCGCATACTGTACATCTGATTTAGCCCACACGGCTCATACCTTGACGGCATCATAAACATATCGCTTCCGGCCTCTATTAGGTGTGCTAGTTTATTGTTATAGCCGACATATACGCCAATTTTACCGGGAAAGCGTTTTGCCAGAGATGAGAAAAACGATTCAAGATCCTTATCACCGGAGCCAAGTATTGCGAATTGCACATCTTCACTACTAAGTAATCCCTCAATGACATAAGATAAAACATCAATCCCTTTTTGTGATGCAAACCTAGAGACAAGGCCCAATATTGGAATATCTCCCTTCTGCTCCAAATTAAACTGCTTCTGAAGAGCTTTTTTGCACTGTGCCTTTCCTGAAAGATCAGAGAGTGCGAAGTTCGCAGGAATCAGAGGATCAATAGAGGGAGACCACTCATTAATATCAATTCCATTAAGAATGCCACGCAATCGATTCTCATTTTTAAGGTGATGTAGGGAATTCTCAAGAGCGAAAGAAAACTCACTTGAAAGAATCTCTTCGGCATAGGTTGGACTTACAGTTGTAACCATGTCTGCACTCATCATTCCCCCTTTTAGCAGATTTAACTGATTATGATACTCAAGGCATGTATAATTATAGGTGTCCCAGCTTAAGCCGGATAAAAATAGAACCTCTTTCGGAAAGATCCCCTGGTAGCCTATATTGTGAATTGTTAAAACTGATTTTGTATTTGCGAAACTCGCACTATTGCAGTAAATAGAGCTTTTTAAGTAAACATTGCAGAGTGCTGTATGCCAATCATTTGTATGCATAATGTCAGGATCTAGCTTTAAAGCAACAACTGCTTCCATAGCAGCTCTGGAAAGAAAAATAAACCGTTCCGCGTTATCTTTATACTCTTCGCCGTAGTAGTCATATAAAAAAGGCCTATCGAAATATCTATGGTGTTCAATAAAATAATAACTAAGATTGCTGGAAATTTTATCTTCATGAATAACGCACCGCTCACCCCACTTAAAAAATGGCACATCAAGGATCTCATATCGCATCTTTAACCGACTGCATAAATCCCCCATCGCCTGTGGATAATAGGGCATAATAACCGACACATTGTGTCCAAGCTCTGCAAGGGCAGCAGGTAATGAAGCAGAAACATCTGCCAACCCACCAGTCTTTGCATAAGGGACAGATTCACTGCAAATCCAGACTATATTCATAAAAAATTCCAGTAGTTTAACGATATAATAGAGATGAATATAGCATATAAAATTTATTGTACGACAATTCAGAGGCAAAAACCTCTAAGAAAAATCTTTTTTTCTCCTCATTTCGATCCTCTCCCTCTCTATCATCCCCCTGAAAATAAAAAAAATTAAAAAAAAATCATTATTCGTCTTGCAAAAAAAAACCTTTGCTGTATAATCTACTTCCTCTATAAGCGGGGGCGTAGCTCAACTGGTTAGAGTACCAGCCTGTCACGCTGGGTGTTGCGGGTTCGAGTCCCGTCGCTCCCGCCATTTTTTTTGCCTGTTTGATTTTCACATACTGGCATATCGGAAATCTTTTCCGATACATTTGTTCTCCGCCACAGGCGGATAAAGTTAGAGTTTATCAGCCTTCGGCTGACATCGGAATCATATTCGATGTTAAAGTTTATTTTTTTAAGGCGGGCTAGCTCAGTTGGTTAGAGCATCGGAATCATAATCCGGGTGTCCGGGGTTCGAATCCCTGGCCCGCTACCATTTCTTACTATGATTATTCTTTACATAATTCAAGGGATTGAATCACGTAGAATTTATGTTGGAATTATACTGCAAGCGGTAGAGATCTTGTATTTCTTTTCTTGGCTACTCAACCTTAATCTAAATGCTAAGATTTCACCCGCGTAAAGTATACAAATAATCTTGGACGTCGCCTACGCGAACATCGCAAAAAACAATCTACAGGATCTATCACCATTGGCAAATTCAAATTAATGCATACTGAGAGTCTTTCGATTGCCTAATCTGAATTGTGTCTCGTTATTGCGCTTACCCGAAGAGTACACAAGCGATACACTTGTGCTACATTGCATGCGAGATGCTTGTAAAAAAAAAAGATGTTTTTTTATAAAAATAGGTTGTTTTTAGATAGAAAAAGTGCAATATTAGATTTTATCACTATTTATCGTTGGATTTTAGATATGTTTTATAATTTTTTATTAATAGATGAAAGAGGGAGTTTTAGGACGTAATGCGTTTTCAATGTCCATTTTGCCAGGGAATTGTTTCTGTTCCGAACAGTGACATGGGAGCGGATGTCCAGTGTGGACATTGTGGAGAGATTGTATCTGTTCCTACAGACCGTGTCGCTACCGGAGCTGTTATATCTGACTTTATCATTCAAGAAGAGCTTGGACGCGGAGGAATGGGAGTTGTATATCTAGCTCATCAGATTACCTTAGATCGTCCATCTGCATTAAAAATCCTTGCTGGTGCTTATGCCAATAATCCTGAATTCGTTGTTGACTTTATCAAAGAGGCCCGTTCTGCGGCCAAACTGAATCACCCTCATGTCGTACAGGCTTATGCTGTTGGAGAAGATGAAGGTGTCTATTATTTTGCCATGGAACATATTGATGGTGAGACGATGAAAGATTTTATGAAGCGTGAAGGTGGTGTTAAGATAGATTTTGCGTTGGAGGTTGTGCAGCAGATTGCCGAAGCACTCGATTATGCCTGGAAAGAGCAGAGGTTGGTTCACCGTGATATTAAGCCAGACAATATAATGCTTACAGTGAAAGGGCGTGCGAAACTCGCAGATTTGGGGCTTGCACGAGTTGCTGGTGATATAGATGATGCGGATTCCGAAGAAGTTATGGGTACTCCACAGTATATAAGTCCAGAGCATTTAACTGGAGCAGAGATGGATGTGCGTAGTGATATATATAGTCTCGGAGCAA
>JAUUYH010000215.1 GCA_030590505.1 Kiritimatiellota bacterium
ACCCCGACCGGGAGTCCGTTTGAATGTGTGCCAGCTGGAATGCTTATCCCGCAACAACCTGTCAGATTAAGAGAAATTGTATAGATATCCGCAAGAGACATCTGAAGTGGATCTAATATTTTCTCACCTATCTTGAACGCTGTCGTAGGTGCTGTCGGAGAGAGCATTACATCACACTGCGAGAATGCTTTCTCGAAATCTTTACGTATCATTGTACGAGTCTTCTGTGCTTTTAGGTAATATGCATCGTAATAGCCACTGCTCAACACAAATGTGCCTAGAAGAATGCGGCGTTTTACCTCATCACCAAATCCCTCTCCTCGCGATTTCAGGTATGTATCTATCAGATTTTTAGCATTTTCTGAGCGTTTGCCATAGCGAATACCGTCGAATCTTGCGAGATTCGCACTTGCCTCGGCTGTGGCAATTACATAATATGCGGCAATCGCATACTTTGTGTGTGGAAGTGATATATCAACAAACTCTGCTCCAAGTTTCTTCATAGATTCAATTGCTTTTTCAATTTTATCTTTTACCCCTGCATCCAAGCCTTCAACTTCAAAAGACTCTTTTGGTAAACCTATTTTTACACCTTTTAAATCTCCATTCTCAGGAAGTGACTCTGCAAAATTGCTAGATGGAATATTAAGGGATGTGGAGTCCTTCTTATCGTGACCACCAATAAGATCGAGTAGAACTGCAGCATCTTTTACTGAATTTGTAATCGGACCAATCTGATCAAGTGATGAAGCAAAAGCTACAAGTCCATAGCGTGAAACTGTTCCGTAGGTGGGTTTGAAGCCTACAACTCCGCAAAATGATGCAGGTTGGCGTATTGAGCCACCAGTGTCGGATCCTAGTGCAGCAGGAACCTCATTCGCAGCAACCGCTGCTGCCGAACCACCACTTGAACCGCCTGGCACGCACTCTGTATTATGAGGATTTGCGGTATTCGCAAATGCGCTATTTTCGCATGACGATCCCATTGCGTATTCATCCATGTTAGTACGTCCAAACAGCACAATTCCTGCACCTTTCAGTTTCTCAATAACAGTTGCATTGTATGGAGATTCTAGAGGTTCAAGTAGCTTTGATGCACACCTACACGGCTGGCCTTTTACTGCAATATTGTCTTTTATCGCAATAGGCACTCCATCGTAACGGGATAATTTATTCCCTGATTTTCTGCGTTCATCGGACTCAATTGCCTGTTTTAGGATAAACTCCTTATCAAGAGAGAGAAATGCCTTGATTTTATCCTCTTTTTTTGTTGCTGTATCCAGATATTGCTGGCAAATCTCAAGGGAGGTTATTTTACCCTTCTCAAGTTGGTCAGATATTTCATAAATTGTTTGCATAAATATATCAATCCTTATTTTTTCTATTAGGGGGGGGAGGGGAATAAAGTGATTTTACCCGTCGCTACCCTTCAATAACTTGTGGCACCTTTATAAGTTCATCATCAACTGTTGCCGGTGCATTATCAAGCATATCGTCACGAGAGAACGACCTGCCTTCAACATCGTCCCGTACTATATTGGTTAAGAGTACGGCATGGGTTGTCGGTTCAATATCATCAAGCTCAAGTTCTGATAACATCCCCATATAGTTTACAATCTTTTCCATGTCATATCGCAGATTGGTCTTCTCATCATCTGTAAGCTCCAACCTTGCGAGATTCGCAATTTTATCTACATCAAATTTCATTTTATTTTCCAGTTAAACTTGTTTTTCTACCTATTCACTAAATTGGGCAATCCTAAGCACACTCTATAAGTATAAAACAATAGCGTAAACTTTCAAATTCTCAACCCGAAAAAAGCAGAAAAATGTGAAGATTGAATCTCGGGTAACAAATACCACTCCAAGGAAAATACTTTTTTGACTCCCCTTTTTTTCCCATATTTTATTTTAAAGCCTTGACTTTTGGATGTTTAAGGATTATAATCAAGTGAGGTGAATATGTCATAATTATGAAATTTTTAACAATAATCTATCAATTTTTAACAATAATTTATAACAATAAGCGACAACTTGCATCAGTCGCTTTCGTTGTTTTGTTGTTAGGTGCATTCTTTTCGTTATTAAAGAGCTGTGTTTTTTATGACCCAGAAGGGAGTATTGAAATACAGTCTAAGAATGAATATTCCTGTATCAGCACAGAATATTTAGGGCAGTTTATTTATGAAAAATATCCTGATGCAAAAGTATTGGTGGTATATGATGCAATTTCCTCTTCTCCATTAATAGAACAAAGGCTTACTGGTCTTAGAAAAAGTTTTGATGGGAAAATTGATGTTGTTGCAGAAATTGGGTTTCCTCTAAAGACTCCAAAGGAGAGACCAGCGAGAATGATGCATAGTATTGACTATATTAAAGCAGATGATTTTAATGAAATTATGCAAAAATACCCGAATGTCAATATGATTATTTCTCTTGTCGGACTTCCTTATGATGTTCAAAATATGCATATCTGGGACATAACTGATTCAAAAAAACGTCCAAGGGTTATTGTCTTCGGTGGATCTCTGAAGTATCTTACACCTGTGATAAAGGCAGGAGTAATTGACGCTCTTGTTATTTATCGAGAGATGGATCAATCTGTTAATCAGTTGCCGCCTGATGATTTAAAAGAAGCATTTGACAGGCGTTTTCGATTGATTACTCCAGAAAACATACAGAAAAAAGACAAAAAATGAGAAATCGGGCTAAAAAAGGTTGACATTTGATTTTTTTTGTGTTATAATTAGTAAAGTAGGTAATAAGAGGTGATAATTGCAATGTTTGGTTGCAATATTTATCTTTCTTTTTTTTATTTTTGAAAAAGGAGGTCGTAATATGAATAAGAAGCAAAAAAACTTCACACTTATTGAGTTGCTAACCGTAATTTCTATTATATCAATTCTTGCAAGCTTACTTCTACCAAGTCTGCAAAAGGCCAAACATAGTGCTTATAGAGTTAGCTGTATGAATAATCTCAAGCAGTTGGCCGTACAATTTCAAGTTTATACAGATATGAATAATGGTTTTTATCCTCCTGCTTTTTATCTTTATTCACCAGGGAAAAGTGGAAACTGGGTAATGTTTCTGAAAAAGCCCCCGAAGGGATTATTAAAAAAAGGTGAACTTGAAGGTGGAATCGTGGATATGACTATAGCACAATCATACGTTTGTCCATCTGATATTAATCCTAGTATATTGACCATGTATTATGAGGATCTTCAAGAGTACGAACTGCCCCTCTCTTATTCATATAATTTATCTCTATTTACTGAGGATATTAATGTTCGTACATTGAGCAAACTAGATCAGTTTGTTGTTGTTTTTGATTCTGATAGTCTTAATGTACATCAGGGTAGCGTGATGGCATCTGAGGATTACTATCAAAATGTACTAGCAGAACGCCATTTTGGTGGAGCAAATCATCTATTTGCTGATGGCCATGTTGAGTGGAAACCTGATATTGCGGAATATAATATTATACCTAACCAATAGCGAAGATTTGTAATATATTTTGCACGGCTTACAGCCTTTCAATGCTACTTCGTAGCCGAGAATGGAACTTTCTATTATCTTTAAACAAATAATACAAAAATGGGATGTTGGATTAAGATTAAGAGTTGCGTCCCCGAACGTAGTTACGGATTATTATCAATACGCAGATTAGTTGAAGGTTGTTAGTCGTTCTCCGATTCACTCTTAATCTTAACTCTTCTCTTAATCTTTGTCTTAATCAAAACTCCTCTTTCTTATTCCTTGTATTCTTTTCCACTTCTTCAACTTTAGAACTTCCGCACTCTAGAACTTCAGAACTTCTTCCTGATTCCTTGTCTTTTCTTCAAGTACGTTAGGCATTCCTGCCTGACATAGC
>JAUUYH010000076.1 GCA_030590505.1 Kiritimatiellota bacterium
AAAGAAAATGCGGACTTGACTCTAAAAGATATTGGTAAGATTGTACAGTTAACCTAAAATGAGGTAATCGTATGCCTGGAATGGTACTAAAAGTAATAGAAGGAAGCCTAAAGGGAGAAGAGTTCCAGTTTGAAGAGACTGGGTTATGCCTTATTGGACGAGATGAAGGTTGCTCAATATCCATTCCCCGCAAAAAAGATGTAGGTATATCACGTCGCCACTGTCTGCTAATTATTACCGACTCAAGCATTAGAATCCGTGATCTTTACAGTACCAACGGAACGTACGTAAATAGCCACAGGCTTATCCCCTCCCCCATTGGAGATGATCCCGAAAAAGAAGATGGCAATGACAGATTTTTAACACATCACGATAAAATTTCAATAAGTAATATAAAGATGGAAGTTCACCTCAAATCTGAGATTAACTCTGGACTAGAAACCACATCCCTACCTTTGGACGACCCAATACCAACAACAAACACAACAAAAACGCGATTAATTAACTTTGCCCGTGGTCGGACACGTAGCGATTCTCTCATTCCTGAACCTAACGATATAAATAACAAAATTACACCTATTGAGACGCCGATTGAAGATACACATCTGTTTTTATCGCTTCCAATCACTGAGCCAATCCCAAGACCAAAAATCTGGGAGAAGAAAGATGAGAAAACCAAAGCAAAAAAAGATAAACCACCAAAGAACAAAATTGATTCAATAGAAAAAAAAGAAAAGAAAAAGCAACCAGAAACGAAAAAGCAACAAAAAAAGCCAAAGGAGGAAAATAAAATGCCTGAGAAACCAGATCTTGCAATTATCACCGGAAATGCTCCTCTACCAGATTTAGAAGAAACTGTTATACCTCCACTAAAAGATACAGTGGAGGAAGAACAGATCACAAAAGCTCCTAAGATCATTGAGTACTTGGAAGAGGAACAGTTAGAAAAACCAACTGAAATAGAACATAATGAGACTATACAACTTGAACTAAACGCGGAATCTAAAGAGATATCCTCAAAGGAGAGTTTTATGTCTACTGAATCAGAGATAAAACACACAACCATCGAGCCAAAGAAAAACAATGATAAGAAGAAATTGTTCGACTTGGAAAAGATGCAGGCCCTTGAGGACTTGGCGGGAACTCTTGCCTTTGACTTCAATGAACAATTTTCAGCAATCATGAAACAGTCCGAACTTCTGAAAGAGGAGACAGATCCAAAAAAGGCAAACGAATATGCAGACAACATATTCAGAATTGCTGAACTTTCGACAGAGATGACTGACCAGTTGTTAATGTTTGCACATCATGAGAATGAACAGCAAACAGAAAAGATAAATTTAGTTGAGCTTTTAACAGAGATAGCATCTGTAATGAAACATACTGCAGGACGCAAACTTGAGATTCGGTACACCCACCCAAACAAGCCTCATACCCTATTCACAAATGGTTCTCAATTAGATATATATGAAGCCTTACTAAATATCACATTTAATGCATTAGAGTCAATTACACTACCTGGAATTATTACATTAAAGATCAACCAAGTGGTTCTTATTGATGAAGATATTGCTGATTTCGCATTTCCTATTGAACCTGGGAGCTACATAAAAATAGCAATTAATGATACAGGAAGCGGTATCGAAGATGACAATGTAGCTCGTGTATTTGATCCATTCTTCACAACAAAATCTGAAGAAGAAGCCCTAGGCATGGGACTTACGGTAGCATACGGAATAACAAAGAGTCATAAAGGGGCAATTGAAATCCAAAATACATCTCCAGAAGGGACTTGTTTTGAAATATATCTGCCATTAACCAAAAATGAATAAAGGTGGGAAACTATGAAAGAAACCGATACCGTTGCAATCAAGCAAATAATTGATTCAACAATACTGATTGTGGATGATGAACCTGTTATTCTTGAAATTATTAAGAAGTTTCTTGCAAGGTATGGTTTTAAGAATATAAAAACAGCCACGTCATATAAAGAGGGTTACGGATATTTTAATACGGTCTTAGAAAAAATTAATGATGTTGATCTTATTATTCTTGATGTTGTACTCCCAGATGGTAACGGTTTTGACCTCTGTAAACTCATAAAAACGGAGAGACCTAATATCCCAGTGATTATGATTTCTGGTTACGAAATAACAAAAATATATGAAAAAATAGTCGATTCACTCGCTGATGATTTTATGATAAAACCGTTTGATGGTGTCGAACTGGCAACACGTGTTAACATTCATCTCCATAAAAAACAGTCTGAACACAATACTCTCCTAACCATGGGCGAAGGCTCTGAAGCTTGCCATAATATTAATACCGTTAATATAAAACGAAACTGCCCGTATATCGGAGAAAAAGTAAATAATTATATAGTAATAGATTCTCTAGGGTGGAGCAAAGCATCAGCCGTTTATAAGGTGGTTGACAAAGAAACTCATAAACTTTTTGCAATGAAAATCATCGTATTCCCAACTGCTGAACAGGGTGAGATGCAGGAGCGCTTCTCAATGGAGCGTGACCTCATTGCCCGATGTCATCATCCACATATTATAGGCTTCCACGAAAAAGGCCTTTGGGGCAATACCCCATATATGATTATGGAGTATTTTGAAAGTATAGACCTAGAAGAGTACCTTGTCTCTCATGGTAAAATGCCCTATAAACCGTTCTGTAAAGTGGTATTACAACTGGCAGACGCACTAACTCACATTCATCAAAATAATATTATACATCGTGATATAAAATTGAAGAATATTCTCTTCAATCCTGAAATTTGCGATATAAAAATTGCTGATTTTGGAATAGCCAGGCACCCCGATTTCACAAGCCTGACACGAACAGGATATGTAATGGGAACTCCTATGTATATGCCTCCAGAGGTATTTGCGGGAAAGAAAGCAACCCTTAGCTCAGACATCTACTCTTTTGGGGCCACAATGTACCACCTAGTTACAGGTGTTCCGCCATACGTAGCAGACAGAGCGTCAGATCTTGCAAATCACCACAAAGAGACGACCCCGGCTCCGATGACCCTCTTCAGAGATGACATCCCTGAGGAGTTAGGTGATTTTATTGTTGAAGAGTGTATGGCAAAAAATCCTCAACATAGACCAAAATCGATGGAAAAAGTAGCACAACGCCTACAAGAGCTTACTGCATAACCTAGGTTATATGATTTAGGTAATATAATAACAGAGGTGATTAAATGAATAAAAGTAAAATAATAGTTGTTGAAGATGAAGGACTAATTGCATATCACCTAAAAGAGGTACTTGAAAAAAATAAATACAGCGTTGCAGCAACCGTTGCAACAGGAGAAGAGGCAATAACTGAAGCCTATAATAAAAATCCCGATATTATATTAATGGACATCAACCTTGCCGGTGAGATGAATGGAATTGTGGCAGCCCAGAAAATTCGGGACGATTTTAATATTCCTGTAATATTTTTGACCGCATACGGGGATGAAAATGTCCTTGAGGAAGCAAAACAAGCAGACCCATACGGATACATACTCAAACCTTTTAATGAACGTGAACTTATAGTTGTTATTGAAATTGCTGTGCATAAACACAAAACAGAAAAAAATGTCCAGCTAAAAGGGATTATTTCTGTATGTGCAAAATGTTCAAAAATCAGAAATGATGAGGGTATCTGGGAAGAGATGATTGAATATATTCTAAAACATTCAGATGCAAGGTTCAGCCATTCGATATGTCCATCCTGTGCAGAATATCTCTATGGCGGACTCCTAAAAAAATAAAATGAAAAAAAATGCGAACAAACACAACAGTGCTCAGCTGTTCAATAATTATCTAGACACCCTCAATAAAGCGAATGCACTACTTGCAGACAATACCAACAGCACCCCATTCCAATATTTTATCGATATTATCGGCTCTTCATCCTCTGCAGACCGTGCATACATATTCCTTAATCATACAGGTGCGACAGGAGAAAAACTAATGAGCCACATCGCTGAGTGGTGCTCTGATCCTTCCAAATCAAACATAGATAATCCTAATCTGCAAAATATACGTTATGATAAATATTTCCCACGGTGGTATGAAGTATTATCAAAAGGGGAAATTATAACTGGTCAAATAGATAGTTTCCCAAAAGATGAACAAACAACTCTTCAACTAAGAGAAGTTCACTCGATTTCAATAGTGCCTATACTCTTCGGGGGCGAGTTTGTAGGCTTTACTGGATTCGATTATTTTACTTCAACAAAAAGGCAAATGGATACAGACCTATCATTTTTACAAGCATCAACCTATAGCTTAGCACATCGAATAGAACAGGACTGGGTACTATCACGACTCCAAAGTGAAAATAATCTTTTTAAGGGAGTTATGGATGCACTGGATATGACTATTTTTGCAATTGATTCAGAAACTCATGAAATTATCTACATGAATAAGTTTGCCATATTCCAATTCGGTGACTGCATTGGACGAAAATGCTGGAATATTTTTCAGGACAAACAATCTAAACAATCTCCAAACTGCAATGTAAAAACTATGATTGATAAAGATGGCAACTTTAAAGAACCCTATTTATGGGAAGAATACTTCCCGAAAATAAAACAGTGGTGCAGGGTAAGCACTCAGGCAATGAAATGGCCGGATGGCCGCATTGTACTATTTCAAATACTTACCAATATAACGCAACACAAAGTCGAAAAGGATATGCTTCAGAAAAATATAGAGGAAAAAGATTCTTTACTTGGGGAAGTACATCACCGCGTTAAAAACAACCTGCAATCCCTAATATATCTTATTTCTATGCAAGCTGACTATGTAAAAAATAAACATGCTGAGGAAATATTAAATGAACTGAAGGAACGCATAAAAGCTATGTCCCTAGTGCATTCACAACTATATCTTTCAAAAAATCTTTCCAGCATCCATATTGATAAATATGTTACTGAGCTACTAACGACTCTTCTCAGAGCACTCTCATACGAACAGATTCAAACTCATTTTGACCTGCCTGACATAACCTTAGATATCAAAACTGCCATACCATTGGGGTTAATAATAAATGAACTTGTAACCAATATAATCAAACATGCATTTAAACATCAGGATAACTTAAAAATATCTCCGGAAATTAAAATAAGTTTTAAAGAGAAAGATGACAACTATATATTGATTGTAAGTGATAACGGAGCTGGATTCACTATGCACCCTGAATACCTGAAACATACAAGTATGGGTCTAAAACTCGTTACGATATGGTCAACTCACCAACTAAGCGGGACACTCAATATAAATGAAGATGAAGGCGTGAAGTTTATAATCACATTTCCTAAAAAACGATAACTAATACATTACTATACTTTGCAGATATGAACCACCAACGAAGCGATGTTGGATGGCTGCAGCGTAATAAGTACCCGTAATTCCGAGGAAGATGATGCCCTTCTTAAGCCACCTTCGACCTTGTATCGGGCGAGCCAATATCGTGTTTTCTTATAAAAAAAGCGACATATTCCAATCATTCCAATAATGAAAAAATGTACAGGCAAAGATCCGCCTTAGCTCTTTGAGCTATGAGGCGACAAGCCAACGTGACAAGTGCCCGTACTACTGAAAAAAAGATAAAATAAAGTAGTAATAAGTTGCGAAATTCGCAAATAGTTGTTATAGTAAGAGAGCCTTCCGACGCTTTACAAGACTTTAGGGACAGGTTGAAAGACTTTAGGGACAGGTTGATAGTCGTCTTACGAGATCAAGAAAACAGACTTTAGGGACAGGTTGATAGTCGTCTTACGAGATCAAGAATCTAATAAAAGAGCTAAATATTAAAGACGAAGCAAAAACAGAGGAGAATAATGCAGGAAGAAAAAAAAATTCATCAAAAGTTCAGCGTTAAATACGATTATGACGTCCTATTTACTCAGGGGATTTTTGATTTGGAAAACAATCTATTGACTCATACTGTAAGTAAAAACGGAGGAAATCTCCTTCCGTATAAAATTCTTTTTATGATTGAACGCAACGTTATAAAACACTTCCCAGATCTGCAAAAAATGATAACAGAGTATTGTACATATAACAAAAATATCCTTGCAATGAGTACACCTCCGGAGATAATTAACGGAGGAGAAAGTTTCAAATCATTCGACAGAATTGAGAAACTTTGCTCTCTTTTTGCAAAAAACAAACTATGCAGACACTCTTTCGTTGCCATTATTGGCGGTGGGGCAATCCTGGATTCCGTCGGCATGGCGGCATCACTTGTACATCGCGGCATCAGACAGATACGGATTCCGACAACGTCACTTTCGCAATGTGACTCTGGGGTAGGTGTAAAAACAAGCATAAACATGTTCAATAAAAAGAATTTCATCGGGACATTTGCCCCCCCATATGCAGTGATAAATGATTGTAATTTTCTAAAATCTCTAAAATACCGTGACTGGATTTCAAGTGTACCAGAGGCAATAAAAGTTGCAATGATTAACGATGTAGAATTCTTTGAATGGATTATACAAAACTCTGCGAACTTCGCAAAGCGAGATATGCATTCAATGAAAAAATTAATTGCGCACTGCGCAAAACTTCATCTCAAACATATTGCAACATCAGGTGATCCATTTGAATTTGGAAGTGCACGTCCACTCGATTTTGGACACTGGGCTGCACACAAGTTGGAGATTTGCACCAATGGAGTGCTACGCCATGGAGAAGCTGTAGGGATCGGGATTCTTCTCGACTCATACTACGCAACACAAACAGGACACCTTGATGAGGAGATATTCAAAAAACTACTTATAGCATACAAAAGAATGCGACTTCCGATATATGTACCAGAACTATCGGCAAAAAAAACCGATAAGACACTCTTACTTCTTGACGGAATTGAAGATTTCAGAGAACATCTCGGCGGCGAACTGCATATCACAATGCCAGACCAGCTTGGTAATAAAATTGAAATTTCCGAGATCAACACCAATATACTAATTAAGGGGATTGAGGTTCTAAAACAGGAATATTCCAAAAGAAGAAAGTAAAAACAAAAAGAAAAATCAACAACATTGACTGCATAAATGCAAGATCTAGAATGGGTTAAAAAACAGATAACAAAAACGACAGACAACTCAAGATCTAGCTATGCCATTGTAGTACCAAGAAAACACCCGCTCTCTTATTTCTTAGGAGCGGTTGGTTCTTCGATTGGTTTATTGATTTTTACAGGCTTTGTTGTTGCTGTAGGAATTTTGACTGGTGTTTTTTCTGGAACTGCAAGTTTTATATCTTTTATGCCATCAATTTCATTAATGATATCCTTATCTTCTTTCTGGACATCAGTTTTTTCTGTTGAGGGAGTAGCTGTCATTTCTGAAGGTGCATTATCATCAACTAAGCGTTCATCTGTTGTTCTGCGTCCTGTGATAATCGCAAGTGACAAAGTCAAAACAAGAAAGATTGAAGATAGAGCTACTGTAATTTTAGCCAGATGATCTGCCGCTTGGCCACCAAATACTGAGCCACCAGCCCCACCGAAAGCTGACCCGCCCAATCCACCGTCCTTAGACTGCTGAATAAGTACTACGCCGATAAGTAAAAGTGCGACCATCGCATCAATTACAGTTAAAACAATAATAAAAGCATTCATTATATATTCTCCATATTAGTTATAATAGTTGTGTATAAATATTTAAGAGGTGAATTATATATTTAAAATCAGTAATTACAACCGTCTATTGATTATTTTCCACTAAAAACAAAGTATATTGATATATTTAACGAGGTTTTTCGCGAATGAACTGCCTCGGTCCCTACTCGAGCATTGCGACAGATCTGCAAAGAAGAGATGCTTTGTACGGATAAAATCCTAACATTTTCTTTAAACTTAATTAGCTAGCAAAAGAAAGACAAGAGATTTACCGCTTGCGGTATAACCACACGAGGTATCTACGCTTTTAATAAATGCTTGGCAAAATATTTTTCATATATGGAAACGCCCCAAAGGGACGGAGAATTAAACCCACCTTGGTGGGATTAATAAAATCCCAAAATGCTATATCATAAAAAAAAGGGGAGCAAAATGCTCCCCGTTTTTTATATTTGCTTGTTGCGAAATTCGCAATTATTAGCAGGCATTGGTGATCAGTTCAGCAAATGAAGCAGGTTCAAGAGCTGCGCCTCCAACTAGTCCGCCGTCAATATCAGCCTGAGCTACAAGTTCTGCGGAGTTCGCACCTTTCATGCTGCCACCGTACTGGATTCTAACTTTTTCAGCAGTTTCTGCATCAAACATTTCTGTAAGAACCTTGCGAATGTATGCATGAGTATCTTCAGCCATTTCAGGTGTTGCTGTTTTCCCTGTTCCAATTGCCCATACTGGTTCGTATGCGACAACAATACCCGCCATATCATCTTTTGAGATACCAGCAAGACCACCTTTAAGTTGTGTATCAAGAACAGATTCAGTTTTTCCACCTTCACGCTCTTCAAGAAGCTCGCCGATGCACACCATAGGAATAAGATCTGCAGCAAGAGCAGCATTCAGGCGCTGATTTACTGTTTCGTCAGTTTCACCAAAATACTGACGGCGTTCGCTGTGTCCGATAATCACATAATCAATTCCTGTCTCTTTCAGCATTGCCGCAGAGATTTCACCAGTATATGCTCCGTTTTCAGCCCAGTGAATATTTTGAGCACCAATTTTCACATTTGATCCCGCAGCCGCTTCAACAGCAGATGTCAGAGCAGTAAATACAGGACAGAGTACAATCTCCACGCTGTCAATACCTGCAACTAAAGGTTTAAACTCCTCAATAAACGCTTTAGCTTCAGCAGCTGTTTTGTTCATCTTCCAATTTCCGGCAATAATTGTCTTTCTCATTCTATTTTCCTTCTTTTATTGTGTTAGATTATATTTATTGTTCTTTCAAATTTGCAATCATAAGCATATGTTCACCATTTAATAGCAGTAAGTACCATTAAAAAGCTTACTATCTACTTGTTATCAAGTGCGTCGATACCAGGAAGCACTTTACCTTCTAGATATTCAAGAGAAGCACCGCCACCAGTAGATATATGTGACATCTGATCCGCAAGACCACTCTGGTTGACTGCTGCAACAGAATCTCCACCACCGATTATGCTGATTGCATCACTTGCAGCAACTGCTTTGCATATAGCCGTTGTACCTTCGGCGAAGTTCGACATTTCAAAGCAACCCATTGGCCCGTTCCATACGATAGTTTTTGCTTTTGCGATTTCCGTAGCATATTCTGCAACAGTTTGCGGACCGACATCAAGTGCCATCCATCCAACAGGGATATCTTGCCCTACAGTTTCAATTTCTGCGTCATTCGCAAATTTATCAGCTGCAAGGTTATCAGCAGGAAGCAGAAATTTAACACCCTTTGCTTTAGCATCTTTAAGAATACTTTTTGCAGTATCAATAAGATCGTCTTCCACGAGAGATCCTCCGACTTCGTGTCCAAGTGCCTTGAGGAATGTGTAAGCCATTCCGCCACCGATAAGGATAACGTCCACTTTATCAAGCAGTGAAGTGAGCACTTCTAGTTTTCCAGAGACTTTTGCTCCACCAATAATTGCGATAAACGGCTTTTCTGGATCAGCAACAGCCTGACCTAAAAACTGGATCTCTTTTTCCATAAGGAATCCAGCAACGCATGTATCAACATACTTTGTGATAAGAGCGGTTGAACAGTGTGCACGATGTGCAGTTCCGAATGCATCATTCACATAAACATCTCCAAGTTTTGCAAGCTCTTTTGCAAACGCATCCTGAAGGGCTTTATCTTCATCAGTTTTCACTTTCATATCTTCTTCTTTATGGTAACGTGTATTTTCGCAAACCATAATCTCGCCAGCCTGTAGTGCTTCAGCCTGTGCAACAATATCTGCTCCGATACAGTCGGAAGCCATTTTTATACCTTTACCGAGAAGTTCAGAAAGCCTATCCGCTGTAGGTTTAAGGCTGAATTCAGATTTCACTTCACCCTTAGGACGTCCAAGATGGGAAAGAAGTACAAGTGATGCACCCTGTTCAATTACATATTTGATTGTAGGAAGTGCCGCACGGATTCTTGTATCGTCTCCAATTTTTCCATTTTCGATAGGTACATTAAAATCAACACGCATAACTACGCGTTTACCTGCTAGATTAACATCTTTTACTGTCTTTTTGTTCATTGCTAACTCCTTATTAAAATATAAAATTTATGATTATTATCAGTGAGCATCAAATATATTCACCAGCACGCTATTTACAAGTAAACTTACTCCGCATTTATGTTATTTTTCCTAAAATCGAGAAAAAATAGATACTCTCGTCGTTTTTGCCCACCAATCGTGGAAATCTATTCTAAATCCTATATCTTCTTTTTGTTTGCCTTGTGAAATCCTAAAACTGGTATTTACTTTCCATTCCATCACACATATTCATCCATGTGTGCCATTAATTTAAATAAACAAAAAAAGTTGACAATCAACCTGTCCCCAGTCAGTCCCCGATAAAACGTAGGGGCAGATTCCATATCTGCCCGACTTGCGCAAGACTAGGGACAGGTTGATAGTCGCCTTTTTCAATGATCATTATTCATTATTGGATTTTTTGTCTCTTTATAAGGCGAAATGACGAATTCCATATCCGCCAGATAAGACATAGGAGCAAATTTCATCTCTGTGCGATTTGAGGGGACTGCTTAATCATCATTTTACGCTATTTCCGCTATTTTTTGGGAATTCAAGGCAGGGGAAAGCAAAGGACTGTGTCCTGTGTTTTGTTGGGTTTTAAGTAATCGGTTTCTTAGGTCTTTGATCTGAGCTGTTTGTAACAGTATAGATTGGTGCCGTTATGGTTCTTACCGCGACTGAGTTTTTTCTTCATAACCTTACCGCGTTCACGGAACTGAGCAGCTGTTTCTTGAACAAAAAGTTTTGAGCCTATTATTCCACCATCTGTGATATGACGCATTCTACGGAGGAATTTGACAGGCATGGTTTCGCTTTTTCTTGCTTTTCGCATTGCGGCTTCAATTACTGCACTGTTCTCTGTTTTTTCATAGGTAATGGTACGTGCGAGTTCACAGCGGTAATCGCCGAGCAGTTGTTCATCAGACCAATCTTTCGTAATTTCATGACCAAT
>JAUUYH010000035.1 GCA_030590505.1 Kiritimatiellota bacterium
ATCTTCTGAATGTTTCAATATCCGAAATAGAAAATACTTGAAGAAGACGGTTTGTATTAATTACCCGGAACCTCTGTTTTGGCTTGCAAAACTCATTGTAGCCGCAAGATTCCCATTCTCCCGTGGAGATGAATAAAACGACTATCAACCTGCCCCCTTCTTTTTGTATTTGTGTCATCAGATAGCAAATCAAGATATGAAATGCGCAAGCTAAAGCCAACAATAACAGGACACGTTCTTTGGAAAATCAACTCCTGTTGTGAAGAGTCAACAATGGATCATCGGTTAATTTTAGGGAACATCGCAACATCTATGATAGATACAGGAACTCCAGCATAATATAAATAAAAAAAATCGAACAAATTGAGTCATAGAACTCTACATGCTCATAGGAGTACGAGAGAAAAGTCAAAAGGTTTCGCTAGATTTATTGCGTAATTCGCAAATAATGATATATTAAAAGGAAGAGAAAAAACAATTAACCATACGCATTCGCCATTAAAGAGAAAATGGATAAAGCGTATATCAAGATCGCATCATGTAACTAGCTAACGCTCCGCACATGAGCTAGGTGATATAGAATGAAAAAAAGAATTCAAATCATAATATTTTGTCTTTCCATCTTGATCATAGGATGCACTAGTGTTGACAAAGACTTTCCAGGATTGGAAAAGTTGAAAAAAGGAATGACGCGAGAGGAAGTTCTTAATATTCTGGATTGCTCATCAACTGTATCTTTCGATTCTAAAACCAGCTTAAGGAATCCCCATGAAGCTACGATACACATGACAACCGAATATTATTTCCCTGATGAAAAAAGCTTTGGTAAAGATCTCTATTACTTCCTCAGTGATAATTCGAATGCTTACATTCTCCGTTTCAATATCAATGGACAAAGTGGGCTTCAGTCATGGTGTAAGCCTATAAAATCGAGATCAAAAACCGAACCAGAGGCTTCATCTAACTCAGATTCCACTTCCTACTCCGCTAAAGCTATAGCGGATCATCCACACTCGACTGTGACGTTCGACAAGGTCCATGCATCGCCGGAGCAGCCTCCACTGGTTTACGATGCAATCCGCGAGCGGTTTAAGCAATTGCCACCGGAAATGTACGATTCCGAGAACCCGATGAGGGCAGAGCCGCCTGACTACTGGAGGGCCGCATCACCGGACAGTGGGACGTGGATCAACGTCTTCATTGTCAGAGACAGCAAGAAGATACCCTTGGGATACGGCATCGAGTTGTTTCCAAAGGAACGCAACACTTGTCTTGTTACCGAGACTTTGATTCCGATTGAGCCTGGCGTCTGCTTTACATGGCATGACGCCAGCACGTTGGTTGTCACGATGCAAGGCAGAGAGTTCATGCGCATCACCAACAGCCTTAAAGGTCGTCCCTACAATGGATGGAACGCCTATACACATGTGAAGGTCGAATAAAGAGCTGGAGAAACGACTCAAACCAAAAATGATCGTCGAACCAAGAAAGTCATCTCACCAGCGTACCGCTGGCAGGTGCTCCTTAGGACGTTCTAGGAGAGAAAATCCTTGAAGATGAAAAAGAATGCGAAACTCGCAGATTTTAGTACAAAAAAGGGGACAGGTTGATTATCGCTTTGATTTATCACTTACTTATGCTATTATGCTATTATGCTATTGTGATATAGTGGAAGAAATCAAGATGAATATCAGCTAGGCTGATTATTAACTAATGTATATTTTGAACATATTCAAATAGGATATAAAAATGACCAATGTACAGCAAAGAGCCGAACTACAAGCCCCAATTTGGAATATAGCCAACGATGTTCGTGGATCAATCGATGTATGGGGTTTTAAACAGTATGTACTTGGTACTCTCCTCTACCGCTTTATCAGCGAAAACTTCTCTAGCTATATCGAAGCAGGTGATGAAAGCGTCAACTACGCAAAGCTCCCCGATGCCGTTATCACCGATGAGATAAAAGATGATGCAATTAAAACTACCGTGGCTAAGATTGATACATTGAGAACAGATATTGATGCTATCGTTGCGGAGATTAAAAATGATTAATCAAGGAAGCGATATACTTATTTATAAAAGCGATGATGGTAAATTCGACATCTCTGTTCGTGTGAAAAATGAAACGGTTTGGTTGTCAATAGAACAGATATCTGATCTTTTTGCTAAAAGCCGCTCAACGATCAATGAGCATATTCTTAATATTTATAAAGAAAAAGAGCTTATAAAAGAGGAGACCATGAGAAAAATCGGAATTTCCGATTTTTCTACCAAACCAACTAATTTATATAATTTAGATGTAATTATTTCGGTAGGCTACCGCGTTAAATCTGTGCAGGGAACACGGTTTAGACAGTGGGCAACGCAACGCTTAAAAGAGTACATTGTAAAAGGGTTTGCAATGGACGACCAACGACTCAAAAATTTGGGCGGCGGTACCTACTGGAAAGAGTTACTTGATCGCATCCGAGATATTCGCTCCAGTGAAAAAGTGCTCTATCGCCAAGTATTGGAGTTATACACCACTGCAAAAGATTACGACTCCAAGAGTAACGAGAGTATTGCCTTTTTCAAGATTGTTCAAAACAAGCTCCACTTTGCCGCCCATGGTAATACTGCAAGCGAGGTTATCTATTTGCGGGTGGATAGCAACAAGCCCTTTGCAGGATTAACCAGTTTTAAAGGAACACAGCCCACACAGGCTGAAGCGATGGTGGCTAAAAACTACCTCGCTGAAAAAGAGCTCCGTGTTCTTAACAACCTTGTATCTGCCTATTTCGATTTAGCCGAACTAAATGCCATTGAAGAGAGAGAGATGCGCATGGCAGATTTTGTTCAGCAATTAGAGAGTATCCTCTCATCAGCGGGGCGTAAACTACTGAAAAATGCAGGCTCTATCTCCTCTGACAAAGCGAAAGATAAGGCAAAAGGCGAGTATAAAAAGTACAAAGCCAAAACCCTCGAACAAGTTGAAAAGGAGTACCTGAAAACGATCAATGCCTTGAGTAATCAAGCTAAAAAAGAGAGTCGTAAAATCGGGGGGCACTCATGACTAAAAAAAAGTTCATAAAAGTTTTTGAAGATCGTAAGATTCGCGCACGTTGGGATGATAAAACGGAATAGTGGTTATAGTATGCAAGAGGAAGGATAGAAAATGCGAAATACGCATATCACTTAAATCGTGCAAATATAAGTGATTGAGTTACGTAAACTTAAATTCCGCTCTCGCCAGCGCTAAAAAGCTATACAAAATAGGGACAGGTTGATTATCAACCCACTTATTTTCTGGGCTATTTATTTGCGGACCTCTGACCTTTGTTCGATTTTGGACGAGCGTAAGGAATCGGACTTTTGGGAATCATAAA
Source organism: Kiritimatiellota bacterium (assembly GCA_030590505.1). Taxonomy (GTDB): domain Bacteria; phylum Verrucomicrobiota; class Lentisphaeria; order Victivallales; family JAADHT01; genus JAUUYH01. The sequence continues at coordinate 3,369 of JAUUYH010000035.1, forward strand.
AAACGGCCGATCTGCGAAATTCGCAGACCGGCCGGTAATTTGTAATTAGCAATTCAAAAATGAACTACATAATCTCGCCCATCTTTTGGTAGAAGGTCATGCGGCGTTTCGCATCTTCTTCCGCCTGCTGGAATAAGGCTTCAGCCTCATCTGGTGCAGTCTTGAGAAGAGTTGTATAACGACGTTCACTTCTAAGAAACTCTTGGAAGTTTCCTGTAGGTTCTTTCGTTTCCCATGTGAATGGTTTATCCAGTTGAGGATTGTACCTGTATAGAGGCCAGTAGCCACACTCAACAGCACGCTTCTCTTCTGTAACCGACTTAGACATATCAATACCATGAGCGATACATGGAGCGTATGCCATAATGATTGAAGGTCCGTCGTAAGCTTCCGCTTCCTGGAATGCCTTAAGAGTCTGGACTTTATTTGCTCCCATTGCAACAGATGCAACGTAAACATATCCGTAACTCATACACATGAAACCGAGATTTTTCTTAGTCAGGCGCATACCGGCGTTTGCGAATTTCGCAACAGCGGCAATCGGAGTAGCTTTAGAAGCCTGTCCACCTGTATTTGAATATACTTCAGTATCAACTACGAGGATATTAACGTTTCTGCCTGATGCAACAACGTGATCCAGTCCACCGTAACCGATATCATAAGCCCATCCATCACCACCGATAATCCATACACTCTTATCAACGAAATAATCCTGGAGTTCCTGAATCTTTTCGAGAATAATTTTGCATTTATCGCAAGGTGCATCTTTAATTGCTGCTGGGAGGAGTGCTTTCACTTTATCCTGTGCTGTAAATGCGTCGCCGCCTTTTACTTCCCATAAGTCAATAGATGCAGTAAGAGCGGACTTCATTTCATCTGAAGCACCTTTGCCAGTTTCTAGAAGTTTCTCTACATTATATTTCAACAGTTCACGGTTTTTGTCAACAGCTAGGCGCATACCGAATCCGTATTCTGCATTATCTTCAAATAGAGAGTTGGCCCAGGTAGGTCCCCTGCCCTCTTTTGTTTTGCAGTAAGGAATTGTCGGAAATGTTCCACCATAAATAGAAGAACAACCTGTTGCATTGGCAATAATCATACGCTCACCGGCAATCTGTGTTGCAAGTTTAACGTACGGAGTTTCTCCGCAACCAGCACATGCTCCTGAGAATTCAAAGAGAGGTTTCTTGAACTGAACACCCTTGAGTGAATTTTCATCAATACCCTCAGTTACATTATCCGGAAGTGCATCAAAATATGCGACTTTCGCAGGTTCATTAACTGCTCTGTACTCTTCAAGTGTTGTCCACTCAAGTGCTTTAGTTTTTGCAGGACAGATATCCACACATACTCCACAACCTGTGCAATCTTCACAGTAGACCTGAAGTCTATACTGCAAGTCACTTTCATTTTTAGTCCTAGAGAGAACAGTTTCAAATCCTTCAGGTGCATCTGCGAGATCCGCAGGGGCAATCTGTTTTGCTCTTACAACAGCATGAGGACAGACCATTACACACTGATTACACTGAATACAGTTATCAGATATCCATTTCGGGCTACGAGGTGCAATACCACGTTTTTCAAGACATGTTGTACCAGTCGGAACAATCCCGTCAAATGACATTCCTGAAACAGGTATATCATCACCTTCAAGATGCATAACAGGTTTTATAACATTTTTTGCAAAATCAATTGCATCATCCTTTATAATCTGAATTGGTGTAAACGATTTTGTAATTTCAGAAGGGATCTTAACTTCTGCGAGAGCATCAAGTGCACCATCAACAGCAGCCCAGTTCATCTTAACAATATCATCACCCTTTACTTTAAAGGTCTTTTCAATTGCTGTTTTAATGTATCCGATAGCATCACTAGGATCAATGATATTTGCGAGTTTGAAGAATGCAACCTGCATTGCAGTGTTAATTCTATTACCCAAACCAACTTTTTCAGCAATCTTTAATGCATCAATTGTATAGAACTTAATCTTATTATCAATGATATAACGCTGCATATCTTCAGTTAGTGTTTCAAAAACTTCTGACGCTGCAGTTTCAGAGTTAAGAAGGAATGTTCCTCCCGCTTTGAGCCCTTTCATCATATCATAACGTCCGATATATGCAGGATTGTGACATGCAACAAAATCAGAACTGTTGATTAGGTATGTTGATTTGATCTCTTTTGTTCCGAAACGAAGATGAGAAATAGTTATTCCGTAAGACTTTTTAGAGTCATATACAAAATATCCCTGAGCATACATATCGGTGTTGTCTCCGATAATTTTGATAGAGTTTTTATTTGCTCCAACAGTACCGTCTGATCCGAGTCCCCAGAACATACAGCACGTTGTATCTTTGTCCGCAGTGTTGATTTCGCAATTTATCGGAATTGAGGTGTTTGTAACATCGTCCTCGATACCAACAGTAAACCCGTGTTTACCATCATCCATATATTCATAAACCGCATTAACCATCGTAGGAGTAAATTCTTTACTTGAAAGTCCATAACGTCCACCGATAATTTTGATATCTCTATCTGAAAGAACTGTAGCAATATCCATATAAAGAGGTTCGCCTACTGCACCCGGCTCTTTTGTTCTGTCTAATACTGCAATCTTTTTACAGCTTGCTGGAATACAATCAATAAATGCTTTTGCTGAGAATGGACGGAAAAGTCTAACTTTAATTACTCCAACCTTTTCGCCTTTTGCAACTAGGTATTCAACGGTCTCATCTATAGTTTCGCATGAAGATCCCATTGCTATAATTACTTTTTCTGCATCAGGTGCTCCAACATAGTCGAAGAGGTGATACTGTCTGCCAATCTTAGCTGCCAGTTTATCCATATAATCCTGAACAATTCCAGGAGTTGCATCGTAGTATTTATTTACAGTTTCACGTCCCTGAAAATATACATCTGGATTCTGTGCACCAACTTTTGCATAAGGTGCATCCGGACGCATCGCACGGTCTTTAAACCTTCTGACAAGCTTTTTATCAAGCAGTTCATCCATTGTATCGTAATCAATCTCTTCAACCTTCATAATCTCATGTGATGTTCTAAAGCCATCAAAGAAACTAAGGAAAGGAACTTGAGATTTAAGAGTAGCAAGATGACTTACAACCGCCAAATCCATCTCTTCCTGAATTGAAGCCGCAGCCAACAGAGCAAATCCTGTATTTCTTGCAGACATTACATCAGAGTGATCTCCAAAAATTGAAAGAGCCTGACATGCAAGTGAGCGTGCAGAAACATGAAAAACTGTAGGAAGCATTTCGCCTGCAATTTTGTGCATATTCGGGAGCATAAGAAGAAGCCCCTGAGATGCGGTAAATGTTGTAGTTAAAGCTCCTGCACTGAGAGATCCGTGGACTGCTCCAGCGGCACCAGCTTCAGATTGCATCTCTACAACATCAACAGGTTTTCCAAAAATATTCTTCAAGCCCTGACTTGCCCATATATCCGCCATTTCACCCATATCTGAGGATGGTGTGATGGGATAGATTGCAGCGACTTCACTAAATGCACAGGCCACATGAGCAGCTGCTGTGTTTCCGGTAATAGTTACCATTTTCTTTGACATTTAAGTCTTCTCCTTAAGTTAAAAATACGTATAATTCTTATTTCAAAATAAAAAAACCAATAAATATAAACGCAAATGCGTTTAAATGCACCCTATTCAAGTAGATATAGCTATATCACATAAAAAGGGCAAATAAAATAGATTGTATTTAAAAAAAAACAAGCAAAAATTTCAACTTATTTCAAAAAGCATTCATATCAGAAAAAAATTCTATATTTTCACTTCAATCTTTGCGTCTTTCCATCTTGATGCTAAATTTATATAGACTGTAAAACAAAAAAATAAAGTATATAAAAATGAAATTAGTATTTTTAAGTGATAATATGAATTTTTCTGGGGGTAGAAAACTCTACTTTGAGTATGTTCAATACCTACGGACGCAGAAGCATGACGTAAAACTTCTCATACAGGAGCAACGCGGTGCACTCTCTGAGATGCTTGATATTACTATTGTAAAAGATTTTTCTCCTAAAAACATCCCACAATGTGATATTATTGTAGCAACCACCCCACGTGAAGTAGAAAAAGCCTACAATGCAAAAAAGGGAACAGTAGTCCATTTCTGTCAAGGATTGGAGATAACTGACCTGGAACAAAGAATTAATGGTCTAGTCACCCCGCAAAAATATGCAGGTAGTGGACTGATAAACAGAATCAAGCTGGCAAAGAAGAGACGATCCTGGGCAAAAAAGAAGATAAGAATCGAAAAAGTCTATAGCCTGCCTACCAAATTAATCACCGTATCAAAACACCTAAAAGAGGAGTTGGAGGAGCGCTATAACCGTACCGTTGCACTATGCACCAATGGAATCAGACAGGATATATTTTATCACCTGCCTGAAATCAAGTGGGGCAATTTTTCTAAAGCCAACCCCTTGCAGATTGTAAATATTGGTCCACGCAAGGTAACATTCAAAGGCATAGAAACAACCCTAAAAGCGATCAAGATATTAAAACAGAAAGGTCTCCCAATTAAATTCATACGCATTGCACCTAAAATTCTTGATTATGAAAGAAAAAATAGTGATGTCGATTCATTCTACGAAAATATACCTTCTGAACAACTTGCAAACATTTTGCGAAGTTCGCACATATATATATCCAATTCAACAGAGGGTGAGGGATTCGGGCTCCCAGCTCTTGAGGCATTGAGTTCAGGTACGATTGCTGTGTTGAGCTCTATATCTAGCTATAAAAACTTTTCAGAGATTGAAAACTTCGCTATGTTTGTGCCTGAAGGCGATGCAGATGCAACTGCTGAAACTGTAGAAAAAACATACAATATGGCAATCGATAACATTTGCGAAATTCGCAATAATGCTCTAAAAGTAGCAGCCGAACTCTCTTTCGATAAATCGTGCAGAAAATTTGAAAATATACTAAAATTAATCCATAACCAATAATAAAGAACGGAGCTCCTATGTTTAATAATACACTAAAAAAACTATATGCAAAAGAAGACCTTACACTTCAAGAAGCTGAAGCAGCAATGGAAGAGATTATGTCTGGAAACGTTTCAGCTGTCAAACTTTCATCATGGCTGACTGCCCTAAAAATCAAAGGGGAATCAGCGTCTGAAATCGGTGGATGTGCTGCTGCGATGAATAACCACGCATCAAAAATAAATTGCGAGGATCCCAATGTGATAGATATTGTAGGAACTGGTGGAGATGGGGCAAAAACGTTTAACATATCGACCACATCTGCATTTGTCGCTGCGGGAGCAGGAATAACAGTTGCCAAACATGGAAACAGAGCAGTATCTAGCCTCTCTGGTGCCGCTGATGTACTTTCAGAACTTGGAATCAATCTTGAACTGACTCCAATTCAAATGGAGCAGACATTAAATGCCGTTGGTATATCTTTTTTATTCGCTCCCCTCCTCCACCCTGCAATGAAATACGCGATGCCAGTACGTAAAGAGTTAGCCACACGGACAATCTTTAACATTCTCGGCCCGCTCTGTAATCCGGCGTCAACAAAACGTATGACAATCGGGGTATATTCTAAACCACTCTGTCGCCTTATTGCCGAAGCGGCACTTCAGATAGGTAAAGAGCACATATTAGTAGTACACGGAGAAGACGGTCTCGACGAAATTACAACAACAACCTCCACGCATATCTGCGAAGTTCGCAACGGAAAAATCCTGGAGTATGATCTCAATCCAGAAGAGTACGGAATTGCGAATGTCGCACAAGACGAAATTTCAGGAAGTACGCCTGCGGAAAACGCAAACATACTGAGAGCGATACTAAGTGGTAAGCAGCAAGGTCCGAAACGCGACATCGTTCTTATAAACTCAGCATCTTCAATGATTGTCTCTGGAAAAACAGATAATTGGAAAGATGCCCTAACACTTGCATCTGAATCCATTGACTCAGGTAAAGCACTCGAAAAGCTTAATCAACTTATTGTATTTACAAAATCTTTATCTTAAACACTCTTACGGAAATAGATAATGCATGAGAAGCAAGTCGACTCAACACCAATTCTAGCTGCGGCATCACTTTTTGCAGGACTCTGTAAGTTTTTTATGGTTGACCATTAAGCTGTTCCTATTTTGTAGCATAAAAAGTGTCGGAATGAATTCCGACATACGTAGGACGGGTTTTAACCCGTCACAAATTTAACGTTGCAAGCAAAAAAAATGGTCTTACTGTTTGCGGTACTCTTAAGTAGCTTGCGTTGTCCCAACGCAAATAGCAAAGGCTGAAAGAGATGTAAAAGAATAAGCAAAAGAACAGCCTGCAAGACTTTATTTATTGTCTTTTTTTTGCGTATTGTTTGCTTGCTTAATGCGTTGGGGACAACGCATGCTACTTGAAGAAAATGCAAGAGAATGAAGAAACCAACAACCAACAACATGAAGCTAATCGGTATTTGAAGGTTCTACGTGTATTGTTACATCAACAATATCAGCGTTATGGTCTTTTAATTTTTTTTCTACAGTTTTGGTCAAGGCATGTGAATCTGCTACGCTCATTAATGGATTAACTAGCATGTGCAGATCAACAAAGATAGAGGAACCGGAAGTACGACTTCGTATCTTATGAAACTCATCAATTTTAGGTTCGTTCTGCTCTAACTCCTTTAATATCTCTGCAAGATGACGATCGCCCTGTACATCCATTATCTGACTGATACACGGTGCAGCAATTGAAAAAGCCGCCTTCAGCAACATCGCACTTACAATAATTGCGGCAATATGATCAAGATATGTCAATTCAGGAAAAAAGAATGAAGCGACAATGGCAATTGCGACTGGAATCGAACTCAACGCATCGCTTCGGTGATGCCAAGCATTGGAGACCAGCGCCATACTCCCTATAGACTTTCCACGTTTTACTGTCCATCGATATAGTGCCTCTTTAGTTACAATTGAAATAAGTGCAACATAAAATGCGATCATTCTAGGTGGCGCAGAAGATTTATCATGCATTGTGTAAATCGCCTTCCAGGCTATTCCGCATGCAACAACAGCAAGAAGGAAGGCAATAAAAAGACTTATCATAGTCTCAAGCCTCTGGTGTCCGTATGGATGTTTTTCATCCTGTTCAATACCCCAGAAGCGGGATCCGATAATAACAGCACCGTCAGTAATCAAATCAGAGAGTGAGTGAAACCCATCAGCAATGAGGGATTGGCTCATAGCAAAAAAACCGACACTTATCTTAACAGCAGAGAGCATAACATTGAGAAAAGCCCCTACCCATGTTACCTTTCTAACAATTTTTAAATTATTTTCATTTTCCGTGCATTTATCCATAGCCTTACAATAGCTTCTATTAGAATGAAATCAATAAACAAAGGGCAGGTTGATTGTCAAGTCCAAAAATCTTTCTTAATCTTTGTCTTAATCTAAACTCTTCTCTTAATCTTTGTCTTAATCAAAACTCCTCTTTCTTATTCCTTGTATTTTTTCTCTTCAAGTACGTTAGGCATTCCTGCCTGACATAGCGTAAAAAAACAAGCATAAAAATATGCCCTTCCAGAGCCTGTAAGACTTGTCAAAGGACTTTTCTTATTCCCCATCCCTTGCCCCATGTCAGACAAGAATGTCTAACGTACTTCAGAAGCCTTTCAGGCATGATTACTATCATCTCTAATAAACTTAGAGACAGGAGAATCCGATGTTCCAAGTATCGTTTTCTCTTCCCCCCTCTGCCTTGTTTAAAGGCAGAGGGGGGAAATGTAGCACAAGCGTCTCGCTTGTGTATTCTTTAAGGAATTCTGCTTTGGAAAGGTATCATAAATATTACGAATTTCGCAAAATAATGCTTTGCTTTAAGCTGAGGTTCAACTATTTTATATCTAGTATGGAAAATAAGATATTTAATCCCATCAAGATGGGGTTGAACATGAGTAAAAAAATTATTATATACCGCAAGCGGTAGAGATCTTGTCTTTCTTTTGCTAGCTAAGTTAGTTTAAAGAAAATGTTAAGATTACATCCGTGCACAGTATAAAATCAAATTAAATTTTGAGGAGTTTCGTATGAAAAACTGTATTTTTTGTAAGATCATAGCTGGAGAACTACCATCCGTAAAAATGTATGAGGATGAGCTTGTCTATGCGTTTCTTGATATTTCACCAATCAACCCCGGACATCTTCTGGTAATTCCCAAGGAGCACCATGTAAGTGCGTCAAGCATTCCAGAAGAGATTGCGGGACGTATGTTTCATATCGGCAGTCGTTTCGGTGTAGCGTTTAAGCGGGCACTTGATGCTGACGGATTTAATCTGCACCTTGCAGATGGAGCGTGTGCTGGGCAAGTTGTTATGCATGCACATCTGCATGTTATTCCAAGAGATGTTGAAGACGGTTTTCACTGGAACTGGCGTCAATTGGAATATGATGGAGATGATGGACGCACTGCCATTGCAGAAAAGATTCTGGAAAAATTTAAAAAGTGAAAAATTTAGATCAAAAAATAGTTGCAGCACTTGGGGATCTTGTAATATTCTCCGAAGGCCCCTCCCCTATCCGGCCCCCTAAGGTAGTTACAAATGATTCACGACAAGCCTCTAAAAAAACAGTTTTTGTTGCAATAAGGGGCAGCAATTCCGATGGGCACAGTTTTATCAAATCTGCGATTCTCGCAGGATCAACGGTTATTGTATGCGAGGAATTGCCGCAAGCGTCTCCTGATAACATTCTATTTATCAAAGTTTCCAACTCCTATTCCGCTTATGCGAAACTCGCAGAACTCTTTTATGATTATCCGTCAAAAAAACTTATTCTTACCGGAATTACTGGTACAAACGGCAAGACAACTACCGCATATATCCTAAAATCAATTCTGGAAACTCAAGACGCAAAATGCGGTCTTATTTCTACAGTGGAATATAATACAGGCAAAACAATTATTACCGCCGAACGTACAACCCCTGATGCCGTAGAACTGCAGAAACTCTTTGCTGCAATGAACAACGCCGCCTGCCGTCATGTGGTAATGGAAGTGTCTAGCCACTCACTTGACCAGAATCGAATAGGATCTGCGAAATTCGCAGTCGGAATATTCTCAAATATCTCGGGAGATCACCTCGACTACCATAAAAGTATGGATGCATATTTTGATGCGAAAAAGACTCTTTTTGCGGAGCATATTGAAGAGAATGGCTATTCCGTAATAAATATTGACGACCCGACAGGTCAGAGGCTATATACTTCCGTCTCCGAAAATAGCCAAACATACTCCTATGGAACTGCGAAAAACGCAGATTTTTGTATAACAGATATAGTTCTTAGCATAAATAAGACAGAGTTTTCGCTATCGCTCCCGACTGGAGATATGCTTGCAATCAAATCTCCGCTTTGTGGCAGATTCAACACCTACAACATCGCCGCCGCCGCAACAGCTGCATATCTGTTAAAAATTGAAATCAGCGATATTCTTGCGGGAATCGCAAAGATGAATGCAGTACCAGGACGTATGGAAAAATGCTCAGATTCGCCTCTTGTATTTGTCGATTACGCACATACCGATGATGCACTGCGAAATGTACTTTCTACAATATCAGGACTGCTCGAAAATAGAAAATTAACTATAGTCTTCGGATGTGGAGGTGACAGAGACCGCACAAAACGACCGCGAATGGGAGCGGTTGCTGCGAAGTTCGCAGATAAGATAATCATAACAAGTGATAATCCAAGAACAGAAAATCCTGATACGATAATAGATGAGATCGCATCTGGGATTCCTGACAATATAAATTTCTCAATAATTCAAGATAGAGCTGAAGCGATAAAAATAGCGATTTCCGAAGCTGATTCTGACACCGTAATTCTTATTGCTGGCAAGGGACATGAAGATTATCAAGAGATCAATGGTACAAGGTTTCCGTTTGATGACAGGGGAATTGTATGCCACTGCGTTTCAGCCGGTGACTGACTTTGTTTTTCGCATAGTTTCTATACTTTGCTCGGATGAAATCTTAACATTTTCCTTAAACCTAATTAGCTAGCAAAAGAAAGACAAGATCTCTACCGCTTGCGGTATAGCGAAGAGCAATTAAGATTTTGGGGCTTCACCTAAATTAGTGGGTAACACTAAAAAAAAGAGATCAAGAAGAGAAGGAATAAGAAAGAGGAGTTTGGATTAAGACAAAGATTAAGATTAAGATTAAGACAAAGACAAAGATTAAGATGAAGAGTGAATCGGAGAACGACCAACAACCATCAACTAATCTGCGTATTTCGCAACTCTTAATCCAACATCCCATTCTTGTATTATTTGACTGTCAAAAAAATGCGTGCTAACAGTTGTGCTATATTCACAAGCAATCCTCTTGCAATCTTTTTAATTTATGATAAAGTATTTTTATGTACAAGAATAAACTACCTCGATGCCTACTCGAGCATTGCGACAGATCTGCAAAGCAGATAAGCATACGAGGTATATATGCTTTTAATAAAAGCTTGGCAAAATATATTTTTATATGGGAATAAACCCCACCTTGGTGGGATGTAACTTTTTTCACAGAGAGATTATTTATATAAACTTTAACATGCAGGTTAACTAAAAATGACAAGACAACTGAGACTGAAAGTAATAGCAGGAGATCATTTCGGAGAAGAGTTCGTTTTTAAAACACACGGGGCCTATATTATAGGACGCTCAAAACACTGTGCTCTGCAGATTCCAAATGATCAGGATATGAGAATCTCTAGACAACATGTTCTTCTACTTTTTGAGTCAGAAAAAACCAGAGTTCGAGATCTGGGCAGTAAAAACGGAACACTTGTTAACGAAAAACCACTTCCACCTGGAGCAATAACTGAAAATCCTACAATCGAAACTCCTCAAGACAAGGAACTAAAAAAAGGTGATAAAGTAACAATAGGTAATACCGTTTTTCTAGTTGGACTACCAACCGAGGTGGAACTAAAACCTGTCGCAATGGCAGAACAGAAAGGTCAGGCTATTCCGCCTCCAGTAGGGGCAAAACCTGAGCCTAAAAATATACCTACCCCAAGTCCTGCCCCTACCCCTTTGATGAAAAATATAGTACAACCATCTCCTGTGCCTCCGGCTATTCTTGAAGGTGAACCTACAACAGAGATGTCAATACCCACTAATCCTTCACAGAAAACAGAAGGTGATTCAGAAGAAACGCCTACATTACCTATTAGAACTCTACCACCAATGGATAGAAAAAAAACACCAATTCTCTTAAAGAGAAAAATAGAGAAAAAACAGGAACCAATACCGCATCCGCCAATACCTAACAAGGAACATCCTGATTTTCATATTAGACAAAAAGAGGTTCTGAATATAAAAGAGAAACAACCGCCGGTTCCAGTTCCGACTAACCTAAAACTTCAGCCTCCGAAGCAGAAACGTAAAACAACTTTTACAGTAAAACCCGCGGGCAAATAAATTAACATCATTATAAATTAGGAATAGACAATTCGTTGCAACCATTAATGAACAATAAAAAAGACAAGCAAAGCTCTAAGTCTGAGAATCAAAAAGAGAAGGCAGAAGAGATAACAACATCAAAAGAACAAAAAAAAGTACTTAAAACTCCACTACAAGAGGGGATAGAACGCTTTCGGAAAGACAATCTAGCCAAGCTTGGTCTTGTCGGAATGATACTTATTATTGCAGCTGCGATTTTCGCACCTCTGCTTGCTAATGGCCGTCCATTGATTGTTTACCGTTCAGGAATGTTTTCATCTCCAATGCTCCGATATATCTTCGCTCCTGATAGCAGTGAAATTATAGTGGAACAGTTTTTTAACTATATTTTTATTTTCTCCCCAATTGCACTGACTCTAATCTTCCTTGCTAGAAAAAAAGCAAAATATCTAAAAACAATAGGCATAACCCTTGCGATTATGCTTCTAATACCGTTTGCCGTAACCAAACCAAGACTTGATAAAACAAACTGGCGTACAGAGACTGCAAAGCTTAAAAATGGAGAATTTGCGATTTTCGCACCTGTCCCCTATGGACCTTCAGAAAATGTGGCTATCCCATATACTCCACCGTCACTCAAACACTACTTCGGAACAGATAAAATAGGTAGAGATGTCTTATCCAGAATGATATATGGATCACGGGTATCACTGGCAGTCGGCATATTTGCGACAAGCATTACAATTGTCATAGGCATTATCATAGGTCTTATTTCTGGATATTTCGGGGGCAGAACAGATTTTTTTGTTATGAGACTTGTTGAGATCGTAATATGCTTTCCAACTTTTCTATTACTTCTTATTCTAATGTCAATTATGATGGATATGGAATTTCAGCAATCAATACTGATTGTAATTGCAGTGATAGGTTTTACTGGCTGGACTGGGCTTACAAGGTTGATTCGTGGGGAGACCCTCAAGCTTCGCTCGCTCCCATTTATCCAAGCCTGCGAATCTCTTGCCATTCCAACATGGCGAATAATGCTTTACCACCTGCTCCCCAACCTTGTTGGAGTTATTATGATCAGCTTCACTTTTGGCATTGCAGGTGCAATTCTTGCTGAAAGTTCACTTAGTTTTCTCGGATTTGGGGTACAGGATCCAACAGCAAGCTGGGGAGAGCTTCTCCGACAGTCCTTTGAAGATCCAAGCACATATTGGCATCTGACACTATTCCCTGGACTGGCACTATTTATTGCTGTTCTTTCATTTAATTTTGCAGGTGAAGGCTTGCGTAAAACACTTGATCCTAAAGAATAACTGATGAAGATAAATTTTAATTCAAATAGTCGACACAAAAACTCAAAAATAGGCAAAGCCAGCAAAATAGGCACCTCTTTCTTCTTTTTTATCTTCTTTCTATTCGGCCTGGGTTTCTCCATAGTCATGCTGACTCTCTTCTTTAAAGCATACAGTGTAAATTCCTGGCAAAAAGTCCCCTGCAACATAACAGAATCTAAACTGATAGATGAAAACAGTGGATATAAAGTAGGGATCAAATACAGCTACAACTACAATGGAAAGAGTTTCGAAACAGACTCCTTTAAAATTAATCAAACTTCCATAGATGACTACTCGGAAGCAGAGGGATATATCAAAGAATTTCATCGGGGCAAAAACAGCTGTTTTGTAAATCCCGAAGCTCCAGAAGAGGCTGTGCTTGTTGCAGAAGTCCCTTGGGTAATACTTCCATTACTACTGCTTCCTGGTATTTTTATACTTATCGGACTCGGAGGTATATATGCCACCTGGAAAAAGAAAAAAAATAGTGAGGAGAGCGAGGAGGAGCTAAACTTCACTTCAACATCAGAAGAAGATGCAAAACAAAAGAAAGTAATACTATTCCTGCCGCTCTTTTTTCTTGTATTTCTAGTAATAGGACTTGCCGTCGGATACTTTATGCTTATAAAACCTGCAATGATGATCAAGCAATCTGAGAACTGGGAACAGATTAACTGCAAAATACTGCACAGTAAAGTCAAATCGCATAGCGGTGACAGTACAACGTACAGCGTAGATATCCTCTACAGATATCAAGTAAAAAAACAACGCTATAAGTCAAACAGATATGATTTTTTCAGCGGGAGCTCTAGTGGTTATCAAGGGAAAAAGGATATTGTAAACCGGTAC
>JAUUYH010000112.1 GCA_030590505.1 Kiritimatiellota bacterium
CTTCATTCAGAAATGTAACAAAATGCCTAAGATCACTGATATATGCAGAAACAGAGTTGGGGCTAAGCCCCTTCTCTATTGCAAGAAATCCTCTAAAATGTTCAAGTACTGTTAGCAAAATTTTATATTATACTTTGCACGGATGAAATCTTAGCATTTTCTTTAAGCTTAATTAGCTAGCAAAAGAAAGACAAGATCTCTACCGCTTGCGGTATAGTTAAAGGTTAATCATTGATAATTACTTCTAATCCTATTCCTCTGGATCCTTTTAGGAATACAAGATCGCCTACTTTAAGAGTTGTTGCGAATTTCGCAGATACGGTTTCGGAATCTTTAAATGATTGTATATTTGCGAAGTTCGCAATAGAGTAAAAAATTGGGCCAACGGTATAGATATTTGCATTCGGCAGAAGTTTTACTGCAAGTTCCAGTATCTCTTTATGAAATTGCTCTGCATCAGCCCCCATCTCAAGCATATCACCAAAAACAATATGGGAGTTTTCGGAATCTGCGAACTCCGCAAGCCACATAATCGCCCCGCTCATACTGTCAGGATTTGCGTTATACGCATCATTTATCCATTTTATTCCACCAACTTCTGAAAAATTCATTCGCATCCCTGTCAGACGGCATTGCTTCAACGCCTCTGCGATATTCGCAGATTTTTCTAGAAACAGTGTGCGATCACATAAAATTACTGCAAGCATTGCCGCTGCAGCATTCAGTGCTTGGTGTTTCCCTGTCAGTTGCCAATCGACATTAAGTTCCGAAATCGATATATCACGACTCAGCCGATCACTAAATAACAGCCTAAAACTACTTCCTTTTTCATTGCCACCAGCGTATTCGACCTTCACATCTGCCGCGTCATCGTCTCCGAATGTGTAACACGCATCTCCCACCTTGCTACGCAAAATCTCATTACCCGGACACTGCTCGGGGATGATAGATATTGGTGCTTTTCTACCATAACCTGCGAGAATCGCAGATTTCTCTTCAGCAACCCCATTCAGATCTCCAAAAAATTCAAGATGCGCACGGGCAATAGTTGTAATTATTGATATATCCGATTCTGCGATCTTCGCAATTGTCTCAATTTCGCCAGGATGGTTTGTCCCCATCTCGATTACTGCAACACGATCAGTCTGTTTTACAGAAAGAAGAGAGAGTGGAACGCCTATATGATTATTATTATTCGCCTCAGTCGCATAGACAACATTTGATTCGTAAAGTGCTGACAGTAAAGTTTTAAGAATCTCCTTAACACTTGTCTTACCGCAACTTCCGGTAATGCCGATAACCGTAAGATTTTTTAATTTTCGACGGTAACAGTTGGCTATCTGCTGATATGCAATCAATGTATCTGGAACAGAAATCACTGTAACATCTTGCGAAAGGGAGCTGGATTCTGCGAAGCTTGCCCGTCCTCTTGCGTAGTTCGCATTAACACAGAGTACAACGGCTCCTAACTTCACTGCATTATCAAGAAAATCATGTCCATCAAAGCGATCCCCCTTCAGTGCAAGAAAGAGCGAATCTGGCTGAATTGTTCTTGTATCAGTAGTAATTGAAGAGATTTCAGAAGAGTAAGAAAACGAACCCGATCGATGCAGTTCAGATCCGCATACAGCATCTAAAATTTCTTGTACAGTAAGCATATTCAATTATATCAGGTGAATACAGAAAGAATTGTTATATTATCTTCACCACCACCACGAAGGGCGGTGTAGAGAAGATTGCGTGTCGCATCGTAGGCTGTTGCCGCATCATAGAGTATCGTCTCTATCTCAATATCATCAAGGTGTGCATTAAGGCCATCAGAGCAGAGGAGATAACGATCTCGTGGTTTACGTTCAAATGTATTTAATTCCAACTCTACATCTTCACCAGGCCCTATTGAACGGGAGATGATATGAGAAAATGGATGGTTGCGCGCTTCTTCAATACTGATTAAGTTATTTTTTACCAGATCAACAACATAACTGTGATCCTCTGTGAGCTGTTCTAAAATACCATTTCGCAATCTGTAACATCTACTGTCTCCAGCATGTGCTGTAATTATATGGCTAGGAGAAAAAGCTGCCGCAACGACTGTTGTCCCCATCGGGTGTTGAATATTAAAACTCTTGTTGAGGTCAAAAATAAGTTTATTTGATTCTTGAAGACTCGAATCCAGAAATTTCTTTAGTTTATATTTTGAGGAAGTCTGCCCCAGTTTGCCCTTTTTCCACGCTGAGACCATAGTCTTCATACAGAGCTCACTTGCAATCTCGCCACCATCATGACCTCCTATACCATCAGCTACCGCAATAAAGGAACTCTTATCAGATTCAGAGACATAATAGACAAAGCTGTCTTCATTGTGATCTCTTACGAGACCGACATGGGAGTCAGCAACGACATTGATCGGGTTAATAGAACCGCTATTTTTTTTCGAGTATACCATAATTTCAGCTCAATACTTTTTTTTCATGCAATTCATTAAATATTTTACTCTGAACCGCATTTTTTCAATAATTCAAGCTCTTTATATACTACCAAAACAGAAAAATGCAAGAAATTATATTTAACTCTTTTGTAAATTTCTTTTTTCCTGTTATTTTTATAGTTCTCTTGATGAAAATATTTTTTTACAAGACGAGTGTTTTTCAGGATTGTAATTTAACAGTTACGCAAACTGGATATGTTACTCAACCTGATACTTTGAACTTTTAAATTTTAAAGAAGGGACGTTTGTTATGAAAATTGCTGCTGAGAAAATCAGGAACTTCGTTGTGGCCGGTCATGCAGGGAGTGGAAAGACTTCACTATGTGACTTAATGCTTTTCAAAGGAAAATCAGTTGACCGCTGCGGAAAGGTCGATCAAAAAAACAGTATCTCTGATTACACCCCGGATGAACAGGAAAAGATGAGTAGTATCTATGCAACAACTCTTCACTGCCCATGGAATGATGACTACTTCTTTTTCAATGATACCCCTGGGTACGGCGAATTTGTATGCGAAACGATCTCCGCACTTGCCGCTTCTGATGCTGCACTTGTTGTAATCGACGGCGTAAGTGGCGTTGAAGTAGGAACAGCACGCGCAATGAAACTTTCCCGTAAAAAGGGAATCCCCCGTATGATTCTAATTAATCGCCTTGACCGTGAAAGAGCCGATTTCAACCAGGTGCTGGCACAACTTCAGGACACTTACGGAAAAAATGTCTGCGTCCCTTTCACAATGCCAGTCGGCAAGGAGAGCGAGTTTGCAAGCGTACTGCATATTCTAAAAGATAAAGACCTTCCTGAAGAGATGGCAAAATATAAAGAAGAGTTGATGGATGCTGTTGCTGAATCTGACGAAGAGCTGATGACGAAATATCTTGATGGTGAGAAGCTGACAGAAGCAGAGATCTCAAAAGGACTTCATAACGCAATATGGTCAGGAAGCCTAATCCCAGTATTTGCTGGTAGCGTTGAAAAGGATATCGGAATTACTGAACTTATGAACGGGCTGGTAAACCTACTACCTAATCCATTGATCGTCGGCAAAGCGGCTCTGAAAGATGGGGGAGAAATTGAGATCAGCGTTGATGGCCCTGGAATAGCATTAGTCTATAAATCAATAGTTGACCCATTTATCGGACAACTCACATTCTTCCGTGTTGTCTCTGGAATATTCAAGGCAGATTCTGAAGTTTATAATGTATCAACATCAAGCAAAGAGCGCTTCGGCCCTCTATATATGATGAACGGCAAGACTCAGGAGCAAATTGAAGAGGCAGGCCCTGGGGCATTGATTGGTGCCGTAAAACTCAAACATACAAAAGTAAATAACACACTAGCAACTACATCATCTGCTAAAGAACTTGCCACAATTGCATTTCCTAACACCGTGATGTCTTATGCCATAACCGCTGTAAAAAATGGAGAAGAGGAGAAGATCGGTACAGGACTGGTAAAACTCGCAGATAGCGATCCAGGTATTACAGTAAATAGAAATAAAGAGACTCATGAACTGATACTCTCAGGAATGGGCGATCAACACTTGCACCAGACACTTAAAAAACTGAAAGACAATTCAAAAGTTGAGGTTAATTTCGATAGCCCTAAAATTCCTTTCAGAGAAACAATCACATCTGCGGGAACTGCCAGCTACAGACACAAAAAACAGTCTGGCGGAAGCGGCCAGTTTGCAGAAGTACATCTTCGCATTGAACCGAATGCAGATGGTTTCGAATTTGTCAACAAGGTTGTCGGCGGTAATATACCTAAAAACTTTATTCCTGCTGTGGAAAAAGGTGTTGTTTCTGCAATGCAGATAGGCCCTCTAGTCGGATGTACAGTTGAGAATATAAAGGTTTCGGTATTTGACGGAAAACACCACCCAGTTGATTCAAATGAGATGGCTTTCAAAATTGCTGCAAGAACTGCATTCAAAAATGCAATGACTGATGCAAAACCTATTATCCTTGAACCTATACAAATGGTCAAAATCATGACACCAGACGAATATATGGGTGATATCTCTGGAGACCTCAACCACAAACGTGGTAGAATCTTGGGAATGAGTGCTGAAGAAGGTATGCAGGTAGTAAAAGCTGAAGTCCCGCTCTCAGAAATGTCAAGATATGCTACAGAACTTCGCAGTATGACTCATGGTCGCGGTCAGTTCGAAATGGACTTCGAAAGATACGAAATGGTCCCTGCAAGTATTGCAAAAAATATTATTGCAGAATATCAAAAAGCACAAGAAGAGGATTAAGAAGTTCTAAAGTTCTAAAGTTCTAAAGTTCTGAAGTTCTGAAGTTCTGGAGGGCTGGAGGGCTGGAGTTGAAAAAGCAAGAGTGCTATGGAGTTAAAACTCTGTAGTACTTCTTTTTTTATAATTGTTATGTAACTCAAACGTTCTGATTTAGGTAAGTCTATAGGAGTGCAGTGTACAGCTTAAGATTTACGCTGTACTAAGAATAAATAGTGCATATTCGAAAAGGTCCTGAAATAACGAACCTTGTCGAATCTGCACATAACTAATTGAGTACAATTAGTTTGACTTAATACATAAAAGGTTGCGAGGTTCACATAAAAAGCACTAAGAAGTCTATTTTTGACTGAAATCTTTGCATAAAAAAAAGCCATAAAATCGAAGATTTTGTGCCTAAAGAAGATGTTCGTAAAGGTTGGCGATACGCCAAACCCTTTTCGAACAGGTTCTAAATAAGGAATATATAAAAAATGTCGAAACTTATAAGAACAAGCATTACAATTGAAGAGGATCTACTAGAGAAACTTGAACAACTTACCTCAAAAAGTCAATTCAGCAATCGCTCCGAATTTATCAGAGATCTGATCAGAGGTGCAATGGTTGAGGAAGAGTGGGCCGCAAATGAAGAGGTCGTGGGAACAATTACCCTCATTTTTGATCATCATAAAAGAGAGCTTACAAATAAACTGACAAAGCTACAGCACAATCACCATCGGGAAATTCTTGCTTCAACACACATCCACCTTGATCACCATATATGTGCTGAAATGATTATGATTAAAGGTCCAGCATCGACAATCAATGAAATCGTTAACAACCTACGTCAACAAGTTGGAATAATACATGCTGGCATAACAATGAGTTCTACTGGAATCTCATAAACTACAAAGAACCTCTCAAAAACAGCATTTCTATATCTTTTGATACTTGACTATTCCCCTATTTGGTTGTAAGTTCATTCTTTAACATCTAATTTAACGTAATCTAGATTGTACAAGAATAAGCAATTAAGCTGTGTAAGTGCTTTATTTGCAAATGCTTTAATCTTTTAGTGAAGTTCATTTGAAGTGAATTTCATAAAAAATTGAAATATATGCATGCAAATGACTTATCAAAATTGAGTGCTTTGGATTGCACGATTTAGGCAATAAGAAACAAAAAGATAAAGAAGAGACAATGAGTGCAAAACATAATCTAATTTTTCTTGGACCACCTGGGGTCGGAAAAGGAACAATTGCTGACTTGATTTCAAGTGATACTGGCTTGATTCATATTTCAACTGGTGAAATATTTCGCAATGAAATAAAAAATAGAACTGCTCTTGGAATAAAAGCTGAAAAATATGTGACCTCTGGAGGCCTTGTGCCAGATAATATCGTAGCAGAACTTGTCTGTGCGAGACTAGCAAAAAATGATTGTGATAACGGTTTTATATTTGACGGTTTTCCGCGTACTCTCCCCCAGGCTGACATCGTGGAGAAGGTACTAAGTGAGATGGGAAGAGCTGTGGATCTTGTAATATCTCTCGAAGCAAATGAAGAGCTCCTAATTCAACGTCTTACAGCAAGACTTACATGCAAAAAATGCGGGATAAATTTTAATAAATTGTTCGCTCCACCTAAAAATGAGGGTGTTTGCGATAAATGCGGTGGAGAACTCTACCAAAGAGTTGATGATTCACTTGAAACAGCCTTAGACAGAATAGAGGTATATAAAAAAGAGACTGCTCCACTTATAGATTATTACAAGAAAAAAGAGTTGCTTGCATCTGTAAGCAGTGAACAGAAAATAAATAAAATTGTCCAGGAAGTGATGAAGGTGATTTCTTGAAGAAAAAGCGAAAGAAAAAAGATTTCATCATACATTCTGACTCTGCTATCTGCGGAATTCGCATAGCTGCTCAAGCTGCGGCAACTGTCAAAAATCAGCTAGCTGAAATAGTTAGACCTGGAATGTCAACAAAAGAAATTGATAACCTTGCATCTGCACTAATTTCTTCCACAGGAGGACGTAGCGCATTTCTTGGATATCGTGGGTTCCCCGGACAGATCTGTATATCTGTAAATGATGAAGTTGTACACGGTATAGGCTCCGACACAAAAATCATTAAACACGGAGATCTGCTTAGCCTAGATATCGGCGTAAATATTAATGGATATATCGGAGATAATGCAATTTCCGTCTTCATAGGAGGCGGAGAACAACCAGAAGAAATAGAACGCCTTATGAGCGGAACAAAAGTATCCCTTGAAGCTGGCATCAATGCTGCACTACCAGGCAACAGAATTAGAGATATAAGCAAAGCCGTAGAAAAAACAGCAAAACGTTTCAACCTCAGCATCGTCCAAGAATATGTCGGACACGGATGTGGCGTAGAGCTACACGAACCACCTGAAATTCCAAACTATAAGACACTAAAACCAGGCCCTGTACTTCGTCCAGGAATGGTGCTAGCAATTGAACCAATGCTGAATTTGGGAAAAAGAAACGTAATAACTGACAAAGATGGCTGGACAGTTCGCACAAAGGATGGTAGATTGTCAGCTCATTTTGAACATATGGTTTTAGTAACAGAAAAATATCCGGAGATTTTAACGTGGCAAAAGACGTAATAACAGTAGAAGGTACAGTAAAAGAGCTTCTTCCGAACACAATGTTTAAGGTAGAACTGGAAAATGGTCATATCGTACTCGCTCATATAAGCGGAAAAATGCGATTGAACTTTATCAGAATACTACCAGGCGACACTGTTGTAATGGAGATGTCACCTTACGACCTAGACAAAGCACGCATAACTTACCGTAAAAAGTAATTTCGTAAGCAAATTGCATCTAAAAAATTAATACACAGCTTTATGCACCTGTGATGTAATGCTGGAAAAATAAAAAAATGCCAAGAGTGCTTCATATAATCAGCCCTCAGCTGACACTGCTGGCTGAGGAAGAATAATGAAATCATTCGTAATCGTTACCCTATTGGTACTCCTTACAGGATGTGACACATTATTCCCTCTGTAGTACGGGCATCCCTGCCTGTACATTCTTCCACTCTTTCTCTTACTCATTGCCTTAATCTAACTTGCCCAGTATTGTCTCCCGCCGTAACTTCTGAAGACGCTAGGTGGGAATATATCCTTTTCTTCCCTCTGCCTTTGAACAAGGCAGAGGGGATGGTAATCTCTTCTGTATTCTTCTTCTCTTAAGTAGCTTGCGTTGTCCCAACGCAAATAGCAAAGCCAAAAGAGATGTAAAAAATAAGCAAAAGAACAGTCTGCAAGGCTTTATTTATTGCCTTTTTATTTTGCCTATTTATTGCCTTGCTTAATGCGTTGAGGACAACGCATGCTACTTGAAGAACATTCGACATTGGCTCCAGCGACGCAAGGTAACTGGTGGCCTAAGAGTATGTGTCAAGGTTAATCTTCCTCCTAATCTTTGTCTTAATCTAAATTCTTCTTTCTTATTCCTTGTATTCTTCCTCTTCAAGTACGTTAGGCATTCCTGCCTGACA
>JAUUYH010000262.1 GCA_030590505.1 Kiritimatiellota bacterium
AAGATGGTGGCAGGGCATACGCAGTTATGACGTCATTTGATGTCATAAGAATTGCCCGCTCGATACAGCTTTCAAGTTCTCTTACATTCCCTGGCCAGTGGTATGAGGTCATCATATTTATTGCCGGTGTAGATATTCTGCGAACATTTTTGTTATACATTTTATTATATTTTTCAAGAAAATAGTCAGCCAGTAGCATCATATCAGATTTTCTTTTACGAAGTGGCGGTAGATGTATTGGAAAAATATTGAGTCTATAGTAGAGATCTTCACGGAATGTTCCTTCCACAATGGCTTGCTCCAAATTTCTGCTTGTTGCAGCAATTACACGGACATTTACTTTTACTTGATCCGAGCCTCCGACACGTTCGAAGACTTTCTCTTGAAGAACTCTCAGGAGTCGTACCTGGACAGGAAGTGAAATATCGCCTATCTCATCAAGGAAGAGTGTGCCGCGGTTTGCTAGTTCAAAGCGTCCCTTTCGTTGTGATGATGCACCTGTAAAAGAGCCTTTTTCGTGTCCAAATAGTTCACTTTCAATCAGGTTTTCTGGCAGTGCTGCACAGTTTACTGCTATAAATGGTTCATTTTTGCGTGAGCTTGCGTAGTGGACAGCCTTGGCGACCAGTTCTTTTCCTGTGCCTGACTCTCCGCGTATCAGTACAGTTGCAGGACTATCTGCGACTTGTGCAATCATCCCGTAAACAGCCTGCATATTTCCGCAGTTTCCAACAATGCTGCCAGGGCGGAACTGTGTGCCTAATTCTCGTTTCAAGCGTTCGTTTTCAGCTTTGAGTAACTCTTTCTCTTCAATCTCTGCCCTGAAGGTGGCAACAGCATCCGCAAGAATATTTGCCATTGTTTCCAAAAAACCCATAAGTTTTTTTAATTGCTTGTTCGGTGCCGCAGGATAATCAATACTAAGTGTACCTATAACTTCGCTATCATACTGAATCGGAACACAAATAAATGCAGTTTTTGTCATTTTGCCACTTTTTGTTCGATTCAGAAACGTGGGTTCTTTTGATATATCTGGAATGATTTTTGAATTTCCAGTTTTTGCAACCATACCTGTTATACCTTCTCCAATCTTATACTGCCCACGTGCACGTTCAGCTTCAGATAGTCCAGCAGATGCCTCAATTACTAGACTTTTTCCGCGCTTGAGTGTCAGTACTGCTAGGTGAATCTCCATCTCATTTACAAGTACATCAAGTACTTCATGTAACAGTAGTGATACATCACGCTGGTGCAATAGTGAGTGACTTATATGGTATAGGACATTTAATTCGCTATTTTCAGATTTTAGAGCCATTTATTAATACTTCCTTTTTCAGAGTTCTGCTAATTTCGCAATTTCATTGTATTATTGCTGATTTCTTAACTAATTACTTATTACAAAAATGTTACTTTATCCTGTAGATGAGCGAAAGCAAGAATTTATAGAGTTTTTCCACTTTTTTTTTGAAAATTTTCTTGTAACTTACTTCTGTGGAGATTACATTGTATCCCGTCCTTAAAATATGAGACTACCAAAACGTTTATGCAGTATTGGTTGCAGGATTATAAAATTGCTGAGAAAATATTAAAAAAAGAGAGAGAAATAATGACTAAACATATTTTTGTTACTGGCGGAGTGGTATCATCCCTTGGGAAAGGGATCACTGCAGCTTCACTTGCTTTTCTGCTGAAACGTCGTGGATATAAGATAAAAATCCAGAAACTTGATCCTTACCTAAATGTTGACCCCGGTACAATGTCACCTTATCAACATGGTGAAGTTTATGTAACTGAAGATGGTGCAGAGACGGATCTTGA
>JAUUYH010000005.1 GCA_030590505.1 Kiritimatiellota bacterium
TAGTGTCTGCGTAATATGCGTCTGTCCAACAACGTCAGCAAAACATTGTGGTCTCCATTTTCTTGCAAGTACCTGATATTCCATAATTTTTATTATTTGGTAATTGACAGAACCGATAATATAAAGAAAAGATTAAAATAATGTTGAAGCCCAATGCTAAAGTAGGTTATTCCAATTATTTCAATCCTAAAATCCTAAAAATCGTTTCTATCATTGAATATTAATGAGCCATTGCCAGTCACCAGAAAAACCTACGGCGCCCGGTTCCATCGCATGGAGCTGCTTGGTTCCCCATCTGACTCGATTAGCGCGAATCCGGCGCATAGAATCCAGCAACCAGCAATGACATAAAGCAATAACAATATCAGCTTTTTAGAAAGTGTCAACTTTCAATAACGAAGCTTTTTGAAAAAAAATGGAGAAGGGTTTGAAAAATCAATCGACACTGTCCCAAAATGGATCAAAATAAGTCTTCAAGTGATACTTAGGCATCATTTTATTGTTTCAGAAACTCATCACGAGTCATGGTCCAATTATCCCATTTACTATTCAGATATTTCAGATGTGGTAAAGTTCTTAAAAATTCTTTATCAACAAGATGTTCTGGAATTGTCAATTTCTCAAGTTGTTTGCAGTTCTTTAGAGGTGAGAGATCTTTTAGGCTTGAACAACCACTGAGAGAGAGAGTTTTCAAAGGCATTCTGGCAAGAGGAGAAATATCTGTCAATTTTTTATTATCATGACACTCAAGAGAGTGTAGTTTAAGCTCCTTTATGGGATCCAAAGATGTGATATCATTATCAGCACAATCCAATTGTTTTAGGGCCATATTTTTGAGAGGTTCAAGTGATTTAATATTATTTCCACTACAGTCAATCAGTTGAAATTTGAGTCCACTTAGAAAATCAAGCGATTCAAGGTTGCGATTGCTACATCTAAATGCAGGACTTGCGTTATATTCAGCGCATAATTTCCAAAAACGCTGTCTTAATTCAGGACATATTTTCTCTGATCGTTCCGGATTGAGTTGCCCAGAGAGTAGAGACGTAATGGCAATAGCTGATTCTGGATATTTTTCTACAGCCCGTTTGTATGTAGAAAATGCCTTGGCAAAATCCCCTCCCCCCATATAAATTCGCCCCTCAAGGAGGAGGAGGTCAAGGGATGGATTGAGCTCTTTAAGAAGAAGTGTATCATGAATGGCTGATATAATATTTTCATCACCGCCGAGTTCACTATTTATATATGCCCGTTTCAGAAGGGCTTCCGCACCGAGTTTTGAGTCTGGGTAACTGTTGTAAACCCTAGAATAGGCCTTCTGCGCAAGGGCAAGAAATCTCAGCTGGTCATTTTTGTCAGTTGCCGCACGGCTTTCACGGTAAAACGCATCTCCTTCAATTGTAGGGGGGACTAACTCCGGAACATCTTTCTGATATAACTTAATATTGCTAAAAACTTTCCCTTTTCCAAATGTATAGAGTCCGATAAGCCCCCCCTCGAGGTAGAAAATATCACGATATGCAAGTAATTTTCTGCCATCACAAAAAAGACGAAGTTCAGGTCCCTCTTTCTCTATTCTTATATGATATTTTCTGCCCGCTTCGAGCGAAAAGCCAACTGCTGTAAAAAAGCCACCCCGTCTCTGAATAATAGCACTGGTGTTTCCAAGTCCGCCCACTTGCAGATAATACCCAGCATCGGTCGGGTTATCTTTTGAACCTGCAATGATTACACTTAAATCTCCACTAACTCCGAGATCATTTGCATCAGGAACTTCAGCATCAAACTCCACTGCAAGATTCCCGTATATGATTTTCTTATAAAAAAGTATAAATGAATTTTCTTGACCAGCATTCGCAAATAATTCACCATTATTGTACTGCCAATTGCCACTAACCATACTCCAGTTTTTTTGAAAAGATTCCTGTGAAATAGGGGTGATATTGGTGCCCTGCCCCCAATTCGATGTACGTTTTGTGTTGTAAATAGAAAGCATTGAAAGGACAAGAATAACCAAAAAAATCAAAAGAGCAAAAACTGTAGATGTCATTTTATGGCGTTTGAACAGCAGTACGCAATGTCTAAAAATGCTGGCACCCTCAGCCTTTGTAACATATCCCCCGAGAAATGCATCCACCTCACGTATAAGTTCTGGTACTGCTTGGTAGCGATTTTTAGGACTCAATGCCATAGCTTTCATAGTTACCGCAGCAAGAGGTTTAGGCACATCTCTTAAAGGATTTCGATCAGCTACTGGTATAATACGCCCTGCGATTGTATCATCCAACGACTGTCGTATATCTTTTACTTTTATGGGTTTGCAAAGAGTTAAGATAGTATAAAGCATCGTACCCAATGCATATATATCAGTAACTGGGGTTCTTTTAGAGTTATGCCCTGCCGCCTGTTCTGGTGCCATAAAACCAGGAGTTCCCTTGATCTCACCATCAAGAGTTTTATCATAATTACTATTTTTTGAGAGCTCTGCAAGATTTTTATCAGTAGCAGGTCTTAGAGATTCAGGTTCGACTGTTGTAGGGATAATTTTAGCAAGCCCCCAATCGAGGACTAGCACCTCTCCATAGTTACCTATTTGAATATTTTCAGGTTTGAGGTCGAGATGAATAATTCCTTTAGAATGGGCAAAACCTATTGCATCGCACACCTTTAAAAAAATGCTCAATAGATGTCTCAAATTATATTTCTCAGCATATTCAGGTTCATTTTTGCCAACTTTAGTCAAAATATGAGCAAGGGTTTCTCCCTCAATAAGCTTCATTGTAAAATATGGTTTTCCATTTTTATCAATACCTATATCATGAATTGGTACAATATTAGGATGTTCGAGGTTTGCAGTAATTCTGGCTTCTTGTATAAATCTTGATTCAACGGTTGCTTCATTATCAGGATTTTCTGCGAGAAGTGCCATAGCAAGGTCGCGTGCAGTATCTCGATCTTTAACCTGAATAATATTTTTCATTCCTCCCTTACCGATCTCCTGACACTCTTTGTATTTATTTGGAGGTTTAATTGTAAGGTCAGATCTGCTTACAGAAGTCAACTTGGGAATGGAGTGCCTTTCAGTTCGTCCGTCGAGAAGATCTCCCATTTCAATACTGTTAGCAACAATACGATTTTTTGAAGACATTTTCTCTGTGTTTTTAGTCATTGGCACTTTTTTCGTAAACCGCTCTTACATTTATTGCAATACCGCCCCGCGGTCGGAATGCCCCTATTACTTCGGCATATCGTGGTTTGCAGACATTAACGATTCGATCAAGTATAATATTTACTGCTTCTTCATGGAAGGTATTATGATTACGAAATGCAAAGATAAACAGTTTTAGTGATTTACTTTCAATACATAATTTATCGGGAATATACTGAATAGTAATCTCACCAAAATCGGGCTGATTAGTAACAGGACAGAGAGATGTAAACTCAGGGCAGTCGAAGGTAATTTCATAATCTCTATCAGGAAAGAGATTATCAAAAGTTTCCAGCATAGCGTCTTCAGGAGAATCGGAAACAACGGTCTCCGACTTGCTCAATAAAGTTAGATCTTGAAATCTTTGATTGTTATCTAAATGTGCCATAGATATAAAGTATAGTATTAAGATTCAAAAATTCAAACCAAAATATAAGAATCGAAAAGAATTTTATTATTGGATGGACATTTATAGAAGGAAAATAGAGTAATGAGGGCGGTATATTTATGGTTAATTATGAAGCAGACGATAAGAGTTCGCGAACCTTCGAACTGCTATTTGGTCATAATTGATCTTTAAAAATCTCTTCATATTTTTTCTTATAAGCGTTAGGGAAGAGCTCTACAGCCTTTCGAAAATTGTCACGTGCCGAAGTAATTTTACCTAACTGGAGTTGCGCACAGGAAAGTCTGTAATAGAGAGAAGCTCTTTCTGGTGATTTGCTCAAAGCCTCTTTTAGGTACTTCTCCATTATCCCCCATTTCTGATTCTGTTCTGCGTACTTCGCAGCGTTCATCCAATGAATAGGCGAATAGGGAGCAAGCCTGCAGCAATCATTAAGCATAAATTCCAACTGTTCTTCATTTATAGTTTTTTTGATATTTGTTCGAAAAACGGACAAATTAGCAGATTCATTAAAACGAACAAGAGCCACTTCATACCTAATTTGGTGTATTGAAGCAATCACCGCAATCAATGCAATCAATGGACCTATACCGTACCACAATAGAAGCATCAGTTTGCTTCGATTTCGAGTTAAATCTACATCCGCCTCTTCTGCTTCCTGTCCATTTAGTTTGGATGCATTCATAATAAGCAGCATAGTTATAGCAGTAGCTACAGTGCCGGGGATCTGAATATTAAAATCAATAAGCGAATGAATTGCCCACCCAGCCCATCCGGTAATAATTGCAACATTCAGCCATTGCCACAATCTATCATCTCTGGAGACTTTATTAAATCCATTTTTAAATTTTCTAAAAAAGATATAAAATGGTGTTGTAAAAAGCATTATAGCAGAAAGCAATCCAAAGAGACCTGCCTGAGAAGCAAAACTCAGAATCATATTATGTGGCATGTGCGGTGCTTCATCACCTGGGAAAGCTTTTATTTTTGTATATTCATGGAAGAAATCTCCCCACCCTGTACCGAAGAGAGGATGATTAAAAAATATTTTAAGAGCTACTTTGTAGTAGTCAAAGCGTACATTCATTGAAGCTAGGGAACGTTCAGCTAAATCAGAGGTGATCATAAAAAAACTACCTACAAGAATAAGAGCAGCAACTGAAATTTTGTATTTAGGTTTGATTGGTGTAAGCATTATAAAAAAGAAAGATGCAGCTCCGAGCCCGAGAAATGCTCCGCGACTGTAAGTGTAGCGTAATACAAAAAGAATTAATCCAATTACAGCAATCAAAAAAAGCAATGAGATATATTTTTGTTTTTTTTCCGGAAAGCGAAAAAGCAGTAACGCAAGCACGCAAAAGATGCAAAACACAATTAGCATAAAAAGAGGTCTTGAAGTTGCCGGTGGGCTAGCCATAAAGAGAATGATTATTCCAATTAAAACAGCTACTGATTTCAAAATAAATTTGCTTTTCAAAATGCCCCATATACATATTGGGATTGTCAAAATAAGATGAGCAGCGAGACTATTACAGATGGAAAAGGGTGTAAAAACTCGCGTCTGAAGCAGTCGTGACATCATTGCAGAAGAGAACTTAACTCCTGTCTCCTGCTCCTGTTTATAGATATATGCAAGGGTTGTCTTAAATCCATATAAGTATTGTTCCAACCCCATAAATACAACAATAACAGTTGATAACACAATTGCATTTAAAAACCATATTTTCAGGTCAGGTCGTAGCATAATCAATCTGTAAATCACTAGACAAAAAGCTGCGTATCCCGCAAATAGAGCAGTCTGAATAATCGCAAAATCAAACATTGAAGCATTAAGAAAGCCAGGCAATACCGAGATAAAAAGAAGCACCCAGGAGAGCGGAAGCAGGAGTCGATTCTCGTTATCATACTCTAACGGCTTAGTACATAAAAGCACCCCCAGTAGTAGCATTGCTGAAAAGATAGAGAACAGCATCGGTGGCCATGAGATCAGAATAACGCCAACAATTGTTGCTGGAAAGGTATTAGACACCTCTGGAAGGCCTGTAATTATTCCGAATTTAAGAGGGAGAAGAAACAGAAGGAACAACGCAAGAACGCTCAATACACCAGTGGCTTTGGTGCATATCTGTTCCGATTTGCAAAGCGTTGTTCTATTATCAGACATAATCTATACTTATTGTTCGTCAATCTCTTTAAGAAGCTTTACTTCAGAGTCATTAAGTCCGGAAAATACATCTTCTTCATGCTTTTTAGGCACTGATTTCTTAGGCATATTGTATTTTTTAAGGTAAACGACGCGTATATCATCCCGGGAACAGACAATCGCTTTCTCTTTCCCCTCAACCTGTACAGTTACGCTACGAGTAAGAAGGTTACGGTCAATTATCTTCCCCCTCCCCTCTTCACATTCACAAGCTGCTCCACGTCTCGGCATATCCTGATCAAGCTCTTTATAGCCCTCATGTTCATATTTTAGACAACACTTCAAGCGCCCGCAACATCCTGAAATATTAATAGGATTTAAGGAAAGGTCTTGCTCTTTTGCCATTTTTACATTAATAGAGGCAAAGCTCTGAAGGAAACGGCTGCAACATAAAACTTGTCCGCAAACTCCGATACCACCACACAATGCAGTCTCGTCACGCACCCCAATCTGACGCAACTCTATACGTGTATTCAGTACCTGTGATATATTTTTCACAAGCTCCCTGAAATCGATTCGACCATCCGCAGTAAACTGAAATGAGACCAACTTGCCATCATAAGAGTAGTGGCAATTCAGAAGTTTCATTTTCAGCTTCAGGTTTTCAATCTGCTGTACTCCAGTTCTGAATGCTGATTTTGCACGCATATGATTTTCATTCGCCTTACTCTGATCAAGAACAGTCGCCTTTCTCTCAATTTTTGGAAAATCAGGAGCATCAGATTTCGAACCTATATCATGTTCGATCAACCTTACAATTCGTCCGTAATCAAGAATTTTATCTTTGCGAATTACGCACCAATCATTGACTTTTAGTTTCATATCCTCAGAGGACTTAGCAAGATATCTCGCTCCTGAGTCCACTCTTATATCATATATTGAATCCATTATTTAATTCCTATAATTCATATTTTAATAACCTGCTTTCTGCGGGTTCTGCTAATTCGAATAACAATGATACTCCGGAGCACGGAAAAATCAAGGGACTAGCAATATTTATTTGCATACAAAAAAATACGAATATTTATACATCAATGAGCAGGTTAAGTGCAATTTTCATACAAAGACAGACTAATGAGCCACAAAAAAAATGGGTATTTATCCTTAATTTAAAACTACTCTAGATAATTCAATAGCATTCATATATCATTAATAAACAAGAACTTCTACATATTCGATATCAGCCAAATATCTTTATTTCATTGACCGACTTATTGTCCTACAAACCCTAAACGTGAAATTTTACGATTATTTGAGTTGATGCTTTACAAAACGGGCGTATATTACGAAATGAAAATTTTAGTAATCAATGGGCCGAATATGCAGTTGCTAGGGCAACGTGAACCTGACATCTACGGGAGTAAATCTCTTGCAGATCTTGAAACGAGGCTTGTTAAAATTGCTAAAGAGGCAGATTATGAGGTGATTTTTTTTCAGAGCAACCATGAAGGCGACATAGTTGATCATCTTGGAATGGCTGATAAAACAGTTGATGCTGTTATTATCAACCCAGCAGCTTACACGCATACAAGTGTGGCAATACGGGATGCGATTAAAGCAATTAATGTTCCCGTTGTTGAAGTACATTTAAGTAATATAGCTGAACGTGAAGAATTTAGACACACCTCGCTTACTGCTCCCGTTTGCATGGGACAGATCTGCGGGTTTGGATTAATAGGATATGAAATGGCATTTAATGCCTTAAAAGATTTTTTAACAAATAAATAGTTTTTAAGATTTACTAAATCGAAGCCCTATCTCTATAGATATAGGTTAAGAGACAGTAAGATTAGTACAGAAAATAAGGATAAAATATGAAAGTAGCAGAAATTAAAGTGATTGTTCAGATGATGACGGACAACGACCTTACAGAATTCAAAATTGAAGCTGAAGAGATGCACTTATGCATAAAAAGAGGATCTGAAAGAACGATTGTAACTGTTCCGCAAGCAATAGCTGCAGCGGCACCTATTGCGCAGGCTGTCGTTGGAACAGACGCACCTGAAGTAGATGAAGATCCGAAAGAGACTATAGATTCTCCTATAGTAGGAACATTCTACAGAGCATCTTCTCCAGAATCTGATTCGTTTGTCGAAATTGGGACAAAAGTAACTCCTGAATCAGTTGTCTGTATCATTGAAGCAATGAAAGTTATGAATGAAATAAAAGCAGAAAAGAGCGGAACAATTAAAGAAATTTTAATTGATAATGCACAGGCTGTCGAGTTTGGACAACCTCTTTTCATTATTGAGTAGCAGTCAATCAGGAAATTCAGACAGAGCTAATTTGATAAAAAGAGACGCATCTAATTGATGTAAGTTTTAATATTAAAAAGTTCGAAGGAAATTATATAATGTTTGAGAGAGTTTTAATAGCAAACCGTGGTGAAATAGCATTGCGGATAGTCAGAGCATGTAAAGAGATGGGTATCGAATCTGTTATGGTATATTCTCAGGCGGACGAGACAAGTCTCCCAGTTCAGCTTGCTGATCATGCCGTATGCATAGGGCCTGCACCTTCAACAGAAAGTTATCTTTTAATTGAGCAGATTATAAGTGTTGCTGAAATTTGTGATGTTGATGCAATTCACCCTGGATATGGATTTCTCGCTGAAAATGCTCACTTCGCAGAAGTTTGTGAAAGATGCAAAATTAAATTTATCGGCCCCGGCCCCGATCAAATCAACTCGCTTGGTGATAAATCGATGGCACGTAAGACCATGCTGAAAGCTGGCGTTCCAATTACTCCTGGCAGTGATGGAGAAATTGATGATGAGGCAACTGCTGAGAAAATTGCCAATGAGATGGGTTATCCTGTTATAATCAAAGCATCTGCTGGTGGTGGTGGAAAAGGAATGCGTGTAGCCCATAATCAGTCAAGTCTGATCCAAGGATTTCACGCGGCAAAAACTGAAGCCGAACGTGCATTTGGCAATGGTGCTGTTTACATCGAAAAATATATCGAAAACCCAAAACATATAGAATTTCAAATTCTTGCAGATGAACATGGAAATGTTGTCCATCTCGGAGAACGAGACTGCAGTACGCAGAGACGGCATCAAAAACTTATTGAGGAATCTCCATCTCCTGGACTGAGTAAAGAGCTACGAGATCAGATGGGCAATGCTGCGGTAAAAGCTGCGAAGGCCGCAAATTACACCAATGCAGGAACTATAGAATTTCTTCTTTCAAGTAAAAATGAGTTCTACTTTATGGAGATGAACACCAGAATCCAGGTTGAACACCCTGTTACAGAAGAAATTACGGGAATTGACCTTATAAAAGAGCAAATCCGAATTGCTGCAGGAGAAAAACTATCATTTACCCAGGAGGATATCAACTTTAGTGGACATGCAATTGAGTGTCGTATAAATGCAGAAAATCCATATAAGAACTTCACTCCTAGTCCAGGAAAAGTAGAACTATTCAGCGCTCCCGGAGGAATGGGAACAAGAATTGATTCTCATGTATATTCAGGATATACAATTTCACCGCACTATGACAGCATGATTGCTAAACTAATCGTCCATGCTGATACTCGTGAAGAAGCAATTGCTAAGTGTGAAAGAGCCCTTGATGAATTTATCATCAAAGGTGTACATACATCAATTCCTTTCACGAAATTTCTTCTTGGATCAAAAGATTTCCTTGAAGGTAAATACGATACAGGATATATTGAACGAATTATGAAAAGTGGACTATTTGAAGAGCATCCATAATTAAATAAAGTAAAATTCAATGATTCAGTTAGAGATAATCTGAACAAGGAATTTTACCCGCCGTTGACGGGTATACTTATGCGATATATTATTCGCATAAATCTAAATAAAAAATAAGGAGAGAAAGATGAAAAAATCAAAAAAAAGAAGCAATCTTCCTGGTGCAATAAATGCAGAAGGTAATGAATTAGGTCTGATCCATATACATGAAAATGTTATAGCTACAGCTACGAGAAAAGCAACTTGTAAAGTGGACGGAGTTGTCAGGATTGCTGG
Source organism: Kiritimatiellota bacterium (assembly GCA_030590505.1). Lineage (GTDB taxonomy): Bacteria > Verrucomicrobiota > Lentisphaeria > Victivallales > JAADHT01 > JAUUYH01. Next base: position 9,812 of record JAUUYH010000005.1, read on the forward strand.
AAGTGCACTTGTTAATAATATTGCTGAACTTATTGGTAATAAAACAATCGGAGATAGAGCAATTACCGTTGATATCGAGGGTTCGACTGTATCAATTGACATAAAGGTTAATATTATATACGGAGCACATGTACCTACAGTTGCCTCTAATATTCAGAGTTCAGTTGTCGATGAAGTTGAAAAAATCACTGGCATGACTGTTACTGCAGTAAATGTTGTGGTGCAAGAACTTGATGACTCAGAAGAACTTGAAAACAACGGATAACTTTAAACTGATCATACATACAAAACAAGATAGGAATTGCAAACTATTATGAACTATATTTATAACTTAAGAGATGAATGGATTCAGGACTTCGGACCATTCAGAGCTGGTTTTATATCTGCTGTATGTTGTTTTCTTATTATAGTCGTTATATTCTATATATTCAAAATGTTAGGACGAAAACGCATACGGGAAATAATTATTCCGGGAGAAAAGGGTGCACTTGTTGTATCCGCTGGTGCGGTTGCAAATATGGTTAATACTGTTATCGCTGATCAATTCAGATGTATTACTATAAAAAAAATCATTCTCTGGAAAGGGAATCGAGGTACAGTAATGGAGATACAGGGTGCGTATGATATTGATGGAGGACGACTTCCAGAAGTGGCAAACGGAATACGCGAAGCCATTTTAAACAACCTTGACGGCCAGCTAGGAATTACAACCATAAAAGAGATTGTCCCTAATATCAAAAAGATTACTGCGAATAATTTGAATACAGGGAAATTTAAATAAAAAAAGATGATTAAATAATATTTTTTTATATTGCAGTGACTTAATGATGTGTTACATTACCTCACGAAAAGATCAATATTATATTTACTGAATTAGAGGAGTAAAATGACAAAAGAAGAAGTATCACAAGCGGTAATTGCAATAATAAACGACATATTACCAGAGGGTGACTGTTCTGATATAAATCCGGACGAACGTCTCAGAGATCAACTTGATCTTGACTCAATGGATTTTCTTGATATTGTAATGGAATTAAGAAAACAGTATGGCGTTGAAGTTCCAGAAGAGGATTATCAACAACTGGCGACATTGAGTAGCTGTATTAAATATTTAGAACCAAAAATGAAATAAAAGCCTTTTCGACTCTCTCTTAAATAGCGTATTTCATAACATAAAGTTTTTTTGTGAATAATAAGATTAAATATATTGTGGGCCTTGGAAATTATGCAAAAAATGATGACGGCATAGGGCTGAGAATAGTTGAATATATTGTTGACAACAATCTTGATAACGGCTTTGAAGCTATTGAGATTGCTAATGACGGGATGCGTCTTCTCACATACTTTACAAATTCAACGGAAAAAATTATTCTTGTTGACTGTGCTCTTATAGGCAAAAAACCTGGAGAGCATCTTCTTTTCCCTTATGACTCTATTCAAACACAAAAAGAGGTCGGAAATATATCAACCCATGAAGGGGATATTGTAAAACTAGTTGAATTGGCTAAAGAGCTGGACTATCCCATTCCGGAACTCCAAATCTTGGCGATTGAGCCTGAATCTCTTGATATGGACATGAAACTATCAGAATGCCTTGAATCTAAACTTAAATTATATGTCGATGCTGCTATAGCAGCTATTTAAATCTAAAATTCCCGTATTATGCCAAATAAAAAACAACGAATAGCTGTTTTCGGAGGAACATTTAACCCACCTCACAATGGACATTTGCAACTTGTTCAGAAAATCATTCACGATAACATTGCAGATAAAATTCTTTTTATTCCAGCACTTCACCCCCCTCATAAACCGGGTATCCCTTCTGTCTCATTTCAAGATCGCCTCGCAATGGTTCAGATTGTTGTTGACTGCTTAAATAAAAAAGAAGGTGCTGAGCTCTTTTTCCTAAGCAATATAGAAGGAGAACGAACTGAGACCCCTTCTTATACCTATGACACGATGATAGAACTTGAAAAACAATATCCAGATTCCACCCTCTCTCTTCTTGTAGGTGGAGACAGTCTGCTACATCTGCATACATGGTATATGGCAGAGAAACTGATAGAGAATTGGGGTATTTTGACCTATCCACGGGGCGACATCTTTGCATCTCCTGAAGCGATAAAGAAAAAATTAAAGAAAAACTGGAACGAAAAGATTGCCTCATTGCTCTTTCAGTCTATATTACTTGTTGACATCTGTAATATTTCATCAACAGAAATACGTGACGATTTAAAGAATCAAGGGGATATGTTATTCCGTTTTCTTGATTCTGGTGTATATAAATATATAAAAGAAAAAGGACTTTATAAAAATGACAAATAAAAAAGAGAAAACAACAACAGCTGATATGATTGCAGATCTAGCCATAAAGGTTATAGATGCAGGAAAAGGTGAAGATATAGTAAAACTACCAGTATCCGAACTATCAGTGCTTGCTGATTATTTTGTATTGTGTACGGCGAACTCTGATCCGCATCTTAGGGCGATCTCTGAAAGATTGAAACGCGAAATATCCAAAAAATTTGGGAGAAAACCAAAACTTGATGGTGAGGCAAAAAGTAGTTGGATTGTAATGGACTATGGACTGATTGTTATACATATTCTCTCTCCTGAAATGAGGGAACATTATCAGTTAGAAAGCCTATGGACTAATAATCCTAAAATGGAGGCACTTGAAACAGTCTCTGAATCCGCATCAATGGAGTAGATGAAAAAGAGCAAACAACAAACTGAAACAGTAATTGAAGCAATTGACCTAACCTTGGGATATGACGATTTCATATTACTCAAGAATATTAATTTTTCCGTAAAAAAAGGAGAAATATTTGCAATACTCGGTGGGTCAGGATGTGGAAAAAGCACTGTATTAAAACACCTTACTGGCCTCTATGATCCACTTAAAGGAGACGTTTTAATTAATGGAACAAGCATTGTAAATGCAGAAAAGGAAGAGAAAAATGCATTAATGAGGCAGTTCGGAATTCTATACCAGTCAGGTGCTCTTTTCAGCTCTATGACCATTGAAGAGAATATAGCAATGCCACTCCATGAATTCACTGACCTGTCAGAAAATATCATTGCTGCAATGGCACAAGTCAAACTCAGTCTTGTAGGCCTTGAGGGATTTGAAGGATTTGCCCCTTCTGAAATCAGCGGAGGTATGAAAAAAAGAGCTGGGCTTGCTAGAGCAATGTCACTTGATCCTCAAATACTATTCTTTGATGAACCATCCGCTGGATTGGATCCTATATCATCCGCTGATCTTGATAAGTTGATTCTTGAATTGCGTAAAGCAACAGGAACAACGATGGTGATTGTAACTCACGAGCTTGACAGTATATTTACAATAGCCGACCGAGTTATAATCCTAGATAAAGAGTCTAAGGGCATAATTGCAGAAGGTAATCCTAAGGATCTGAGAGATAACTCTACAAATCCATGGGTTAAGGAATTTTTAAATCGCTCTGACATGAGAAATTAAAATCTGATAAGAAATTTAAAGGAAAAAAGCATTATGTTTAACAGGAGTTTAAGATGAGTAATAAAGGTAACAAATATAAAGTCGGATTATTGGCAATAAGTTCACTTATTCTTACAATTGTAATATTGGTCTCTCTTGGAATAATGAGCACATTTCAGGAATCATACAGTTTTATGACAGTTATATCTACCTCTGTGCAAGGGTTGGAAAAAGGTGCAAAAGTAAAGTTCAAAGGTGTGACAATTGGAAAAGTGGATCAAATTCTAATCTCGAGAGATGGTGGAAACATACTGATATATATGGAGATGGATCCTAAAGCTGTTGCAGCTAAAAATTACAAACTGGAAGAAACAGGAAAAGACCTCGATAAGCAAGAACAGTTTAAAAGGTTTATGGAAACGAGAATTAAAAATGGAGCAAGATGCCAGCTCCGGTATGGCGGTATAACAGGCAATCTTTATATTGAAATTGGTATATATGATACGGGAAAATTCCTTAAGAAAGATTATCAGTTACCGAAAGATCATCCTCCATACATCCCTTCTATCCCGCCAGTTCTTATTGGTAATATCATGGGGACTCTGCAAGAAGCACTTGAACATATCGCGAACATCGATGTTAATAAGATCGTGAAAGACATAGAAAAGACCATGCTAAATGTTAATAAAACATTGACCGAGATAAACAAAGGGATAAAGGATGCCCAGATTTCAAAACTTTCTGAATCCATGAACGGATTCCTCAATTCTTCTGAAACTGCCATGGATGAAATACTTGAACTCCGTAAAACAATTGATGTCACACTTCAGAATGCAAATGATATCATGGCAGCGGCAAAAACTCTCATACAGTATATTGAGGAACATCCGGCATCACTTATTAACGGAAGACAGGATGATCCTGTTATGACCCCTTAAGCGTTAGACGCAAAAACTCAGCAGTATATGTTTATAGGAAGAATACAGATATGAAATCCGCCCCCTCATATAAACGTTGCCTCATCTATATAATTCCTATGATCGTTGCTCTGATAGCACGCGAATTGCTCTATATCGAATGGTTAAAATCGCCTTTTAGGTTTTATCATATACTTTCTGGTCTTGATATGCAGACATTTGTAATGCGTGGAGAAAACTTCTACAACGGCACTACCTCATTCAATATGTACAGATTCTTTATTGCAGTAATATATGCCATCTGCGGAAAAGAAAATCTGGTAGAAGGTGTTATTGCAGCACAGATGATGATGGGAGTTATCACAACTGGGTTAACTGTTTATCTTTACAGGCATATTTTTCGGAACAAAATAGGTGCAATGATTGCCGGTCTATTCTGTGCACTATATACCCCCCTGATGGTCTATGAAACTCAAGTACTGAAAGAAACACTTTTTCTTTTTCTATCTATTCTGGCTTTGACATTGATTGTATTTGCACGAAAGAAACACTTCCCGCCCCTACCCTCATACATTGCTGGTGCTGTAGCAATTATGCCATTTTTTATACGTTTTTCAGGTGTAATATGGCTAACATTTATCTACTTCTGGTTAATCACATACTGCTACAAAAAAAAACAGTTATGGAAACCCCTGTCTTTTGCAATTGCAGGATCTTTTACAGTAATAATCTTAGTATTCTCATACAATCTAAGCCACAACTACTCCATTCTCCACTACTTCACTCCAAATACTCCATACCTTCTTGGTGTGGGTGCAACGCCAGATGCTAAAAATTTATCATTTAAGCTATCTAAAACAACAACTGCCAAAGTATCTCCACAACCTCTATTTAGCTATATAAAAACATATACATCTAAAATTGCATACATATTCTCAGGTTACGAGCAACCGAACAATATAAATTACTATTTCACCTGTAGCAAATTGCCATTACTCAAGTTTTTCATTGGCTCCTTTGTTCTAGTTCCACTCTCCGTTGCCGGACTCTTAATGATGGTTATATATTTCAAAAAAGAGAAAAGAGTGACAATCTTTTTTCTCTATATGATAGCATTTATCATCCCAATGATTCTCTTCCTGCCACTTGCAAGATATAAAATGGCACTAACTCCTGTTTTTGCTATATTCGCAGCTTGGTGGATTATCTATATGATCAATCTCTTAAAATCACAACAAAAACAGCCAATCGTAATACCAATGTTGATATTCCTCTCCGCATTCCTCTTTTCTGGTTATATATGCAGAAATAGACCTATGCGAAACTCTGACAAAAAAGCGTACGGCCTTGCGGCATCCTACCTACCAAATAAACTTATGATCAAAGGAAGATTTCAAGAAGCCAGAGAACTACTAGAACTCTGCTACTCTAAAAACACTGACAACCCATATATCATGCTAGATTACGTATCTTCTCTTCTAGGATGTGGAGAACCTGTCCAAGCTGAAAAAATTCTACTGAAACAGAAATCAATACAAGATCAAATCCTCCTAGGACGCTATTTCTATGAACTAGCAGAGTGTACATTAATACTCGGTCACTCAAAAAATGCCTTAGAATATTATAAATCAGCCCTACAATTACCTATATCACCTCAACGAAAAAAAATGATTAGAACGAAAAGAACAATGATTCAACGCGCACTAATTACAAAATAACCCTACAATTACCCAAATTTTCAAACTAAATTATTTATTAGTTTAGTCCTTATTGAAAATTCTTTTCCTTTTTCTATTTGTATTCTCGTTTTATCCCCTTATCTTAATTAAGATAGTTTTTTTAAACAGAGGCTGGCACTAAAACTTAGGAATATAACAGAAGTTATCAATGAAACATTTAAAATACATTTTTGCACTTTATTTGCTACTAATTTCCCTTGTGTATGCTGACAATACTGCTATAAAATTGACTGAAGTCGAACAAGAATGGATTGATAAAAATCCATCCATTCGACTCGGCATTGATCCAGGATGGCCTCCCTTTGAATGGTTTGATTCAAATGGAAACTATACTGGACTCTCTTCAGGATTTATTAATGTCCTTAGCAAACGCTTAGGCATCTCAATAATACCAGTGCGTGGAATAACCTGGAACAACGTAATGACGGAAGCAAAAAACGGAACTATAGATCTCATTGCATGCATTACAAAATCACCTAAACGTTCAAAATTTTTAAATTTCACAAAACCTTATGCTGCTTATCCATTTGTATTAATAACACGCTCTGATTTTCGTACAATATCAGGGCTAAAGGAGTTAACGAAAGATAGAGTTGCCACAACAAAAGGATATGTATTCCCCGAATATATTACATCTCAAAATCCTGATATCAATCTGACAATTTTTAACACACCACTTGAAGGGCTCCAAGCTCTATCTCTTGGCAAAATTGATGTATATGCAGGAAATTTAGGAGTATTGACTTTTCTTATTAGGACCGAAAGTTTTACCAATCTTAAAATTGCAACTCTAGTCAAGGGCCAGGAGCGCAACGAACTCTCTATGGGAATACCAAAAAATAAGCCGATACTTTATTCGATAATACAAAAAGGGCTTGCTTCAATATCTGACAAAGAACGTATTGCAATAAGGCGTAAATGGGTAAATTTCAACATAAAGCACCCTAACAACTGGGGTATCTTTTTAGTCTGGACGATTCCTATATTAGCTATTTCTGTATCAATAATTAGTTTTTTCATCTATACAAATAGAAAACTTGCAAACGAAATTACCGAACGTAAAAAAGCCGTGGCTTCTGCAGAAAAAGCAAATCGTACAAAAAGTGAATTTCTTGCTAATATGTCACATGAAATCCGTACTCCAATGAATGTTATTTTAGGAATGTCACAACTTGCGGAGGATACTCAATTGTCCACTCTGCAACTAAACTACATAGAAAAGATCAAAAGTGCCGCAAATTCCTTATTGGGAATAATTAATGATATTCTTGATTATTCAAAAGTCGAAGCTGGCAAGATGACGATTGAGAATATTAATTTTGAGCTGGATGCTATGATTGACAGTACAGTTGAACTGATTGGTCTGCAGGCTTCTGAAAAGAACTTGGAATTACTTACGGATATTGATCCTAACATCCCTGGCAATTTAATTGGTGATCCTCTGCGCCTTTCACAAATTATAAATAATCTAATGAGCAACGCTATCAAGTTTACCCAGAAAGGCAGTGTTATTCTTCGGTGCGAAAAAATGCAACAAGATGCAGATAAAATAGTAATTAAATTTTCCGTTTACGATACAGGCATAGGAATTAAAGAAGAGGCAAGAAATAGACTATTTAAGCCGTTTTCGCAAGCAGATGGATCAACAACACGTCAATTTGGCGGCTCTGGCTTAGGATTGACAATATCCAAACGCTTATGTGAACTGATGGGGGGAACTATCTGGGCAGAAAACAATAAAGGCCTTGGAGCTGTATTCTCTACCACCATTCCGTTTAGCTTAATGAAGAGTGCGAAAAAAGCAACAATTAAACGAAAAACTGGCCTAAAGGGCAAGCGTGCTCTAGTCGTGGATGATAATGCGGATGCTAGAAAGATCACCATGAAGTTGTTGAAATCATTAGAGTTTAAAGTTACAGGAGTTGATTCTGGAAAAAATGCTTTAATCAAACTACATGATGCAGAAGAAAATGGCAAGATTTTTAGTATTGTTTTACTTGATTGGAAAATGCCAGAGATGGATGGGATTGAAGTATGTAAACTTATAAAGAAAAATTTCCATTCAAGAAATTTAAAAATATTAATGTTAACTGCATTCGGAAGTGAAGAAATAAGAAAACAAGCAATCAATGCTGGATTTAACGGTTTTCTAAATAAACCAGTCAGAGCATCAATTCTATTTGATGCAGTGATGATGGCATTCGGTCATAAAACAACTTCAATAAAAACTAAAACATCAACAAACACCAATAGTTTGAAGGGAGCAAAAATACTACTAGCAGAGGACAACCAATGTAACCAAGAAATAGCATCTGGATTATTGAAAAAAATGGGAATGGAAATAGTAATTGCCAATAATGGCAAGGAAGCAGTTGAAAAAGTAACATCCATGGATTTTGATTTGGTGTTAATGGATATTCAGATGCCAGAGATGGATGGCTTAACTGCAACCCGTAAAATTAGACAACTATCCCTTCCTGGGATTAAAAAATTGCCTATAATTGCAATGACCGCACATGCGATGAAGGGAGATTGGGAAAAAAGCATAGAGGCTGGAATGAATGATCATATTACAAAACCAGTCGATCCAGAGTTGTTATATAATACCATAAAAAAACACCTTCCGAAACATATACACAGTCAACCAACAGATATAACTTCTCAATCTAAAAAAAGAGAAGCTAAGGCGCCCCAAGTTACTGTCCCAAAAATAGATGGTATCAATATAAAAGCAGGGCTTATGTATACTGATAACGATCCAGAATTTTACATGCAAATGTTATCTAATTTAGCAAAGGACTATAAAGATATTGAAGTGCGAGTACGAACAGAAGTTGAAAAGAATAACATGGAGGCAGCCGTAACTTTGGCACACTCTCTAAAAGGGCTTGCGGCCACTCTAGGAGTAGATCCTGTAAAAACAGCTGCGGCAGAATTGGAAGCTCTCCTTCGTACAAATAAAAGAGACTTAACCCTAGATAACTCCATTGCAAAACTAGGCAAAATTAATAAAAAAATCTCTTCTTCAATTATTGACTCTTTGCCACTCTTGACAAAATAATTACTACCTAGATTGTGCAAACATAAGTGTGTGAGTTCCGTAAATACTTTGTTTTCAGATGCTTTACCTTTTCTATAAAGCTCCTTTTAATGGAACTGAATAAAAAGCCAAAGCATATGCGGACAAATGACTTATGCTAATTGCGTGTTTAGGGTTACACTATTTAGGTACTAATGTAATTCAATGCCTTTTATTGATAGTATTGCATGGTTAAGAATCTTTTGTATCTCAGTAATATATTCAGAGACAGCATTCATACTACCTGGCAATGTAAAAATTAAAGTTTTGTCAATTGTACCAGCAATAGAACGACTTAGTAGTGCTGAAGGGATGTTCTCTCCATATTTAACCCTAATAAATTCCATTATACCCGGAATCTCTCTATCAAGCATAGGTTTAATTGTCTCAGGTGTAATATCTCTCTCTGCAAGTCCTGTTCCGCCTGTTGTAATAAAAAGATCGCAACCTGATTTTACAGAATTAGTCAAAGTCTCTTTAAGTTTATCTTGATCATCAGGTATCAAAATATTTGCGAAGTTCGCAGAGAAATATGTTGACGCTATATGCTCCTCAAGAAGTTCTTTTATCCTTGGACCGCTTCTATCCTCATATTCTCCAGAAAAAGCTCGGTCACTAAGAGTGATTATGTGTATATTTAAAGGTTTTTCAATTAATGCTATTTCATCACCAGCCTTTATTTTACCACCTTTAATTACCCGGCAAAAGATACCCTCTTTCGGCATTACGCATTTACCAATTTCACGATAGATGGCGCATCCTCCTCCGTGGCATTTTTTACCAATTTGGGTAACTTCCATAATGACATCTCCAATTTGAAGCTGGGTAAAAATCGGAAGCGAGACAAGATTAACTCCTTCCGTTGTTATATTTTCAGCAAATTCACCAAATTTAAACGTTTTCCCACTACTTTCAGAGAACTTATCTATGCTCTCCTTTGAGAGAAGACTAATCTGTCTGTGCCATTTACCGGAATGCGCATCCTCAAGAATACCGACTTCATTTAAAGTTATTTCAGGAACAGGATGCTTTATAGTCCCCTTCTCAACCGAAATGTTTACTGATAATATTTTCATTTTTAGTCCTTTTTATAAATTAATATTTTTCAAATTCTGGATGTCTTTCTAAATTGAAACTTCTTCTTTTGTCTTTTCTATAAGCTTTATTCCGCAAATCTTCATATTCTTGTCAACAGCCTTGCACATATCATAGACTGTAAGCAGAGATACACTGACAGCTGTTAGTGCTTCCATCTCAATACCTGTCTGACCAATACACTTCACTTCGCTGCACACCTCAATTCCATCTTCAAGAATAGTTGCCTTTACATCTGCTTTTGATATAATTAAAGTGTGGCATAGTGGAATTAAATCCGCGGTCTTTTTTGCCGCCTGAACACCTGCGAGTTCCGCAGTTATCAAAACATTTCCTTTTTTCATTTCATTCGCGTTAATCTGTTTTAAAGTTTCATCACTTAGTGTTATAAAACCTTTTGCTTTTGCAATTCTTACTGACTCAGGTTTATCTCCTACATCAACCATTGTTGGACGGTTATCCGCTCCGATATGTGATAATTTATTTGTCATTTTTTATTTCCTTATTTTTTTCTACTACGTTTGGATGCGAGAACGCCTCGAGCAAATTCACATCCGAGAACGGTTATGCGACAGTGAAATATATAGCCATTAAAAAAAAGCTAAATGTTCACTTCTGTGTCTCTTAACTCCAGCACTTTCGAACTTTAGACCTTCAGCACTCTAGCACTCTAGCACTTCAGAACTTCAAAATTTCTTCCACTTCCACTTCCACCTTATCCTCCGATTGAGTAAAATTCATTATTATTGCTTTTATGTCCAGATTCTGGTTTATTTCCAATGGCTATTTTCAAAGCATCCTCTATTCCAAGCTCTCTCACAGAATAGCAAATATCATTAAATAGGCATGGATATATTTTTCCATCACTTGCAAGGCGGATACGATTGCATATTTCACAGTTCCCTCCATCGCCACCCTGCACTGCCCAGAATGTTCCTTCTTCCATATTCATACGCCTGATATAACGGATCAAATACCCATGCTTATCTGCGAACTTCGCAACTTCCTGAGCATCTAGTTCATCAGATGATTCTTTTATTACGCAATTGATTTTAATCTCTTTAAAACCTGCAGAATCAGCAGCTTTCAATCCATCTAAAACCATATTAACATCTCCACCACGGGTAATATCCCTGAACCTTTCGGGATCTAACGAGTCTAGGCTAACATTAATCCGATGCAATCCAGCACCCTTCAATTCTTCTGCAAATTTCGCAAGTAAAATACCATTGGTTGTCATCGCATAATCTTTAATCCCCTCTATCTCTGTGAGCATAGCAACAAGAGTTATAATATTTTTTCGTACCAGTGGCTCACCACCAGTTAAACGAACTTTGTCAACCCCAAATTCTACCGCTTTTTTTGTCACATTATAAATCTCTTCGAATGAAAGTATATCACTATGAGGAATCAATTTTATTCCATCTTCTGGCATACAATATTTACAACGCAGATTACATAGATCTGTAACTGAGATTCTTAGATAATTTATTTTTCTATTAAAATTGTCTTTCATAATTTACAAATCCTTTTAAATCTCTATTTTTCCACTATGACTTAATGTAGTTTAAATCTGAGAAATACAAGATTAATTAACCCGAATTATATTAATTTCTGACAAAAGATTCCACCTTAAACGATCATAAAAATTTACAAAGTCTAACAAAACATTATTTCATGTACTTAAAAACAGCTGAATATAATTCGGGATCAGGAGAAAACATATAGAATATTAGATGCTTGATGCTTGAGAAAACCATAAATCATCAGGAATCTAGTAAAAAGTGATTAATAAAGATTGTTTTTTTTATATTCTGAATTAAACTATTAAAAATGAAGAGGTAATCACAATGAAATCTCAGGTTTTATGTGCAAATAAATATAATTCGCAATCAGGAGAAAAGTGAAAAAAGAAAAAGTATACCTTGATTCCACGGTTCCAAGTTATTTTTTTGATGAAAGAAAACAACTGAATTCATTTATTGATATTACGAAACAATGGTGGCACAGTTAGTCTAAAAATTATGAGATTTGGATTTCAGATGCAGTTATACAGGAACTTGGCGAAGGGAATTATCCAAGAAAAGATGAGATTCTTGAGTTTGTAAGAGAAATTCCATTGCTTGAACCGAATAAAGATTTGGAATAAATTGTAGATTTTTATATTGAAAATTATGTAATGCCTAATGATTTAATAGGCGATGCCGTTCATCTGGCATACGCTTCTTTTTATGAAATAAACTATTTATTGACTTGGAACTGTAATCATTTGGCTAATGCGAATAAACGTAAGCACATAAGAGTTATAAATGGAAGGCTTGGATTATCTACTCCTGAAATCGTAACACCTATGGAGTTGTTTAAGGAGGATGAAAAATGATCTCTAACGAAATACTTGAAGAAAAATACAAAGTACAGAAACGCTTGTCAAAAAAAGCGAAAAACATTCATGACTATTTTCTAAAAGCACATCAAGCAACAGAAAATTTTACACATAAAGACAGTGGAATAAAATATCATGAAACAACTCCACCTCAACACATGGTTTCAGAAAAAACAGCTAAATATAATTCGAAATCCGGAGAAAAACCACCCGATGATATTATGATAAAAAAGACCACTTGATCATTCATAAATCAAATAACTTTAACATTAAAAGCAGTTCCCCATTCTACAAGAGTGGTTTAATTGGACAGTAAAACAACACCAATCTTGATGATATACTAGCGACGGATGAAATCTTAACATTTTCTTTAAACTTAATTAGCTAGCAAAAGAAAGACAAGATATCTACCGCTTGCGGTATATTTAAAGAAGTCTAACATCTAACATCGTTCCTTTTTTTATAACTGTCTCTCCGATTGGAATAACAATTGCGCCATCAGCGTTGCACATTGCACTTATGTGAGCGGATCCATGATAATCAACTTTTAAAATTTTTCCTGAAGATACAAATTTTACTGGAATAATTGAAGCTCGCACCGCTTTTTTACGCTTAATCTCTTCACTCAACTCAGCCTTTATAGTTGTATGGTCAAAATTGTGTCCCATCATTTGATAAAGAAACGGTTTGATCAGCATTTCAAACTGCAGGAATGTAGATACAGGATTTCCGGGAAGCCCGAAGCATCTCGTATCTTCTATAACTCCAAATGTCGATGGATTACCTGGTTGTACTGCAACTTTATTGAATAAGATTTCAACTCCATTTTCTTTCAGGATTCCGGGAACTAAATCGTAATCCCCCATAGATACGCCTCCAGAAAGAATGAGGATATCATTCTCAGCGATTCCACGTTTTATCGCACCATCAATCGCCTCTTCCGTGTCAACAGCAATTCCGTAGTTGCGAACTTCGCAACCCATATTTTGTGCCTGTGCTGCAAGTTGCCAGCCGTTACTATTTCTAATTTTTGCACCTTCAGCTTTTTCTGACGGTTCAACAAGTTCACTGCCGGTTGCAATTATTCCTACACGCGGTTTGTCCGCAACTAACACCTCTGCACAGCCAAGAGTTGCAAGTACCGCAATATGCTCTGGCTTTATCAGTACTCCTTTTTCTAATACAATATCACCAGACTTTATATCTTCAGCTTTATAACAAATATTATTTCTTGTCTCCTTGGCGGTAAAGCGTATTTTGCCACCTTCAATCTCTTCTGTATATTCCACCATAATCACACAGTCTGCTCCTTCCGGAACCACTGCACCTGTCATTATTTTAGAGCATTGACTCGCTGAAATATCTTTTTTAGGACAATATCCTGCAGGAATTTCTTCAATAACAGTAAGTTCCTTGCAAAAATCCTCACGACGACATGCATATCCATCCATTGCTGATTTATCAAAAGGAGGCATATCCATATCCGATTCTATATCTTCAGCTAATATACGATTAAGACTTTCTGCCAATGAGACACTTTTTATCCCAGTTCTGACGACAGTGCCCATCACAATCTTTTTCGCTTCTTCAAATGTTATCATAATATAAATTCCTTTATCTAATTTAATTGTTCATATTATACGGTCGTCCGTATGCGGTCGTCCCTACGAAGAATCCCCTGCATCAATATTTTTCTGTTTCAAATAATTCCCGTCTGTTATAACCTTCTTTTTAGTGGTACTTTCTAACTCTTTTCTTGCATTTCTTGCAACTGAACCACCTTTTTTTGCTGAAATCTTATTTTTAGCTAAACCTTCCGCATCTACACTCTCTGCAATCTGACGAGTTGACAATTCCGCCAAAGCTGTAAAAATCAACTCTGCATCGCTCATATGATCCCGTAAATTATGTGCTTTTAAATCTTTTAATTTTTTATGCTCTTTAACAGATAATCCGCTCCACTCAGAATGAATAAGATTTGTCAGTATTGCAAACTCTTCACCCTCTTCTATTTTATGATCCTTCCAGTAATCTGTTAACTTATTATGAGTTTCTTGTCCCAACATCCGTTGCTGAATCCATTTTTGACTTCTTCCCAATTTCTGCCAGTTTTCTCTGGCTCTGTCAAGAGATTTCCCAGGATCTGTTATCTCTGTCATCCTTTCATACCCGACCTTGGCTAACCAAAGTTTTATAGGCTCTGCTTTTTTGCTTGGTACGCTCTGAACAAGGCGTAAAATGGTTTCAACATCTGCTACATCAGTAAGGCGCATCTTACCATCTTGGGCTTTCATTTTCAACTGGTGACAATTTGTCACCACTTGACTTCCTTCAATTTTCAGCCTCTCTTTAAGCTTATTCCAGTATTTTCGTGATTTCTGATATTCCTTCTGTTCAGTCAAAGCAGCAACGATGTCAATCACCGAAAAATACCATTTTTCTCTCTCTTCATCAAAATGACGCCGAATTTTAAAATCTTCAAATATTGTTATTTTTTTCTCTGTCATTATCAAATCCTTTTTTTAATTTTATTGTTCATATTCTACGGGCGTCCCTACGAAGAATCCCCTGCATCAATGTTTTTTATTTTACAGTATTCATTCATTGTGTTCACGTTTTTATACCAGTTATTCTCTGACATTTTGATGAATTCAACATTCAGGTGATCAAAAAGGGCAATAATTCTGCGTTTGCCTGATTCCAATACTTTTTCAGCATGAGGAATTACGCTTCTCCTATAAACAGCAAATAGAGGTTCATATCGATCTTTGCCAGTGACAGGTACTACAATATCTGCACCGCGTTTTTCTGCTATTTGAACCATTTTTTTTATAAATCCCATATCTAGTTGCGGAATGTCACATGCTGTAATAAAGTTTAGCTCACTTTTTGATTTTTGCAGGCATGATAAAATTCCCATAAGAGGACCAGCACCTATCTCTTTATCAGGCACAATAGGCAAATTAAGAAACTTATACTTCTCTGGATCATTTCCACTAATTATAAGATTATCAAAAATAGGAGCCAACTGTTCTACGATATGCGCAATCATAGGCTTGCCATTTATGGGAAGAAGGCTCTTGTCTTCACCCATTCGACTGCTTTTGCCACCGGCTAATATTATTGCTGTTTTATTTTTCATATTTTTTATTTTACCACGACGTTATACCGCAAGCGGTAGAGATCTTGTCTTTCTTTTGCTCGCTAATTAAGTTTAAAGAAAATGTTAATATTTCATCCGTGTAAAGCATAAATCATCTTCCATCTATTATTTGTAAATACGATCTCATCTGGCTGCAGCGACCACCCTGTTCCATCAAAATCTATCATTTCATCTGCGAAATGCGCAACTTTTTTACATGAATGCTTAATCTCTGTTGAACCTTTTTCTCTTATAATAAGAAACACTCCAGGTTCAATTACGCGCCTCGCACTATTTGATTCACAGATAATGCAGGCATTTTTAGGAATCAATTTCATCAGCTCTGACACTCCCTCTGTCAAATGCTCTCTCAAGACTCGCAACCAGTAAACTTTCTCAGCACCAGCATTGAGCATTCTAACCGTGTCTTTTTCTGCCGGTCCTTCGGTCTCTTCGGTTATCATATAATCACCCTTTAATGATGAACAGACTCCACACCCTTCGCCGCCACGTGGACACTTACCGTCCTTCTCTTTTATGGTGGTGATTTTTATACCGATTACATTTGCGACATTCGCATATTTTGCAATCAGCTCACAAGCAAATTCCGTCTTGCCGACATTTCGGCCTGCGGCACCAATTATTATCATATTTTCTATATTTTTCATGTTGTTTTCTCATTATTATACGAGCGGGCGTATTTTACGTGATATTTATATAATTTTGGCGGCGGTTGCTTTGAAATTTATTATTACTTTATCTTTAATTTTTAAATTCATTTTTATCATAGACTCTTCTGTTATTAGAACTGCCATATTTACGCCGATATTAACAAAAACCTCAACCCCTAATCGTACGTTTTCAATATCCTTAATCTCTCCTCTGAAATGGTTTCTTGCACTTGATTCGGAGATCTCTTTTGAAATTGTAATTGCTTCTCCTGGTAATATTAAATTTACATGTCCGTTTTCTGCGGATGTCGCAACTTCAAACTCCACTCCGGCGGTTTTGAAGAATCCTATGTTGTTACTTTTTTTTATCAATTCTCCTTGATAGAAATTTTTAATTCCTGCGAAATTCGCAACAAATTCAGATTTAGGATGTTGGAATATTTCATTTGGTGTGCCAGTTTGGACAACCGTTCTGTTTTCCAGTACTGCAATATTTTTTGCTAGGGCAATAGCCTCCTCATAGTCATGAGTTACATGTATAACCGTCTGACCATCTGCATTTATTTTTCGTAGGAGAGAGCGCATTTCTGCTTTTGCCTGTATATCAAGCGACGCTAAAGGCTCGTCTAGTAACAACAAGTCTGGATGAGTTGCAAGGGTACGGGCAAGTGCTGTTCTTTGGGCTTCCCCCAGCGAGAGAGTCTCTGTATCTCTATTCAGGAGATGTGTTATACCTGTTTGAGTTGCAAAGGTATGGACTTCCGCTTCAATTTCTGATTTCTTTAAATTACGACACTTTAGAGGGTATGCAATATTCTCCTTTACAGAAAAGTGAGGAAACAACGATTGATCTTGATAAACTAATCCTATCCTACGATTCTGTATCTTCTCTTTTGTAATATCATTACCCTCAAAGTGAATAGTTCCACCATCGGCTTTAATCAGACCGATAATAATCTCCAATAAAACAGTTTTCCCTACGCCCGACTCACCAAGCAAGACAAAATAGTCCCCTTTCTCTACAGAAAAAGATATATTTTCAATAGTAAAATCACCCAGTTTTTTTGATATATTATTAAGTTTTAGCATCTTTTTTCTTTCCTGATAGTAATCTTAAAATAATAAAAATCATAAGACAGATAAATATAAACAGTGCGGCAACTGGTCTTGAATATTTCAGACCATGAGTATTGAATCTATCCCATATTAATATAGGCGTAATCATAGGATAATAGGCTATAACTATTACTGCTCCGAATTCACTTAACCCTCTAGCCCACATCATAATCAAGCCGGAAAGAACTGATTTCCATGCTAAAGGTAGACTAATTGTAAAAAAGACTCTACTAGGTGATGCTCCAAGAGTTAAAGCCGTTTTTTCCAATTTTTCAGGAACAGCTAAAAAACCGTCGCGAGCACCATTAATTAAAAAGGGCACACTCACAAATGCCATTGCAATTGCAATACCGCCATAACTGTTGATAAGTGAGAACCCACATTTCTCTGCTATGTTCCCGGCAAATGATCCGCGTGCGAGCACTCCAAGAAGGGCAATCCCAGCTGCAGTATGAGGAATAATAATCGGCAAATCAATGATTCCTGTAATAAACCTTTTAAATGGAAACTCTTTGCGCGCTAACAAGTACGCGAAAGGAATTGCGAGTATCGCAAAAAATAGAGTACCAGCCATAGAGACAAGCAAGGTCATTAAAATACTGCTCTGAACTTTACTGTCATTTGCCGCACTCATAAAATCGGCCCCCGAACAGTTCAAAAACATTCCAAGCAGAGGTGCAACAATAAACAAGAGGATGCAACCTCCTGCAAATATCAGCAGTAAATTAAAATATGATATATTCTTCCTACTCATTGTCTTACTCATTCTTCCTACTCATTGTCTTACTCATTGTCTTACTCATTGTCTTACTCATTGTCTTACTCATTGTCTTACTCATTCTTCCTACTCATTCTTCCTACTCATTCTTCCTACTCATTGCCTTACTCTTTGTCTTACTCTTTGTATTACTCTGATATATTCTCCCAATACTCACATAATTTAAACAATATAGAAAAAATCTCTTTCAGGCATTTTTTTATGTTTTGAACTTCCTGTTCTTCTAGTGTCTGCCTAGCAGTTATAATATCTAAATAAGCAGAAGATTTCAACGCAGAACTCATGGCCATATTAAAAAAGCGCCTATGATCAAAGGATGAAAAACGTCCATTGCCTTCCGCTATATTTAAAACAATACCTAAAGAATATTTATCTAAAGATGTAAAATCTTTATGAGTTAATTGATTAAGTGAATATATTGATTTCAGCAAAGCAACATACTCTATAGCTTTTCTATATACTTGCATTTTCTCATGAGAAAAAAATGATTGTTCTTTGTTTAAATCATACTGAGCATATTCTTCATTAATCTGAGATCTGCGATAAACACTTTTTCTTAATCCTATTAACATATTAGCAATTACAAAAAGTTTTTGTTTAGAGGTGTTTTGGTAATCTTCTGGAATCACCTCCCATATCTTTAAAATATCAATACATGCTGCACATTCCAGTGTTGATCCAAGAGAATAGTCAAGACTATTCAATCTAGCATCCGATAAAGGCATACTGTTTCCTTGTACTAGGTTTAGTACAATACTTTCTGAAGCTCTATTAATTTGATTATAGACAGCAAGAGATATCTGCTTTGAATCAAAAATAACCTGAAGTGATGTGATGAAGGCTATTGACTTTTGATACACAGATAATTTTTCATAATCAAATTGTGTTTTCATTATATATTCCTGTTTAATTAAAAATTTTAGAGTAAGACAATGAGTAAGACAACTTACCTTTCTTCCTTGTGGTTAATTTTTTCATATCTCCCCCCCTTACCCCGAGTTTACCTTACTCATTTTTATTTCTTCGCATACGGTTTCAACTCTTCTGGGATTGCTTTGTATGTTTCGGATTGTGATGGAATTGCAGAAGGTTGCCCAAGTTTTTCCATTATAGCCATCCCCTTTCTGCTCAAGATAAAATCAACAAATGCCATTGCTGCAGCTTTATTCGGTGGATTTTTTGGTATTGTAATACCATAAACCATTGGTGCCCCAGTTTTGGTTATAAATTCTCCTGGTTTTTTCCCGGAGATTTGTACCGTTGCTTTTTTGTAGAAATCAGTCAACTCAGTTTTTTTTAGATTTACTTCATCAGGAATAATCAAATATTTCAAACTATGTTGTTGTGCAACGGAACGATAAAGAAAGATATAATCTATTGCTTCTGCTTCAAGAAGAGCCAGCAAATCTGTCTCTTTAGGACGGATATAATTGAGGTTTTTTGCTAAAAGATTATCGGTGATTGTTTTATCTTTATAATATTCTCCAGCAAGTTTCATTGTCAGAACTGCACGATATCCGCATGGATCAGCATTCGGATCAGATCTACCAAAGATAATATCTTTTTCCATTAATATTTTGTACCAATTATCGCTGTTTATATCTTTCGAGCGTCTTGATGCTTCATGATACACAATAGACATTTCATTTGTAGCAAATTTTATATTCCATGACGCATATTCAGGAATAAGCAATTTATTTATTACAGTATAATCAGCAGAAGCCATAATATCACAAGGACGTTTAAGATCCGTAATCTTGCGTGCACATGTACGGCTACCTGAGGCTTCTAGCATAATCTCTACATCTGGATACTCTTTATTAAACTCTTCTGTTATCTCTTTGAATGGTACACTCAAACTTCCCGCATGGAAAACGACAAGCTTCCCTGAAATTTCATTTTCATTCCCATTTTTCACCTTTTTACCGCAACTGACAAAAAGCAACGATATTGCGAATATCGCAATAATTGTTTTTAATGTTTTCATTTGTTTTCCTTTGTTATCTTTGTCCTAATCTTTCTCTTAATCCTTGTCTTAATCCTTGTCTTAATCTAAAATCTCATCTCCTAATCGTTCTCCTAATCTTTGTCTTAATCTAAAATCTTCCCTCTAATCTTTGTCTTTGTCTTAATCCTTGTCTTAATCCTTGTCTTAATCTAAAACCTTTCTCCTAATCTTTGTCCTAATCCTTGTCCTAATCTAAATTTTCTTCTCCTAATCTTTCCTTTCTTTCATCTTTCATCCTTCCCCAATACTCATCTAATTTAAATAACATAGAGTAAATCTCTTTTAAACACTGTTTTTCTTTCTCAACACTAATATTTGAAATAATATTTTTAGCTACAATTAAATCTAGAGACGCGGATGATTTTAAAGTAGCGGTCATCGCGATACTTAAAAATCGCCTATGGTCAAGGAATGAATAACGACCATTTCCTTCAGCAATATTTAAAATAATACTCACTGAATATTTATCTAAGGAGCGAAAGTTATTATAGCTCATTTGCTGGAGCTGGAATATTGATTTTAATAAACAGATATACTCTATTGATTTCATGTATACCTGCATTTTTTCATGATGAAAAAATACATTATTATTTGTTGATCCATATTCATTCTCCTGTTCATTGACTTGCGGGGCTTTATGTACATTTTTCTTTAATCCTATCAACATCTTGCAGATTGTCTGTAGTTGAGTTTTGAGAGATTTTTGATGATCATCAGATATTAATTCCCATATTTTCAGGATATCTATACAAGCTGCACATTCAAAGGTTGATCCCAGAGAATAGTCAAGTCGATTTAATCTAGAATCAGACAATGGCATACTATTGGCTTGAACTAAGTTCATCACAATGCTTTCTGATGCTCTGTGTATTTGGTCGTAAACAGCAAACGGGTGTTGCTTGGAATTTATGACATTATTGAGAGAGGCAACAAAAGCAATGGATTTTTGATATACAGATAATTGTTCATGATTAATTTTTTTTTTCATATCTTTTGTTTTGTTTAAATTGAGATTTGAGGGAATGGTAGGATTAGAGCTGGCGGAGGGGGTTTGATTTGGATTAATAGAAAGATTGGGATTAGGACAAGGATTAGGGGAAGGATTTTGATTAAGACAAAGATTAGGACAAGGATTAGGGGAAGGATTTTGATTAAGACAAAGATTAAGACAAGGATTAGGAGAAGGATTTAGATTAAGACAAAGATTAAGACAAGGATTAGGAGAAGGATTTAGATTAAGACAAAGATTAGGATTCGTATTTCCCTTCACTTCGCTTTTAAATTCTGTATATTTTTCAAGGAGCTTTTCTCCCTCTTCTGTAATCAAGGTTCGCCCTCCCCCTTGACCACCTCTTGTTGTTTCTATAAGTTTTACCCCAAATCCTTGTTCAGCTTTTTTTAGATCACCCCAGGCTTTACGGTAACTGATATTCAACTTCTCAGCTGCTGCGGACAATGAACCACTTAATTTAATCTCTCTAAGCAGCCGACACTTCCCTTCCCCAAAAAAACCTTCAGAGTCTTCTGTGCTAAACCAAACCTTAATTTTAGGTATAATCTTTTTCATATTCTTTTTTTACTAAGGGAATTATATATCCTTGTCCTAATCTTTGTCCTAATCTTTAATCCTAATCTTTAATCCTAATCTTTGTCTTAATCTATTTTCTTAATCTTTAATCTTTGCCTCTAAAAAAAAAGAGGAGTTTAGATTAATCTTTGTCTTAATCTATTTTCTTAATCTTTAATCTTTGCCTCTCAAAAAAAGAGGAGTTTAGATTAAGACAAGGATTAAGACAAGGATGAAGAGAAAGAAGTTTCCTTAATCTTTGTCTTAATCTATTATCTTAATCTATTTTCTTAATCTTAAATCTTTCCCCGAGATTAAGTTTTTTATTCAAAACATCCTAGTTGGCATTTGCTGATACGGATCTTTTCATCATTGCAGATTTTTCCTATCGCTGAGAGCTTAACTTGCAGCTCTTCTGCAATTACATGTGCTGAATGACATGCTAAAAATACTTTTCCATCCTTTTCAAATGTTTTTTCTTCTACTGCCGCTTTTATCTCTTTCATTTTTAACTCCTTGTGGTTAGGGGATGTCCACACAGGGAGATCCATACAGATCATTTTATTCGTTATGCATTACATAACATAACGCATTGGTAAAAAAAGCAACTGGGGTACAGTTGCTTTTAATAAATATATCTCTATTTTGCTGCTTTTTCAGAACCTCTTACATAGATGAACCAGTAAACAAGTCCACATAAAATGAACCCACCAACAAAGTTACCAAGTGTAACAGTTATGATATTATTAGTCCACATTGTCGTCCAGTTAAGAGCTCCGAGCAGTTCAGGAGTTTTTCCTGAAGCTACAACTGCTTTATCAAACCCTTTAGCAAAGATTCCAGCTGGGATAAAATACATATTAGCAATACTATGCTCAAAACCTGAAGTAACAAACGCCATAATCGGGAAGAAAATAGCAAGTACTTTTCCGCCGATATCTTTGGATGCCACAGCCATCATTACAGCTAAACAAACAATCCAGTTACAGCAAATAGCACGGAAGAAATATGCAAAATTATGTCCAGTAGGTTGAACAGAACTTACTTTTGCACTGGCAATCTTAATCGCTGTCGCACCAACATTTCCATCTAAAAGACAAGAAAATTTTGCAATCATAATAGCTAAAAGTACAGAACCGATAAGGTTTCCAAGATAGACAAAGAACCAGTTTTTAGCTAATCCAGCAAAACCGATTTTCTTCTCTGCAAGAGCAACTCCCAACAAGCAATTTCCTGTCCATAATTCAGATCCTGGGATCATTACAAGCATAAGTCCTACACTAAAAACTCCACCGATGAAGAATTTCTTCAATCCGAAAAGTGCGGGTTCTCCACCTATTGACCATCCTGTTCCTACAACCGTTGCAAGGTGAGCTGCAAATCCAATAAATACTCCTGCAAGAATTCCGAGTAATAGTAATTTACCCGCAGTTCCTGCAGCTTTCTTTTCTCCGATTCCTACCAATGCTTTTGAAAGGTCAGCTGGTGCCATAAAATTCATCTTAACTTTTCTCCTATTTTCGTGTACATACTTACTGTTTTGCTTTATTTTATTACCTAAAACAACGCACAGGCACAGAGTTTACACTTATTCTTCACTTATTCAAGCGTATTGTGATATTTTTCACATAAAAATATATACATTGTTTCAATATATATATACACACCTATATTCTTGTAGGTTTAAAAAATTAATCATCTTGTTTGATTTGTATAGTAAATAGCTCCTTTTCTGTGGTGATTGAAACGGTTTCCCATCCTTTACCCAAAGCTGTTCGCATAACATTTTCTTTAGCTGTTTCGTTATCAACGACGATTTCCAACTCTTTATCCTTTCCACTCTTCATGGCTGCAACCATTTTCATTATCGGTTGTGGGCAGATTAATCCTTTTGCATCTATTTTTTTCATTATTTTTTCCTTTCGGACGGGCACATAGGCGCCGTCCCTACATTTTGTTGGTTATTCTTTGCCTCTCATACAGTATCCAATTATTGCAACAATTATGATTCCTGTAACTACAGCAATCTGTCCATTTATACCGACACCTTTTGGTGTTGCTGCTAATCCCCAATTATGCGCAAGAGCTGCTCCTGCAAGCATTCCTATCACAAAAACTGCACCATCTCCATCACCTTCGCCAGCTAAGACACACTGCCTGCCTGGACATCCACCACCAAGTGTAAAGCAAAGACCTGCAAGTACCATTCCTAGAAAATTCCAAAGAGCTGCCGTATGAGCTATTGGTTGACCTTCATATCCTAATTCAAACTGACCGAACATCAAATTTGCGATTGTCGCAGCAATGACCAGAGCTACGGCTCCATATAGTAAATGCATCTGCTTAAATAAAATAAGGTCTCTAATACCTCCGATTGTACAGAATCGACTTCTTTGAACTAAAAA
>JAUUYH010000025.1 GCA_030590505.1 Kiritimatiellota bacterium
CAACAGATTGAAGTCAGACCGCTTTGGTCTGGGTCTGCCCTTCGCAAAGGAGTACCTCAAAAACAACCCCAACGTTACTGTTGGGTTGATACCCGTTGCTTGGGGAGGAGCAGGAATAGACAAATTAAAGAAGGGAACCTCAATTTACGCTGACACAATTAAGAAAGCCAAATACGCTATGACGCAAGGTATTATCAAGGGGGTGCTATGGCATCAGGGAGAATCAGACACCGTCAACCAAGCGAAAGTCGATTCCTACGACCAAAAGCTGCAGCAACTTATAGCAGATGTGCGGAAAGATCTGTCCGACGACAAACTGCCTTTCATCATAGGAAACCTTGCGGAATTCTACGGCACGAGCAAAGCGCACAGCAACCCGGACCGGGTGAAAAGAATAGACAAAGTACGCAGCGTTCTTCGCTCATTGCCAAAGAATGTAAAAAACACAGGGTTTGCTGAGTCAACGGGCTGTTCGTCGCCAGACCATCATATGGTCCATTTCGACCGGAAGTCCTATGTCATACTTGGAAAAAGATATGCGAAGGTGTACGCAGAAATAGTAAAGAAAGGTAACAAAGCAATCGACAACGACAAGGAATAGCCATGCGAAGCGCGGCTATTCCTTGCGCGTCATTGCAGAAGTTCTGGGAAAAGAAAATATGCTAATAACCGAAAAATATCCTGAATATAAAAAAGAATGGAAATGGGGAATTAAACTCAGAAACATATCAATCTTTGCCATTATTATGTTTCTACTTTCTTTGTTGGTGGGAGGCATTGTGTTAATCAATACCAAAAGCCTTTACCATTTGATATCGTTCCTTCTGATTTTTTTTGGAATAATATTTAACGTTTTCGCTGATAGCCATGGATCCGCAGTAGCGGGGACGACACTGACAAAAATCCGCAGTGGGACTTTTGTTGTTTATTTCATGATGGAACTATACTTTACGCGGGTAAATTTTTAGCATTTCACTTAAGGTTGAGTCGTCAATAAAAGAGATACAAGATCTCTACCGCTTGCGGTATAAGCTGTTATTGTTCGTTCCAGAAGGTCTCGGCTTTTTTTAATGGGATGTTCCATTTAGTATCCAGATATTTTAGACGGGGTAGTTTTTTTAGGAACTCAATGTTCCCATGCTTCTCGGGGATGGTGAGTTTTTCCAGTTCCCTACATTTCAATAATGGTTTTAGATCTTTGATAGGGCAATTGCTGATAAGAAGTTCTTTAAGAGGCATTCCTTGAAGAGGAGTTATATCTTGTATTGGGTTGTCAAGAGAGTCTAGAACAGAGAGTTTTATATTTTTTAGAGGAGCAAGGGATTTTATTTGATTTTTTCTACATCCTAAAAAGGAGAGGGGGGCATTTGCAATTGGAGAAAGGTCTGTGATTTGATTTCCACCGCATTCTAAGCGTTTCAGGGGCATTCCTTTCAGGGGCTGAATTGAAGTCAGTTTATTGATTCTGCATCGAAGTCTTTCAATCGGCATGCCTGTAAGTGGGGTTAGATTGTTTATTTTATTATTGCTGATAATAAGGTCCTTTAATTTCATGCCACGTAAGGGTTCGAGAGAGGTTATTTCGCAGCCTGCACAGTTAAGATTTTCAAGTTGCATGCCCGCAATTGCGTCAAGTTGATTCAGTGAATTCCATGAACAGTCAAGAGAAGTGAGCTGCAGTCCCTGAAGTTTGTCAATGTTCTTTAGTCCCATTCTAGAGATGTTCAATTCTCTAATGTTTTTACTTTTACTTATCCATGATAGCAATGCCTGACCTATCTTTTTTGGCAGTTTTTCATGTTTTAGCTGAAGTATTTTTAGCATGACTTTATTGTCAGGGAAAGCTTCAAAAAGTTTAGGGAGAAGAGCAAGTGCTAATTCCTTATCATATTTCCAAGAATAGAGAGCTTCTTGCTCTAAAATTTCACCGCAGTGATTGGATTCAGGATATTTTTCCATCATTTTTAACTTGATCTCTTTCATTTTATTGCGTTGCTTGGCTATATCATTTGAGGATGCTGTTAGGTATGCTTTAAGAAGTGCTTCTGAAGCTATTTTTGTTCCTTCTCTGTTTTCTGCAATTGTCAGGTATTTAGCAATTGCCTCATCTGAAAACTGATATTCTGCAAGAGCATCGCCTGCGATCAGGGGAGAAGTTTTTTCAGGAAGAGCCCATCTGTAAACTTTGATTGATTGTAGATATGTTGAAGATGAATAGCTTCGGAATCCGATTTGTGAAAGTTTCTTTCCTGTTGGAGGGAAATAATCGATTATTTCAAGTGATTTAATGCCATCTACAGACATAGAAATTTTTCCGTCTTTCCGTTCTAAGGTTAATTTATGGAGTTTTCCAGATTCAAAATTTGACGCAACGTTGTTTGTTGTATCGGTAAGTTGAGATTTTATATTTTTTGATATAATATTTCCTCTTCCATTCCAGGCTCCAAACTGGAAAGAGTAACCAGGAGGAACATGGGTATTATTTAATTGATCTTGAATCTGAGAATTGATGCATATTTCGAAGGCCTCGGGTCTGCCTTTACACATTATTTCGATGATTACTTTGTTATCTCCTCTGACTTTTGTATTTTTGAGCCAGACCCAGTGCATTTTTGCCATTTGTAGTCCGCCACTTGTCTGTTGCCAGGGGGCTGTTTCGTCTTTGATTAGTGGATCCAGGAAAAAAAGGTTTTTGATCTTGGCGGTATTTGTTGAGAAATCCTCTGAGTAGACGTTTGTCCAGTTTCCCCATTGTCGGTAATGATCGAGAAGAACGTAGCTACCGAACATTATTCCAGTGATTAGAAAAAGAGATAATAAAAATGTGACAGTCTTGTGTCGTTTGACCATAAGAAAAAGATGTTTGAAAAATCCTGCTTTTTCTGCGGATGTCGCGTAGCCACCTAGAAATGCATCAATATCTGAAATAAGTTTTTGGACATTGCTATATCTATCCTTCGGTTCGAAAGCTAATGCTTTCAGGGTGACTGCTTCGATAGATTTTGGAATGAAGTAGTTGGGAGTGCGTATTCTGGGAGGGATCACAGGTTCAGTGATAGTTTTTATCATTACTTTTTTGCTTGAATCCCCAGTAAATGGTTTTTCTAGAGTAAGCAGGTTATAAAGCAGGGCTCCGAGTGCATATATATCTGTTTTTTCGTTTTTGTCCGTATTTTTCCCCTGCACCTGTTCGGGGGCCATAAAGCCTGGGGTTCCCTTAATAATTCCATCGATAGTGAGTTCTATTGAGGTATCGCGAAGCCGTTCAATTACAGTAGGGTAATTGTCTGTTTTATTTTTATTCTCTACAGGGATATTTTCTTCAGGGGCTCCTATGACTTTTGCCAGGCCCCAGTCTAGGACAAGGACTTCTCCGAAATCCCCTATTTGGATATTTTCTGGTTTAAGATCAAGATGTATTATGCCTTTTGAGTGGGCAAATGCGATGGCATTGCATATTTTAACAAAGATATTCAAGCGGAGATGTAGGTTATATGTTTTTATATATTTCGGATCATTATCTTTTAGTTTTTGTATTATTGATCCAAGAGTTTCTCCCCCGAGAAGTTTCATTACAAAGTAGGGGTCTCCTGAAGAATTCAGTCCAATATCATGGACAGGGACAATGTTGGGATGTTCAAGGTTTGCCGCAATTTTAGCTTCCTGAATGAATCGAGATACATCTGATTTATTTTCAGGTGTGTGCATTGAGGCCATTGCGACATCCCGGCCGGAATCACGATCCTTGACTTTTATAATGGATTTCATTCCACCAGCACAGAGATGGTACTTTACTTTGTATTTTCCTTCAGGTTCTTGACTTAACTTCCATGAAGTCTTTGTTTCAGCGTTGTAGTGGTTCTGTTCTATTAGGGTGATTTTTACTGTGCTTTCATCATCAAGTTCTGAATATTTTGCTATCTCTGTTTTTGCATTTGCTTTGGAGTCAGAGGCTGTTTTATTATCTTTTTGAGTTTTAGAACTAGGCAGGGGAGTGTTAGTACTCTTTTCGGACTTATTACTCTTTTTCATCAGGGACCCACATATCAGCCTGGCGGAGGGCCGTTTTTTCCTCTTCCGTCAGTATTACTTTTGCCTTGTCGTCTTTGTTTCCAGGTTCTGCAGAAAAAAGATCAAAGTTGCTTCCAAGCTGTTTATTGGCGCAACCTGATGTAAAGAGGAAAACAACAACAGCCATTAAGATGAATAATTTGAATGTCATAACAAAAAATAGCTGAAAAATCAAAAAAAACAAGTAAAGATGTCAAATAAAATACGGGTATTCTCCTAAATTATGGGGTGACTCTACTCTAAAACGAATAAGAAAATTTGCCTCTTCTCCCAAATTCGTGGGTGTAGTTATGGCTAAACAGACTCAAATCTTTTTGATAGTCAGAAAGATAAGAGTTTAACTACAGATCTGACAGATTAAACAGATAAGAGAAGAATCAAACAAAAACAATACAAGAAAAAAGAGCATTGGTGTTGGCTTTTTTTATAAATAACTCTTCATACGTGGTCTTACTGTGAGTATAAAGGCTCGCCATGAAGACAACTTATCTAAGGCAATGTTTA
Organism: Kiritimatiellota bacterium; assembly: GCA_030590505.1. Lineage (GTDB taxonomy): Bacteria > Verrucomicrobiota > Lentisphaeria > Victivallales > JAADHT01 > JAUUYH01. Next base: position 4,576 of record JAUUYH010000025.1, read on the forward strand.
CGGAGCGCAGAAACTGGCAACTGCTCATGACGCTTTTCTTTAGCGTGAGAAGCATAGGGTTAATTAGAATCCCATTAGGGTCTGTCCACCGTAATTGAGTTTAGATTAAAATTGATTTGTGCCTAAGCAAAATGCTTCAATCAAGAAAGTTAACTAAGGATTCTTAAATCAAGCAAATTAAACTCATTTTTATCTTTTTTAACTGTCTGGAACCTCGCTCGTTCCTCGCTTCGGGAGAGACGGCAAAGCCGTTTATCAATGCCACTTCGCTACTCTGAACATTCCCGGTTGTGTGACGTTTAACCGATGCCCGGCTTGTCATGCCATGTGCGGGGGAAAGGCCATATGTCATGCCAAGGTCTACACAAACAGTGCTCACAGCGAATTTACCATTAATCGTGAATAGCAATCTCAAGTATTCGCTGTGTCGGCTAAGAAGCCGCCGTATGGTGGACCCTTAATCGTTAACGGGCTTCGCCCGAAGAATAAGAACCGGAACCATACACAAAACAAAATATATTAGCGGTACTGTCGATGAAAAAACGCATAGCCAGTGCCAGGAGAAATACAACCTGTCACAGGCTATGGTTTTGCCTGCGGCAATCGTCGCTATCGCTCGGGAAGTCATCCCCCTGCATCTGGGGTCGGGATTTTTTAACTTTCGAACTACAGAATTCTAGAACTTTCCAACTTCTTCTTGTAAGGCTTTATTTATTGCCTTTTTTTGCTTGTTGTTTGCTTGCCTGCTTGCCTATTTTTATCCCACCAAGGTGGGTTTATTTCCTGTATCTTATTTTGTTTCTGACATTTTTTCTTTTTCCTCTTGAGTTAATGCTAAAAGAGTGCAAATTAGAGGGTGCGGATTGGTAGATCATTTTTTTTAATTGGTAAATATTGAAACGAGGTAGTAGTTTCTCTTCTATATAAAGGTGGCAATGTTGGATAATAAAACTAAAAGACGCGGTGAGCGTCGTAAAGATTATGTTACATTTTTAGCAATGGGACTTTTTCTTTTTATTGTAATTTTGGAGCTTATGCTTGTGACCTGGTTGCCTCGACAGTTGCTTAATCAGAATCTCTGGAGCAGGGATGTTGCAATCGCAGAGTTGATTGATCTTGAGGATTCACTGCGAACTAATGTCAAGCATCAGCTTAAGTTTAAAACAAAATGGGATGATGGAGAATCAAAAATGGCTCTTGACTGCCTGAATGATATAGCCAAATATCTCAGGCAATATCGCACAAAGATGAGCAAGGATCAGATTTCGAAGTTGCTTGTGGTATTGAAGAAGTTTGAAATACGATATTTTAAATGGAAAGATATGAGATATTGCAACACGCAGGAAACTATCAATATTAAACCGATATTAGAGACAACACTGGCTAGGTATAACAATGACACAAATAGAAAATCAGAGACTGAAGAAAATAATATCCTCTTTCAAGACTAATCGAATTGCCGTTATTGGAGATTTGATTCTTGATGTATATGTCTGGGGTGAGGCTACGCGCATTTCGCAGGAGGCACCAGTGCCTGTTGTACATGTGAATAAAAAAACAGAACGCCTAGGCGGCGCAGCAAATGTAATGTGCAATATTGTAACTCTGGGTGCTGAAGCGTATGCCTATGGAGTTACCGGTAAAGATCTCTATTCGGATGATATAAAACGGCTGATGAAGGAATTTAAAATTAACTATAGCTCTATTTTGATTGATGAAACTCGTGCAACTACAATGAAACAGAGGATAATTGCTGCATCGCAACAGTTGGTTCGAATTGATTATGAGGATCGTGGTGAGGTTTTGCCTGACCTTAAAAGAAGCATTGTAGATAAGTTGAAAAGTGCAATTATAGCAAAAGAAATTGATGCTGTAATATTTGAAGATTACGCAAAGGGTATGCTGGATTCTGAAATGGCTGCAGAGATTACAGAAGCAGCACAGAGGGCAGGGATTTTAATTGCCCTAGATCCGCATCCAGGGCATCCGCTTAAAATTTCAGGAATTACCATTATGACTCCCAACAAGTCAGAAGCCTTTGGGCTTGCCGGGATGTATCATCCTGATATGGATAATGACCAGGAAGAGCTGGCAAAAGCAGCGGCAATAATTCAAGAGAAGTGGAATCCTGATCATCTTCTTATCACACTTGGCTCACAAGGAATGGCCCTCTTTTCAAAAAATCAAAACCCGGTCATTATCCCTACGCGTGCACGGGAAGTTTTTGATGTTTCCGGGGCAGGGGATACGGTAATTGCAACATTTACTCTGGCAATGCTTGCCGGGGCGACTGCTCTTGAAGCTGCGGAAATCGCAAATCATGCTGCTGGTGTAGTTGTTGGAAAAGTGGGGACTGTTTCTGTATCAAAAGAGGAACTTTTGCAGAGCTTTTAGGCTATGTCTATGCGTACTATTCGTCGATCATTGCGAGCAGGAGGTTCCAGAATTGTTCGACACTTTTGATATTCACTTTTTCTTTTGGAGAGTGTGGGAATTTCATAGTGGGGCCGATTGAGATCATCTCCATTTGTGGATGTTTTTTCCCGATGATTCCACATTCAAGGCCGGCGTGGATTGCCATTATTTTTGGTATTTTTTTGAATAGAGCTGTATATACTTTTTTAGATTTCTCAACAATTGGCGAATGGGATTTAGGAATCCAACCCGGGAATGATGTCCCTGAGTGTGTGTTAAAGCCTGTCGAGTGCATTGCTGATATTATTTTATGTTGAATTATATCACGTTCTTTGTCTATCAGGCTGCGTTGCATAGATTTTAGGATAATTTTACCATCTGAGATCGACATTACCCCGAGATTTGATGAGGTTTCGACTACGTCTGGAAGGTCGTCACTCATCTTAAAGAAGCCGTTAGGGCAGGTATTTATTGCATTGATTATTTTTTCAGTACACGCTTTATTCATAACCTCTGATACTTGAGGTGCAGCTTTGAATGTTATCTGCAGGTCAGGATCGGTTTTTGCGTAATCGTTCTTTAATTTCTGGTTAATTTTGCGAAATTCGCATTCGATATCTGCAGATCTCTTAATTGCGAAGTTCGCAGAAGATTCACGTGGGATTGCATTCCACAATGAACCACCGTTACAGTCAATAAGGTTAATTTTATTACATTTTTGGAGTTCGGCAAGGGCTGTTCCGAGTATCTTTATTGCATTTCCGCGATGTAGAATAATATCTACTCCAGAATGACCACCTTCTAGTCCTTTAATTGCGAGTGTATGGAAGTTGTATTCATCTGGAGAAATATGCTCAAAAGTCAGATCCAGCGAAGCGGTTGTCCCTACTGCACCAGCGCATGCAATATAGATCTCATCAATGTTCTCGGAGTCAAGATTTATCATAATATCAGCATCAAAGAAGTCTGTTTTTAGCTCTAGGGCTCCGTGCATACGACTCTCCTCTTCAACTGTCAGAAGTACCCTTAACGGGCCGTGTTGAATGGTTCTATCTTCAAGTAGGGCAAAAACTGCGGCGACAGCGATACCGTTGTCTGCGCCGAGTGTTGTTTCATCAGCTCTTATCCAGCCGTTATCAATAATCGGTATAATTGGATCAGTGGTGAAATTATGTTTTTTATTCGCATTTGCCTGTGGCACCATATCCATGTGACACTGCAGCATAATAATATCCCCATCTTCATTGCCGTTTGTTGGCGGTTTTGTGATAAAGAGGTTCCCTACATGATCTTTGGATATTTTGAGTCCAAGACCAGATGCTAGGTTGGTTGCATAGTCAATAATTCCCTGTTCGTGCCCTGAGGGGTGAGGTATGGCGCAAATAGCAGAGAAATGTTTCCACAATGAGAGTGGGCTCAGTTGAGGATCTTTGCCCAGTGTGTTTTTCAATAGAGTTGTCATAAAAAATGCTAATCTGTAAACTCAATCTGATCGATAAATATTTTACATGTTTCCTTATCTTTTTCACTAAACACTTCAAAATTTATTCCCCATACATTGTTGATATTGAGATCGCCTTTTGATAGTTTTTCCAGAGGTATTTTTATCTTGACATACTTATTGCGTTTGCCGAGTAGTGGCAGGATCATAACCTTGGAGCCTTTCGCGTCCTGTCCGGTGCCATTATTTGATGTTAGGCGGACATATAAATTTTTAATTTTGTTGCTAGATACACCTATTTGAAACTGTAGATATTTATAGTTGCTGAGATCCTTGCCCATCTCTTTCCATGAGCACCAGTTCCAGCCAGCACCAGCCCAACCATCCCGCAGCTCTACATCAAAACTTAAATGTCCCTCATTTGAATAGGGAGTCTGAACTGAAATCTCCATCTTTGAGATACCACGCGGATGAACCCAGGTCTTTCCTGATTGATGCTCACCACCGTCAAATACAACAATCGTCTCTTCTGCGAAACTCGCAAATCCAATTACCGAAAACAGTAATATAATTAAATAGATTTTCATTAAACTCTAATCCTCCATCTTGTTAATTGATGCTTTACACCTAAATCGTACAATCTAAGTTATAGTTTAACCCTAATTCGAAATAAATCCAAACAAAACATCAAATTTTATGGTAAATTAACAATATCCGATTATGGTTAGATATATTCAATAACGAGATAATCTGAATATCGTGAAGAGGTATCAAGTTCATGACTTCAATGTGCAAGTATGAGGTAAAAATAGGGAGAATTAAATTCTTAGAATTTAAGTTAAGACAATGAAGACAATATTTATCGGAGCCGGAAAAATGGCAACATCCATAGTACAGGGGATGTTGAATCTGCAGGTGATTGGGGAAAATGATCTATCTGCTGTTGATATATCAGGTGATGCACGGAAGATTTTTACAGAAATCACTGGAGTTCCGTGCTATAAATCTCCTGATGGAAGACTACAGGAAGCAGAAATTGTGGTTTTGGCGGTAAAGCCGCAATATGCAGAAGATGCTGTCAAAATGATTGCTGAAGAATGTAGTGGTAAACTCATAATATCCATTGCTGCAGGAATTACACTAAATACGCTTACAACTTGGTTTCAGAATCGGCGTATAGCTAGAGCGATGCCTAATACACCGCTTATGGTGGGGTGTGGAGCCTCGGTTTTTGCAGTTTCTGATGATGTTTCTGGAGAGGATCGTGTTATGATCAACTCCATATTCAATGCATCTGGCATTGTGTACGAAGTAGATGAAGAGAAAATTAATGCGGTCACGGCCCTGAGTGGAAGTGGCCCAGCATATATATTTGAGATGATAGATGCGATGACCGAAGCTGGAGTTAAGTGTGGACTACCAGAAGAACTTGCCCTAGCGTTGACCGCCCAGACAGTGAAAGGTGCAGGTGAGATGATTCTTCAAAAGATAGGCACTCCTTGCGAACTTCGCAAAGCGGTTACTTCACCCGGTGGTACGACTGAAGCGGGATTAAAGGTTATGAATAGCAAAAAGTTCAGAGGAGTTATTGATGAAGTAATTCAAGCTGCACTGCAAAGGTCAATCGAACTGGGAGCATCTGTATTCAGTAATAAATAATCAGAATTCGTATTTTTATTGTATTTTTCGATTATAGAGGTATATTAAGAAAGTCGATAAATTGAGAGGAGGAGAAACGCCTCAAAAAAACTCATCAATTTAACAAACTACCTCGATGCAAGCATACGAGGTATATACGCTTTTAATTAAAGCTTGGCAAAATATATTTTTATATGAGAATAAACCCCACCTTGGTGGGCGCCCCAAAGGACGGGGAATAAAACCCATCTTGGTGGGATTTAATCATATTTTAGCTTTGTTAAGAGAGTATGTGCGAAGTTCGCAAATAATAACTATTATAATATTGGAAAAAAAGAAGTGAATCACTACAGATATCAGAATCCGCTAACCACGCGCTATGCTGGAAAAGAGATGGCAGAAAATTGGTCTGCCCAGAAGAAACATTCAACATGGAGAAGACTCTGGCTTGCTCTTGCAAAGTCGGAACAGAAACTTGGATTGAATATAACAGATGAACAGATTGCCGAAATGGAAGCACATCTTGATGACATTGACTTTGAGGATGCTGCAAAGACTGAAAAAGAGTTAAGGCACGATGTCATGAGTCATGTTCATGTTTTTGGGAAATCTTGTCCCACTGCGATGCCGATTATTCATCTTGGAGCAACTAGTTGCTATGTAACTGATAACTCAGAGCTGATTCAGTTACGTGATGCACTTTTGATTATTAAGAAAAAGGTTGTAAAAGTAATTGCGAAGTTCGCAAGTTTTGCAGAAGAGTACAAAGATATGCCTACTCTTGGATTTACTCACTACCAACCAGCACAGCTGACAACTGTTGGCAAGAGATTCACCCTCTATTTGCAAGATTTTTTATTTGATCTGCAGAGACTTGAAGATGAGTTGGACAAACTTCCTTTCAGAAGTGTTAAGGGTACAACTGGAACTCAGGCAAGTTTTCTTGCACTTTTTGATGGGGATAGCTCAAAGGTTAAGGAGTTGGAGCAGTTAGTCGCCGAAGAGATGGGATTTAGTCAAATTATAGGAGTAAGTGGGCAGACTTATACTAGAAAAATAGATTATTATGCACTTTCAGTGATGTCTGGAATTGCCCAATCCGCATATAAATTTGCGGGTGATATCAGACTGCTCGCTAATCTAAAAGAGATTGAGGAGCCTTTTGGTAAAAAACAGATTGGATCCAGTGCAATGGCATATAAAAGAAACCCAATGCGAAGTGAAAGGGTATGTTCACTCGCACGTTTTGTTATGTCATTAACTGCGAATCCCGCAAATACACATGCATCGCAATGGTTTGAACGTACACTCGATGACTCTGCAAACCGCAGGATTGCAATTCCCGAAGCATTTTTGGGAGTGGATGCCATTCTTGCACTGGTCTCAAATATTATGAGTGGATTGGTTGTATGGCCGAAAATGATTGAAAACAGAATTAACGCTGAACTGCCTTTTATGGCAACAGAAAATATACTTATGGCTTCGGTGAAATCCGGAGGTGACCGCCAGGCACTGCACGAATCTATAAGAGAGCACTCAATGGAAGCGGCAAGACAGGTCAAAGAGCATGGAAAGGCTAATGATCTGCTTGAAAGGCTGAAAAATGACGCAGTATTTGCGAATATCGCAGATGATATTGATGATATAGTGAACCCCACAGACTTTGTCGGACGTGCACCTGAACAGGTTTCAGAATTCCTCGATGCAGAGGTGAAACCTCTGCTTGCGAAATTCGCAGATTTGTTAGATGCTAAAGACGATGAAATAACCGTATAGAAAAAAGAGGTTAAAGGATTATTTATGACAACAACTAAATCAGATTCAGAACCGAGAAAAGGGTTGAAAATTCTTTTTATAGGCAACAGTTACACTCAGAGCATACGCAGGTACTTTACTGGCCTTGCAAATGCAGGCAGGACTGATGCTTATATTGACTGGATGACGCAGGGAGACTTTATTCTTTCTCAACATGTTGAAGAGCAGGACATTATAGATAAGATCAGTTCAGGAGAGTACAGTGTTATCGTACTGCAGGAGCAGAGTCAGCTTCCGACTCTTCCTGAGTTTAAGGAAAAGCACCTTGATAAAATCAAAGAGTTTAATCAACTTATTGCAGATTCCGGAGCTGAAACAGTGCTCTACATGACTTGGGCATGCAAAGAGGGAGACACTGAGAACAGTGACCTTTTCCCTGACGACAGTTATGACAAAATGCAGAAGCGCTTAATCGATGCGTATGAGGCGTTAGGTCAAGAATTAGGCGCAACCATTGCACCAATCGGGATTGCTTGGAGTAAGCTGGTTGATCAGATGGAGCTCTACAGAGAAGATAACAGTCATCCAAGTAGCAATGGTGGGTACTTAGTCTCATGCGTGCTATATAATACAATTTTCCAATCGTCCCCAACTTCAATCGCATATAAAGGTGATGTAAAAGAAGACTTGGCAGAAACGATCAGAGAAACTGCAGCTGAGACAGTTGCAGAATATTTAACCAGTTAAGTTCGGAGATGATTATGCAGGTATCACGAAAAGCTGAGGTCACACGAAAAACAAAAGAGACGGAGATTGCACTTACCATCAATCTTGATGGTAAAGGTGAAAGTTCAATATCAACAGGTATCCCGTTTCTTGATCACATGCTGACACTTTTTGCAAAACACGGATTGTTTGATCTTACATTGCAGGCTGTCGGAGATCTTGAGATTGATGGACATCATACAATGGAAGATATTGGTCTTGTACTGGGAGAAGCAATCAATAAAGCACTTGGTGATAAAAATGGGATTAAGCGTTACGGTTGGACAATTCTGCCGATGGATGAGACGCTTGCACTGATTGCACTTGATCTTTCAGGTCGTCCATATCTGGTTTATGACCTTACTCCGCCATCGGATAATATCAATGGGACAGATACACGTCTATTCCATGAATTTTTCCAGGCATTAACTGTAAAGGCAGGGATGAATCTGCATATTCAGTTGATGAAAGGCGAAGAGGTACATCACGTTTTTGAAGCAGTATTCAAAGGATTCGCAAAATCGCTTGATCAGGCAACTACTTATGATGAACGGATAACGGGTGTACTTTCAACAAAGGGTATATTGTAGAAAATAATCTTCACGCAAAAAGTAGGAATTCATAATAGAATGAAATACCAATGTATGCTCTTTATATTCTTATTCTTTGTCGGTTGTGGAACCGTACAAACAATTCCGTACTCCTATAAAACAGTATCTGATGTCCTGAAAGAGAAGTTTGTTGAAAATGGCGATGCCTTTGCAACAATAAAACCGCAAGTAACTGAATCCAAAGGGGAGATGGAAATTTTATTCAGTGTCGATGTAGATTTTTATTTCTCTATAACCCCGATGATTACAATAAAAGAAAAAAGTAGTAAAGAGACTTATATCACAATAAAAGTAACTGAATACTTTAAATCATGGAGCTATCAGTCGCGAAATAAAAATATGGAAAAGGAGTTTATTGCCACACTTGAAAAACGGCTAAAAACAGGCAATTGGGAGAAAATGCCCTGGAGGAAAAAGGAAAATATCAATCAATCCATCTTCTCTGCTATTTTCGGTGATATCGGTGAATAGCATCTGTGACTATTTTGTACCAAGAAATGTAAGTAGAACAACATGTATTGCTGTTGAGATTACTGGCCCCGTTAAAGGTTCCTTAATCTCTTCAAAAGTAATTTTATGAGCGTCTATTAAATCTTCATAAGGCATAAAACCTGTATCTTCTGCTCCCCCTTTTCGCTATGCCTTACTTTTGAGTAAATTTAAGCTTTTTTTCTAAGGTATTAAGGCATTTTTTATTCTACTTGCTGTTGCAGTATAATTGCGAACATAGCATTGACTTTTCTAGCTGAAGGTATATTCTTAATTACGGAATGTTATTAGCTTCGGAATTTTATAAAAGAATAAACTTTTGGTTAAAAATTTTAAACTTAATACTAAAAGATATCCGAAGGAGATCAATCGCGATGACATTATATACTTTACGCGGGTGAAATCTTAGCATTTTATTTAAGGTTGAGTCGTCAATAAAAGAAATTCAAGATCTCTACCGCTTGCGGTATAGTTGAAAATGAAAATACATATCAGTTAAGAAGGAGTTTTTATATGTCATTATATCTTATTCCGCAACCTCAAATCCTCAAGATTAACAGAGGCATTTTTACTATCCCAACTAGCTGCAGCATTGGCATTTTAGACGCTCGTCTCTATTCTGTAGCTGAACAGGCAAGGTTGATTTTTAAGAAGAGTGCTATTTCCATCTCTATGAAGAATATAATTGATACATTCTCAATTCGTATTGTTTCTGGCTTAAAACCAGGTGGTTATCATCTAAATATTAACAGCAAAGGCGTATCCCTTGATGCTGACTCTGTATCAGCGGCTTTTCACGGATTGCAGACCCTATCACAAATTGCGACTCAAAGTTCCACCTCTACTTTGCCAATCCTTACTATTGATGACTGGCCAGATTTTCAGGATCGCGGAGTTTATTACGATGTCTGTCGTGGACGAGTTCCGAAACTTGAACGACTTATGGAGCTTGTGGATTTACTCGCCCATAGCAAGATCAATCACATGCAACTTTATATTGAACATACATTCCAATTCAGAGGCCATCCAGATATTGGGAAAAATGCTTCTCCACTGAGTGCAGAGGATATTCTTAAACTTGATAAATACTGCCAAGAGCATCATATAGAACTAGTGCCGTCGCTTGCAAGTTTTGGACATCTTGCTACTGCATTAAAGCACCCGCAGTATCATCATCTGACTGAAGACTTGGGGGTTGGTAAATATCATGATCCAGAAGTAAAGTTGCCAAAATCACGTCGATCTTGGGCACTATCACCAGCTAATCCAGCAATCTATGAGTTTCTTGAGTCTCTGTTTTCGCAATTTCTTCCTCTGTTCAAGTCAGATCGTTTTAATATTTGCTGCGATGAGACATTGGACTTAGGCCTTGGTCAAAGCTATGACTTGTGTAAAGAGAAAGGTAAAGGGCGTGTATACCTCGACCATATTATCATGCTTAATAAACTATGTCAAAAGCATGGAAAACGTATCATGTTCTGGGGAGATATCATCCGAAAATATCCTGCACTTATCAAAGAGATCCCAGGCGATGTGACGGTTCTCGATTGGGGATACTCTCATAATATGGATTTTGGGGCAATTCGTGATTTTAATTATGCTGGTTTGGAGTTCATTGGTTGTCCAGGTACATCCTCATGGGTTTCTCTGTTTCCGCGCATTCATGAAGCGATGGCGAACATAAAAGGGGTTGCTGCAGCCGCTAAAAAAAATGGAGCACTTGGCTTGCTCAATACTGACTGGGGGGATGGTGGGCACTATAACTTTATGGAACTTTCGTGGCATGGCTTTCTCTTCGGTGCGGAGCAGGCATGGAATGTTAATGCCGACAGTGATACCTTTACAAATCGCTTTGCCAAGCTTTTTCTGGGAACCACAAAAAAGAGCGTAGTGTCAGCTATCGAAATGTTGGGAGATGTAACACATCTTAACTTTTCTGGCTATTATCAGAGTGTTTGGCAGCATATTTTCTTTGCCCCTCCTGGAGATAAAATATTTATCCCAGAACGTAAAATGGCCTGGATTGCAGAAAAAGGTAAAATAAAAAAAGAGGAGATTCTCCTTGATGCAAAACTTGGACGAAAAGCCTTGAAGCAGTTGAAAAAAGCGAGGGATGTTTTTAGTAGCTCCACTGCGGAGAAGGGGGTAGATCCACATGGAATATTGCCATATTGGATCTTTGCGATTGACACCATAGCACATGCTGCCAATAAGTTGACAGTTTTTGGCAAAGGAGGTAGCGACACTCCTGCAGCTCGTCGCGCACTGAAAAGCGAGATGAAACGACTAATGAAGCGCTTCGAAGCTTTGTGGCGTGCACGTAACCGCCCGTCAGAGATCAGAGTAACCCTCCAGCGCTATCGTAAGGTGATCAATAAACTCTAGCCGAGCGAAGCGACGCTTGCGAAGCAGCATCATGCACGGCTTACAGCCTTTCAATGCTACTTCGTAGCCAAGAATAGAACTTTTTATTATCTTTAAACAAATAATACAAGAATGGGATGTTGGATTAAGAGTTGCGTCCCCGAACGTAGTGACGGATTATTATAAATACGCAGATTAGTTGATGATTGTTGGTCGTTCTCCAATTCACTCTTAATCTTTGCCTTAATCTAATGTCCTCTTTCTTATTCCTTGTATGATAATAATCCGTCACTTCGTTCGGGGACTCTTCAAGTACGTTAGGCATTCCTGCCTGACATAGTGTAAAAAAAACAAGCATAAAAATATGCCCTCCCAGAGCCTGTAAGACTTTTTCAAGGGCCTTTTCTTATTCCTCATCTCTTGCCCAATGTCAGACAGGAATGTCTAACGTACTTCAGAAGCCTTTCAGGCATGAGTACTATCATCTCTAACGTACTTGGGCTTCGCACATTTTATTTACTTCTTATTTTGCTCATCCTGCCTTCTCTTAATCTTCAATCCAACATCAAAAATTTAAAAATCTGCTAAATTCGCAATATCAATGTCAGTTCCTATATGTGTCTCTATATACTCTACAGCCTTTCTTAAAGGAAAAGCGGATCTAATTTTTTACGCAGAATTTTGGAAAGATTAGCACCCATTACAGCATGTCCATACGATGTAGGATGAATCAAATCTCCAGATAGACCAGAAAAGTCGTCAAGAATGGTAGAGCCGGAGATGAAATGAAGATTTGCTGCTTGCTTTTGCGCAACTAGATCCTCGAGAATGATATTATAAGCATTTTCACGTTCAGAAGTTATTCCTGGTTTCGCAATATATAAGGAGGTGTTGCTGTTTGGAAAAATACTAATGATAAAAACTGGTTTACCCGTTTCTGAAAAACGGTCTATCAGATAGGATGCACGCTGCTCAAATTCTTCTGGGGTAAATGCTCCCCGCATATTGACACCGAGTTCACTGGTGAAAAAATCACAACTACACTCATCAACCATAAAATCAACTAACTCCTTTTCAATGTGACATGACCCACTGAAACCTTTATTTTGCACTTGGACTTTTAGTTGTTTTGCGGCAAAATGAGGATAACCATCAAGAGAGGAGTTCGTTATTGATGATCCGTAAGCAAGCCAGTTTAATTTTGGTTTTTCTTCAGCTTTTGGAGGACGTATCTCGTGTCCCATCGTGTCAATCCCATGAATGACAAAGGTCGTTCCCCTATTGAAAACAACGCGGCATACATTAGAAGAAAACCCTCCGCTATTTATTGTTTTTTGTAAAACTTCATTAAATTTTGCAGGGGGAGTAAATCTGATATTATTAACAATGCCAGGCGTTATTTGATGTGTTACACAGAGAAAATCTCCCTTATATATTTGAACCTCCCCTTTTTCGGAAAAGTGAGGATTTGTACATGAAAGATAAATGTCAATATTAGGAGCGTCAGAGACAAACTGAAGTTCGCATCCGACAGATGTCATCCCAATAAAGCGACCTCTATTATTCAAACAGTCTCTAACGCTTTTAGGAACCCGTACGAGCCCATGCTCCCCCAATCCTGGAACACTTTCTAAAGCACCAACATTAAAAAGTTCTATATTATCTAAAAACATCTAATCACTCCTTTGTTATACCGCTTGCGGTATATATTATTTTTCTACGTCTTTAACGTATTGATTGAACCTGTTTTCGTAGTTTTAGTGGCGACAACCCAAACGATTTTTTGACAGATTTATTGAAATATTGAAGATCATTAATGCCTACTTCAAAGCCAATGTTTTTGATCGGTATATCTGAATTTATCAGCATTAATTTTGCCATATCCATGCGCCGTTTGCGAATATAGCCAATAATGGTTGTTCCGTAATGTCTCTTGAAGAGGCGAATAAGGTAACTTTGCGATACGCATAGAACATTTGCTAAATTCGCAATATCAATGTCAGTTCCTATATGTGTCTCTATATACTCTACTGCCTTTCTTAAAAGTAATGGAACTCCTTTTGAATGTTTTCCCCCGCAATCTTTTAGACTTTGCAGGGTATCCCACATCTTTATCTGTGCCCTGAGGGGATCGGATTGACGATAAATAAGTATCTCATTCAGGCTTTTTGCAATTGAAGAGTATTGCTCTTCAAGATTAAATAAAAGATAGAATGGAGCCTCTATCTTATAATCTTGAAAGTCCATGTGAACATAGTAATGAAAAGATTTTTCCTCAGGAGAGTGACGCTTTAAAACTCCAGGAGATGTCAAGAATGCACAACCGGGATATATCGAAAATGATTCATCTTCCAAGCGTATATTTCCTTTGTAGTTGAAGAGCATAAATGTCCAGTGATTTATTCTGTAATTACTTTTTCGCCCAGGTACAACAGCGCCTTTACCCGCATTTTTTATCGTCGGAATATGGTTAATAATATCGGATATATTTTGTCTGTTTATAATTTTCATAGTTCAAAAATATACCACTATAATGAAATATTTCCAATTGAAATTCAATAATTTAGGGATAAAATAATACCATTCTAAAATATAAAAAGAAGGATGAATTATGAATAAGAAACCTAATATAATATTTGTGTTTTGTGATGATCTGGGTTGGGGAGATGTTAGTTGTCTGAATCCTGAATCAAAAATTGATACACCGCATATTGATAAATTGGCTGATCGTGGAATGAAATTTACTGACGCTCATGCTGGCTCTGCTGTATGTACACCATCTCGCTACACCTTAGTGACTGGGCGTTACTGTTGGCGTACTGCTCAACGTAAAGCAGGTGTTAATGGAGGTTTATCTCCGGCTCTTATAAAGAGTGATCGTATGACGGTCGCTTCAATGCTAAAAGAGCAGGGGTATAAAAGTGCTTGTATTGGGAAATGGCACATCGGTCTTGACTGGGCAACCACAAAAGAAGATTCTATTGCTCAGAATTTGGGAGAAGCAGGTTTTCGTGGTAAAGAGAATTTAATTGATTTCTCAAAATCATTTCGGAATGGCCCTATAGATGTCGGTTTTGATTACTATTACGGAATTGCCGCATCGCTTGATATGATACCATACACTTTTTTAGAAGGGGATCGAGCATTAGAATTGCCGACAGATATCAGCCCTGGTGGTAAAACAGACGAAACACGTGCACGCGAAGGTATATGTGCGCCAGGTTGGAGTCATGAAGCTGTATTGCCAGCATTGCAGAGAAAATCTATTGACTTCATAAAAGAGCAAGCTGAAGAGAAAAATCCTTTCTTTTTATATCTACCCGTCAACGGTCCTCATACTCCTGTTGTCCCTAACAAAGAGTGGATTGGCAAAAGCGGATGCGGAATTTACGGTGATTTTGTGATGGAAATTGACTGTATGGTTGGTGAAATCGTACAGACCGTTAAAGATGCCGGGATCTACGAAAACACTATAATATGTTTTTCCAGTGATAATGGACCAGAAGACCTGACTGAAAAATATAAAGAGCAATTTGGGCACAGCAGTACCTGGCGTTATCGTGGGCGTAAACGTGATAACTGGGAGGGTGGACATCGTGTACCGTTTATAGTCTCTTGGCCTGGAACCATTGAGGAAGGAGCAGTTTGTGAACGCTTTGTTGAACTTGCGGACTTTACTGCAACGGTAGCCAATATAACTGGTGCTGAAATCCCTGACAATGCCGCAGAAGATAGCTACAATATGTTTCCGCTTTGGTTAGGTGAAGATGCACCTGATTATCGCAAATTTGCAATCCACCACTCTTGTGATGGAAAATGGGCCATAAGAAAAGGCAGATGGAAAGTATTACTGCATCATGGCAGCGGAGGTCGCGGCGTGCGTAAAGAATCTGAAGCACCCGTTCAATTATATAACATGGATATTGACCCGTTTGAAACCAATAATATATACTGTGATCATCCAGAAATTATTAAGGAGATAAAGCAGTTATGTATAGACTCTATTCAAAACGGCCGAACTACTCCTGGTCCTAAGCAACCTGTAGAAGTTAATGGAGAATGGAAGCAATTTGCAGAATTACTAGAGTTGAATATCTAAGAATAATTCGACAGGTGTTTACTTTTAGTCATAAAAATTCAAAAGGGGACAGGTTGATAGTCGCCTCCTGATCGAGAGTGTTTTTTTAATGGGCGATAATCAACCTGTCCCTAAAAATCCTCTCCTTTTTTTGCTCAAGAAAGAGTAATCTAACACAACTAAGCTAATTGTCTAAAAATTGGGGGCCATTTCTGTGTAATAGAATTCCTTAAATCAGGAAAGTTTCCCGAAAAATAGAACCGTTTATAACAATTTAAAAGTTGATAATGAGATAATCCATAGTATAATAGTAATTAAAGATAAGAAAAATAGGATTTAACGATTATGAGTAGTCGAAAAATAGTTAGTTTTGACTGGGCCATTAAAAATATTCTAC
>JAUUYH010000023.1 GCA_030590505.1 Kiritimatiellota bacterium
ATGAAGGCGATATAATCAAAATTGACACCAGAACTGGTGCATACGTAGAACGAGTCAAGAAAGCGTAAGTAAGTTACAGTATGAATAATAAGATTAATATATTTTCAATACGCAAAAATTTAGTAATTCTAACACTGTTACTCTTGGTATTTTCCCATAATGCAAAAGCAATGGAGCCTGGAGGTTCCTTAGGGCATCCCTATAGAACGTTTGTTTCAACATCACGTTTATGGTTTAGAGGAGAGGGACTATTTGTTCAAGTGCCAGCGGATCTAGGGGAAACTGTATTTGCATCCACGGGATCTATTATAATTGCCCCATTTCTTGGTGTAATATCACTATCAACAGGAAAAAGAATTATCATTTATCAAAGTTCTGCTATCTTAAGTCACAGAACATTTGCAGTTATTGGAAAAGGAATTATAGGACTACCGTTTTATATCACAAAAAAGATATTATGGGATTCTCCTATATACTTATGGAATGTATCGACAGGACAACTCCCTTTCTATGAAAGAACATATACCTATGCCGGAAGCAAGGAGCTACATATAATAATAATGCCAAAAAGCAAACATATAGGCAATAGTGGCTTTATAGGGAACACTCCTCCTACCTTCACTTACAAATCAGAGAATTGCAGCGTCAGACTTGAAGGAAAAACCTTAACTCTTAACAAAAAAACATACAAGAGTAAAGAGAGAATTAACTCTATACGAATTGAGCGAGATTTTGCAGTAAAAATCAATGGTAAACCAGTCTCACCTGAGGAGTAAAATTGCACTCAATGTCAGAAATAACAGCTCTACTGAAAGAGTTTTTTATTGCGTACGGATTTGACGAGGTTGTAACCCCCGAGATAATACCTGCACCTGTCCCTGAACCACATATTGATCTATTCCAGATTGAAGGTGGTTACAGGCGGCCCTCTCCAGAAATCGAGATGAAGATTCACTTATCTGAACACAAAAGAAGTATATTTCAGATTGGTAAATGCTTCCGAAAAGAGGAGGTTGGGAAACATCACAAAGAAGAGTTTACCATGCTTGAATGGTACCAAGTTGGTGCTGACTACAACGACACCTTGCTAATTACGCAAAAGCTACTGCTATTTTTAGCAGAAAAGTTATATAAATCATCTTCGATCAGATATAAGAATAGAACGATTGAGTTGGCTACAGATTGGAGTATTTTTACAGTAAAAGATGCATTCCTAAAATTAGCGAATATCGCACCAGAAACCGCTATTTTGGAAAACAGGTTTGAAGAGATACTTGTTGATTACGTAGAGCCTGCATTTTTACTAGAAGAGAGGCCAGTAATTCTAAAAAACTATCCTGCGAAATTCGCAGCTTTGGCCAAACTGAAAGATAGTGATAAAACGGTTGCAGAACGCTGGGAACTATATATTGCGGGGATAGAACTTGCCAACACCTACAGCGAATTAACCGACCCCGAAGAGAATCGTTCAAGATTTGCGAAGTTCGCAGAAGAGCG
This sequence comes from Kiritimatiellota bacterium, assembly GCA_030590505.1. Taxonomy (GTDB): domain Bacteria; phylum Verrucomicrobiota; class Lentisphaeria; order Victivallales; family JAADHT01; genus JAUUYH01. The sequence continues at coordinate 1,498 of JAUUYH010000023.1, forward strand.
AAAAGAGTTACAAAAAGAGACAATTCCAACCAGTGATGCCTTTTTTGCGGCACTGCACAAGGGTATGCCAAAATCCTCAGGTTGTGCAATGGGCGTTGACAGACTTGCAATGATCCTCAATAACCAGAATACAATTTGAATCCCACCAAGGTGGGTTAGATCTTATTCAGGTAAATATTTGCTTTAGAGGCTTCGTTTCGTTTTTGAAACTCTGCAAGTGCTTGCTCTATTTTTTCATATTTTGCGCTTTCGGTAAACGGAAGGTCTGTTGATCCAACTGCCGATAATCGCTCAAGGACATTACTAACAGTAAGCTTTTGTTCAGGCAGTGCAGGAAGGTATGAATTTTCGCGGAGACCACCACCATCAACAACACGAATTATGACCCCGGCCCGCACAAGCTCAAACAGCAAAAGATTTGTAAGCAGAGCTGGAATTCCCAGTTCTTTTCTTATATAATCGGTTGTCGGTGGAGGTTTTTCATTTTGAAGTGCGTCAAGTACGACATTTGTAATACATAGAGCAATTTTCTGTCTAAAAGCTAGGCTTGCATTTTTAGAATCAGCTTCAAATTCACAGGTTTCAACATTTTCTTTTGCAAATGAGAGCTCTGCCCCGAAGAGCACAATCATCCAACTAATCTCAAGCCATATGAGGAAGAGAGGCATTGCGGCAAAACTACCATATATAGCACTGTACTTGCTAAAGAGCGTGACCTGCAACTCAAAGTAGAGCATCTGAATCCCCATAAAACAGAGTGCCGCAAAGAGTCCGGCAATTAGTCCAGACTTGAGTGTAATCTTTGCGTTAGGCATAAAGATATATAAAAATGTAAAGAGAGGAGTAAGAATGAGCAGCGGCAGAAATTGCATAACAACAATAAAGATAGGGCCGAGCATTCTTAAAAACTCATATTTCTCCATCAGGACTTCGGGTTGTGCAGCAAGAAAAGCTGTTGCACCACCGGCGATAATAAGAAAAAGTGGTGTAACCACGACAATAATAAGGTAATCCGCGATCTTACGGGTAAGGGGGCGATGAACTTTTATACCCCAAATCTCATTAAAGGCCCGTTCGATATTACCCAAAAGCTTAACAATAGTCCAGAATAGAAAAAGCACACCGATACCGGCGATCAATCCCCCCTGGGTACTCTCCAGCTGATTCCTGGAAAATTCAAGAATTTTGGCTAAGATTTCCTCATGCCCCTGCATATCGGCAAATGCACTATGTAACTGCTCCTCAAGCATCACCTGAAGGTTAAAACTTTTTGCAACACCGAATCCCATAGCAAAAACTGGAACAATAGATAACAGCGAGAAGAAAGTAAGTGATGATGCGCGAAGTACGCAATTATCCTGTGTAAACCCGCGAAAAGTAAGTAAAATGACCCTAAGTTGTTCATAAAAAAATTGTTTCTTTTTGGGTAGATCAATTAACTTAATTTTCCAGATACCATCTGTAAAAAACTCATATAAATCTTTTATCTTTTTCATAATACACCTTTTTACTATTATAACTATATTATCTAAATCGCGCAATATTGATCTTCTGCGAAGTACGCAATAATTTAAAACCCCAACCAAGGTGGGTTTAATTCCCCGTCCCTTTGGGGCGCCCACCAAGGTGGGGTTTATTTTCATATAAAAAATATTTTGCCTAGCTTTTGTTAAAAGCGTAAACACCTCGTATGGTTATCTGCTTTGCAGATCTATTGCAATGCTCGGCTAGACACCGAGGCAGTTCATTCAAGAAAACAGGCAGTTTGATGATCAGGACTTCCCTTTACACTCTTAAGAGCCGGAACTTCTGTTTTGCATTTTTCCATTGCTTGATGACAACGCGGATGAAATGGACAACCTGAAGGTGGGTTTAAAGGTGACGGCACATCCCCTGGCAATACAATACGTTTTTTTCTAGTTTCAGGATCAAGTGTAGGTACAGCAGATAGGAGTGCCTGAGTGTATGGATGCTTTGCATTTTTGCAGACAGCACTGCTTGAACCGCTCTCAACGATCCGACCTAAATACATAACTAATATTCGATGACTGATATGCTCTACCACAGCCAAATCATGGGCAATAAAGAGGAATGATATTCCCGTTTTCTCCTGTATATCAATGAGGAGATTAATTATCTGTGCCTGCACACTGACATCTAGTGCCGAAACGGGTTCATCTGCAACGATAAATTCAGGTTCAACGGCAAGTGCTCTGGCAATCCCGATTCTCTGCCTCTGACCGCCACTGAACTGATGCGGATAGCGATGAAGGTGTTCCTCCTTCAGTCCAACCATAACAATCAGCTCAAGCATTCGCATATAGCGCCCCTGCTTATCAAGATTTGTATGTAGTGCAAGTACCTCATCAAGGGTTCGCAGCACACTCATACGCGGATTAAGAGAACCATAAGGATCCTGAAAAATAATCTGAAATTCGCCTCTAGCTTTTCTTAGTGCATTGCCTTTAAGTTTAGCAATATCCTCTCCATTAATGGTTACATCTCCTGCTACAGGGTTTTCAAGGCGAACAAGTGTTCTGCCCAAGGTACTTTTACCGCACCCGCTCTCACCAACCAAGCCGACAGTTTCAGCTTTATCCAAAGTAAAGCTTACCCCGTCAACGGCTTTCAGGAACTCCTGTGGCTTGAACCACTCCTTTTTCATAGGATACCAGGTTTTTAAATTTTCTACTGTGAGTAATGGCATCTGCAAAAATGTCCTTTTTTAATTTCTCTCCAATCCGGAACTGATTTTTCACATAACAGTTCTGATTCACTCTTTATCATCTTCTCAGCAAGAGCACAACGGCCGAAAAATCGACACCCATCTGGGTAGTTTGCCGGAGATGGAACAGTACCAGGAATAGTTGTAAGTTTCTCATCAGAATGCCCCAGCTTCGGCACCGCAGATAGGAGGGCTTGTGTGTAGGGATGCTTTGGATTTTTCATTAACTCATCCGTGTTGGCAGACTCAACAGTGTGCCCAGCGTACATAACAACGACTCTGTCTGCCATATCAGCAACAATTCCTAGATTATGTGTAACAAGGATAATCGACATATCACGTTTTTCGCGAATTTCGCAAAGCAAGTCAAGTATTTGAGCCTGAATAGTAACATCAAGAGCAGTTGTCGGCTCATCGGCAACGAGTATATCAGGTTTTCCGGCAAGGGCCATTGCAATCATAATACGCTGTTGCATTCCGCCACTAAGCTGATGAGGATAGCTTTTTATACGTTTTTCGGGGTCAGAAATACCGACTTGATCAAGTAGTTCAATTACCTCATTTTTTACATCAGAAGAAGAAGCATCTTTTCGCAACAGCACTGCCTCAGCAATTTGATCTCCAACTCTAAAGACTGGATTTAAGGATACCGATGGCTCCTGGAAAATATATCCAATGTGATGTCTGCGAATATCGCGAAGTTCGCGATTTTTAAGGGTCAGCACAGATTTACCATGCAACATAATTTCGCCTGAAGCGTAACGTGCTGGCGGTTCTGGCAAAAGTCTTGCAAGAGCCATACATGTCACACTTTTTCCGCATCCACTCTCCCCGACAAGGGCTACAATCTCACCTTTTTTAACATCAAATGAGATATTATTAACGGCCGGCAACCACTGTCCGTCAACTTTAAATTCTATCGATAATTTATTTACATCAACTATAGTCATAAAAATTCATTATTTTATAGGATTAATCTTCTTTTTTATTCTTATTTGCGACTACCTGTACATTAATCAGTCCGAAAAGTTTATTCTTATCATGTATTTTCTTCTTTTCGTTCACATGATTATTTTTATACTCTTGTTCTCTCTTAGAAAGTTCATTTTTAAAAAACTCTGAATTGGCAACCCAGCTGCGACTATCGCGAATATATCCTGAGTTCTTGTACAATTGTTTTATTATCTTTGCTTGAGTCTTTAGTTGAGATTCACTCTTGCCGTCCTTAAATTTCTTTCTAAACTCTTTCAGTACTTCTCCTCTTCTCTTCGTAGCTAAAGCAGGGTTAAAAAGATAGAGAAATTCATCCATAATATCTGGAAACCTGTACTCATGAATACCGACCATAACGAAACGTCCCTTATGATCATTAAAAACACCGATCAGAGGGCCTGTTATTGTATTTCCCGTTGTATTTATAATAAATGAAACCGTATCTCCATTTTTAGCGACACTATACTTCTTTAATATTGCGGCTTGTTTTTGGGTAAAAACTTTAATTGAAAACTTCTTGTTTGTCAGAATCTCTGTCTCATTTTTTGCTTGCTCAGCAATTGCTTCAATAGTCATCATTGGTTCAGGAACAGGATATTTGGATCCTATCTCTTTTGCAATCTCCTTTCCGGTTACAACCTCATCAAATTCAGAGAGAGCAGCAAGTTCCAGTTTAATAAGTTCCTGTTTAGCTTTATACTGTTTTTTTGAGTACCAAACAGCACCAGCAAGCATAGAAAACAAAAGCGCAGCAACTATAAAAATAGGCAGACAACCCTGACTCTTTTTTTTACTCATAATGTTTCCTAAATATCTAAAACTTATTTATCCGCTCTTCTTTCCGCATGATGCCTGGAAAAAATCCAGATAAAGAGATAATTCTTTGCGAAGCTCACTACGATCAACGATGCGGTCAATCATACCTTTTTTCAGAAGAAACTCTGATGTCTGAAATCCTTCAGGAAGCTCAGCCTGTGTTGTGTCCTTAATTACACGCGGACCAGCAAAACCTATAAGAGCTTTTGGCTCAGCAATTGTCAGATCACCAAGAGATGCGAAACTCGCAGTTACCCCTGCAGTAGTAGGGTGCGTCATTATCACAATATACGGAAGACCTTCTTCCATGTGACGCTCAATTGCACCACTTGTTTTAGCCATCTGCATAAGGCTTAGCATCCCTTCGTACATTCTTGCACCACCACTTGCGGTAACAATAACCAGAGGCAATCTCTTTTTTGTCGCTAATTCAGTAATTCTTGTAATTTTTTCACCTACAACAGAGCCCATACTTGCGCCTAGAAACCTAAAATCCATAACTCCAAGAGCCAAAGGTTTCTTATCGAGTGTTGCAGTTCCGCATATTACGGCATCTTTCATTCCTGTTTTCTTTTTATTAGCTTCGAGCTTCTCACTGTATGAAATTCCTTCAAACTTCAGTGTATCAACAGATTCCAGACTTGCATCAACCTCTTTAAATGAACCTTTATCTGTAAGTAGCTCAATTCTCTCTTCCGCCATCAATGGAGAATGAAATCCACAAGATGGACATATATTCATATTCTCTTTCAATTTACTCTGATATATAGTACTGCGACAACTCTTACATTTATCCCATACCCCTTTCGGAATATCTCTCTTTTTTCCAGTTACTGGTCGTATTGTAGAGTATTTTTTCTTTTTAAATAAAGACATATTTTTTCTCCTATTTTTACAAGCCCGCTCATACGGGCGTCAAATCCCCGACACTTAAATCGGAAATGATTTGTATTAATATTTCTCACTCCAATTTATCTGCATGGAGTAGTTATTTCTTCAATTCCAAGTTCAACATTCGCTCAGTTGCATCAATTGCAGCCTCAATCTGATCAGAATCAACACCTATGGTATTGTATGGGGTTCTTGTTCCATTATCCCATGTAATTGTTGTTTCAACAAGGGCATCAGTTTTACCACCAGCAGGGATATGCACCTCATACTCTAGCAGTTTAGGAACCTTTACATCAACCTCTTTCAATGCTTTTCGCAACGCCTTCATAAAAGCATCATATCCACCGTCACCTTTGGCCTGAGCATAAAGAGTCTGATTATCATAAACCAGTTCAATTGATGCCGATGGTTGCTTCTTTTTATCTGTGATTATTTCATAACTGGCAAATTCTATAATTTTTTCATTAGCAGCATTCATAACATCAGAGATTATAAACGGAAGATCTGCTGGTGTAACCTTCTTTTTCTTGTCTCCGAGGCGAATAACCTCTTTCAGAACTTTATCTCTGATATCGTCATCAAGTTCTATCTCCATATTTTCAAGGTTTTTATCAATTGATGCCTTACCGCTTAATTTGCCTAGGGCATAAATACGTTCCCGACTAAAACGTTGTGGTAGCAGAGGATTGACATATAAATTTCCCTTTTTATCACCATCAGCGTGCACACCGCATGTCTGTGTAAAAACATCCTTGCCTACAATCGGAGCATTCGGAGATATAGTTTTACCCGAGAAGCGCTGTACAATCTGTGAGATATACTCAAGCTGGTACTCTTTTACATGAGTTTTTCGATCACTCATATCATGAATTACTGGAATTACTTCGCAAAGCGACGGATTACCTGCTCGCTCGCCGAGTCCATTTACCGTTGTATGAATTCCGCTAATTCCTGAGCGTACCGCTTGAAGTGTGTTCGCGGTACCTAATCCGTAATCATTGTGTCCATGAAAATCAAATCGAACATCAGGAAAGGATTCATGCATCCAAGAGAGGTAATGCTTTAATTGATAAGGATTGAATATTCCTAGTGTATCCGGTAGCATAAGGCGCTCAATCTTAAAATCGAGCAGTTTAGTTACCATTGCATGCACATATTGAAAATTATTAACTATCCCATTAGACCAGTCCTCAAGGTAAAGATTGACCTTCACTCCCTCTTTCTCAGCATACTCAAGCTCACGACAGATATCCGAAAAATGCTCTTCTGGTGTTTTACCCAGTTGTTGTCGGCAATGAACCTCTGATCCTTTGGTGAGTAAATTAATATTCTTACAGCCTACATCCTTAATCCAGTCAATGGATTTCCCTCTATCAACAAAAGCGAGAATCTCAACACGATCAAGTTTATCGTTCTTTTCTGCCCAAGCAACAATTTTTTTCGCACTCTTTTTTTCTCCTTCGGAAACTCGAGCTGACCCCACCTCTATGCGATCAACGCCAACCTTCTGCAAGAGCAGGCGTGCTATCTGCAATTTCTCTGCAGGAGTAAAGGAAATTCCAGGAGTCTGCTCTCCATCCCGCAATGTTGTGTCCATTATTTCAATATAATTTTTCATATTACTTTTTTTTTAATAGATAGATAAATAACTAACGAAGTAATAATCTATCCCCATATAGGAAGCATTCAATATTGCATAAAAGATTTTTTGCCTATTTTCTGCTTCAGTGATCCCCTTTCTCATCTCTTTACTCGCATTTTAACAAGCTAGCTCCTGAAAAATGCGAGTTAAAGTCACTTTTCGCTCGGCACGACTTAATACCTAGGTGGTATAAACTGCGTCCTTAGGATTGCACAATTTAGGTAATATATTCAAGGTGGGAGATGAAGTAACCGGTAGCTGAAAAAATACCAGCAATAAAAGGTGTTGCAGTCCAGCCAGCAAACACATTTCGCAAAGTTCGAAAATTGATTGTCTGAGCTCCTTTGAGCAAGCCAATACCAAGCACAGCACCAACAATTGCCTGAGATGTAGATACTGGAACTCCTATAATCGCATAAATATGGACAGTGACTGCGTGAGCAAGCACACAGACAAATGCCGTAAACGAGTCAAGTTGCACAATCCCCTTTCCTACTGTCATCATAACTGCTTTGCTATATGTAACAGCACCTGCAGCAATACTGATAGACCCGAAAAGTGCCGCCTGAGAGACGTTTAACATTCCTGGGCCGACAAATACAGCCGACACATTTGCCACGTTATTTGCTCCCAAGGCGTAAGCACCGTAACAGCCGCAAACAATAAGCATAATACGAATAGTCGGGTCATATACAAAAGTTGAGGGTTTCCATAATCGAAAGATCAATTTAAAAATCCAATAGAATAAAATACTGAGCACAGCCCCCCCGATAGGAGTTCCGATCCAGCAGACCACCACCTTTCCTAATCCATTAATGTTCACATTGTTCTGTATCAAACCTATTCCAATAATGCTACCTACAACTGCCTGAGATGTTGAAACAGGAATTTTAAGGATAGTCATAATTGTAACGGTAAATGCCGCGGAAAAAGATACGATCATCGCAATTTTAAGAAGGGCTGAATTATCTTCAGGAGAAGATGGAGTATTGGAAATTGAATGTGTTGTTTTAAGACCTTCGCTTAAGGTTTTTATACCCGCACTTCCCTGGGTTACTGCACCAAAAATAACAAATAGAGCTGTCAACCATATAGCAACTCTGTAGCTAACCATTTTTGAAGAGACTGCAGTCCCAAAAACGTTTGCAGAATCATTTGTTCCTAGGCTCCAACCTAAAAACATTCCACCTAGATATTGAAAGAAATTGATCATTACGTCTAAATTTGCTCAAAAAAAAAGCGGACGATTGTCCGCTTTTATAACATTTTTATTTATTATATCCCAGAAAAAGTCTTTGTAAAAACTTCTCCTATATATGTCTCTTTTTTTACACGATATATCATAATAATTGTATACGTCCCATTTAATACCTCACCTAGGTATCCACCGCCGCCTCCTCAGGAAGCACAGAGTTTTTTCAGAGGAATCTTCTTAGAGAATGCTACCTCTTTACTATCCAAATTAATAATGTACACATCAACACTACCTTTGTACGTTGCAGCCTTGATCTTCTTATCACGTACGGTTTTAATCTCATAAACAGACGCTAAAATACGGAATGGGGTTTTTCCCTTTTTGTCGTATTTCTTTTTCAACGCTGCTCTCTTTTTTTCCGTTTTAGGCATGGGGATTGACGTAAATCCACCAGAATAGCCAAATTGTACTTTGCGGACTTCTATAGTCTTTGTAAGGCTCTCGATCTGTGCAGTTGTGTATTTAAAATTTTTAATTTTGTCATAAATACCAACTACTTTTTTGGTTGTTTGACCAGTCGTTTTAGTCTGTGCCATAAGTGGCAAAGAGAAAAAACAAACTATGGCAACCAAAAATGTCGTTTTTACGATTTTCATAAGTTACTTCCTTTTTATGTCACCCAATTTTGACAGGCAACCCGATTTAAACATACTCGACATAATTAGTATACAAGACATTCAAGAAAATAAAAGTCAAATTGACATTTTATTTCAAAAAACATCTGATCCAATTTAGTGCGATTTAAGATAGCGAAAATAAATAACTAACGTTATTTAATCTCTTGAAGGACGCTCCTCTCTGGGACGTGCTTCATTAACTCTAATATTTCTGCCCTGAACTTCTTTCTCATTAAGAGCTTCAATAGCAGCCTTTGCTTCATCATCGTCTTCCATTGTTACAAACGCAAAACCTTTTGAACGTCCAGAATCAGCATATCTAATGACTCTCGCCTCAGTTGCAGCTCCGAATTCAGCAAAAGTCTCTTCAATATCCTGCTCTGTTGTTTCGTACGAAATGTTTCCTACATAAATATTCATAATTGCCTCTTTAGCAGTAAATACTGCTCTTTATATTTTTCCGTTTCCCTACGGTACTCAATATCCAAAAGATTCAGACCTTACGCTCTGAAATCTGTATATATTAATCTCAATTTCCAGCAATGCTTTACTTAAACATTACACATAATTAGTAAAAATGCAAGAAAAAGTTTAATTTTATTTGTATAAGATGATAATGAGACTACTATTCGCCCATGAAAAATAAGATAAAAGATAGACTATATGCAAGTTGCATCAGCTGGAAAACAGGTAATATAGCTGGAGGCACAGGGAGTTCTGACGTTGAATTTAAAAAAGCAACTCTTTTCCATAAGGACTTTAAAAATTTCGGAAGGCTTGATGACACCAGCAAGGCTGTATGTGCTGCAATTGCAACAATATTAAAGCTGAAAAATCTATATCCAGCGGAAAATAAATTAAATATCCCCGTATATCTAGCTTCAACCGAAGGACCACTATCCTCTGATTATGCTTACTATAGTGATTTTTTACAGTTCGGAGGAACAGCGGGCCGAGCCAATCTGTTTGTATATACACTCCCGTCTAGCCCATTAGGCGAGGCATCTGTACACTTCGGATTGACAGGAAATCTTCTTTTTGTAAATTCAGAAAACTCACTCCAGACAATGTGCACTATGATCATGGATTCCCGTAAAGCAGGAGATCAGCCAATAGGTTATCTTGCTGGTTTCGCAGAACAGACTACAGACTCAGTAAATACCCTATTTATATTTTTTGAAGCGAATAAAGACTCATCTGCACCTGGTCTATCCATTGAAGAGATAGCAAAAATAAAATTTGCAAACCTTCATGAGCTGAAAAATAAAATACCCCTTAAGGGCTCAGAAATAAATTAGTTGGCAATTATCCGAATTATAACATTTAGATAGTCAAGGCAGTTAAGTTCTTTAATATTATAATATTAGATAAGCTTAACTAACGAAGGATATCTGAATGAGATACGAGGAGAATGCCAAGTTATTTTTTTGTGAGTCCTAAGTAAGGTACACCTATTGTTCTCCATCTCTGCATCATAGCCCGTATTTTTCACGAGCTTGCTTGCAATATATTCTCTCGGAGGCATTCATTGTACGACCGCAAAGGGCGGGAAGGGGCTTCCACTTTTGTGGAATTAATATTTTTTTTCATCATATTCACTTGCCAAAAACAAAACCTGAGCTATTGTTATCGACCACAAAAAATCCAATTATACGGAGAGATGGCCGAGTGGACGAAGGCGCAACATTGGAAATGTTGTGTAGGGGCAACCCTACCGTGGGTTCGAATCCCACTCTCTCTGCCATACAATTCACCAATTCAATTGGGATGAGAATCCACGGTCGTGGGTTTGTTCCCGAGCGAACGCCAGTGAGCGACGGTTCTGAGCCCGCAACGCGGGAGAAAGAAGATCCCACTCTCTCTGCCAACTGAAAAATTGCCCAACACAAAATAAAAATGGGATGAGATCCCACGGTAGTGGGTTTGTTCCCGAGCGAACGCCAGTGAGCGACGGTGAGCGACGGTTCATAGCCCGCAACGCGGGAGAGTGGAATTTTTACATCAAATAGTTAGCAGAATTAGAATAATAAAACCCACCTTGGTGGGATTTAATATTGAAAATCTGAAACTTTCCAATCACTACCATCTTTTTTGAACTGAAACTTCCATGTAACTGCTGGCCCTAAGCCAGTCTGCGATTTCATACTACAGGTGGCGTTTGCTGTATCGCCCTCAATTTTCAGATCTCTAAATTTATTTACCTTCATGCCCATTTGTTCACTGGCAAGACGTGAAGTTATTGCTTTCTCAAATGGAGTTATATCTTCAGAGATCTCCTTCTTTCCACATGAAGATAAAATCAAAACAGACAATGTTGCCATACACACAATGAAGATTTTAAAACTTAATTTCATAGCGTAATCCTTTTTTTAATATACTTTGCACGGATGAAATCTTAACATTTTCCTTAAACTAACTTAGCTAGCAAAAGAAAGACAAGATCTCTACCGCTTGCGGTATAATATGATTAAGACTCAAGCGAGACGCTTAAGTTACATTATAATTTTTTCAAAATAGGCGATTGTCTTTTCCAATCCTTCCTTGAGAGGAATTCCTGGCTCCCATTTCAGTATTGATTTAGCTTTTGTAATATCAGGACGCCTGCGGGTCGGATCATCTGCAGGGAGCTCTTTATAGATAATTTTTGATGAGGCACCAGTTAATTCGATGATTTTTTCAGCAAGTTCTTTGATTGTAAACTCCTCAGGATTACCAAGATTGATAGGGCCGGTTATATCTTTATCACTGTTCATCATCTTAACAAAGCCTTCAATAAGATCATTAACGTAACAGAAACTACGCGTCTGGGAACCATCACCGTAAATTGTAATATCCTCTCCTTTAAGAGCCTGAACAATAAAATTACTAACTACACGCCCGTCATTTGCCTGCATTCTAGGGCCGTAAGTATTAAAGATTCTGACAACTTTAATCTCAACCCCAAGCTGCCTATTGTAATCAAAAAAGAGTGTTTCAGCACAACGTTTGCCCTCATCATAGCAACTTCTGGTACCGATAGGATTAACATTACCCCAATACTCTTCAACCTGTGGATGTACACTCGGATCTCCATAAACCTCTGAAGTGGATGCCTGAAAAATTGGAATATTAAGTCTTTTCGCCATACCCAGAAGATTGATAGCCCCCATCACACTTGTTTTTGTAGTCTGAATCGGATCGTGCTGATAGTGAACTGGGGATGCCGGACACGCAAGATTGTAGATGGCATCCACTTCAATATAGAGTGGCCATGTTACATCGTGCCTCATCAATTCAAACCCTGGATCAGTTAAGAGATGTCGTATATTCTCTTTGGAGCCTGTAAAGAAGTTATCAAGACAGATCACATCGTGTCCGTCATCAAGCAGCTTTTCGCAAAGATGTGATCCCAGAAACCCACCGCCACCGGCAACCAATATTGTTTTTTTATTCGGCACTATAAAATCCTATTTTAAAATTATTATGTTCAGAAAGAATGTAAAAACTCATATGAATCTACAGTAAAAAAGAGACGATGCAATCTCAAATCTAAAAAGACCGAGAAACTTTAATTCCCCCCTCTCTTCTGTATAGCTCCTCAATTGCTTTTTGAGTTCCATTAAGTAGATAAGTGTCAGAGCTCTGTCTTACGGCAAATTTAAAGGATTATATACTTTGCGCGGATGGAATCTTAACATTCTCTTTAAACTTAATTAGTCAGCAAAATAAAGACGCCTCTTCACTTGTCCCCGAACGTAGTAACAGATTATTATCATTAGTGGGTTGCGTTATACCTAAACAGCCTCAAATTTTTTTGATAGTCAGAAAGATAAGAGTGTTAACCGCGCTAGCCGAGCGTAGCTACGCTTGCGAAGCAATATTATGCACGGCTTACAGCCTTTCAATGCTGTTTTGTAGCCGAGAATGGAACTTTCTATTATTTTTAAACAAATAATACAAGAATGAGATGTTGGATTAAGATTAAGAGTTGCGAATTTCGCAATTATCCGTGTTCTCTTCTTAATCTCTTTTTTTTAGCGTTACCCACTAATTTAGGTAAAGACTCAGAAAGAGAAGATATCTACCGCTTTCGGTATATTTAAAATATTTGGTTATCAAAAGAATATGAGTCTGTTTCGCTCGTATTTTGCATAAACACTGACAATTTTAAGATTAACTTACTCATAGTTAATTCTTTATCTGTGTTTCTTGAGAAGTGCGATTGGTTCTTTTATTTTCTCTCTTTTTTTTTCGCTAAAGAGCTTGCCCCTCGTGCCATATCTCATTACCCTGCTGCATATTGCAGTAAATAGTACAGGGAATATTTGCAGAGCAATGATCTACGGCAGGCTAGCTCGTAAAAAATACGGGCTAATGTATTTCTCCACTTTTTCTCTGATAAAAAGTTAAATTTCACTGGCAATGAGCGTTTTTTGCTCTATAATTTCGAGGTACTTTTTATTGAACAATGAGCAGTTGTGTAAAAAATCATTTTAAGGATTAGCATAAATTATGGAATATAGAATAGAGATATCAACACTTCCGAAGTGGCATGATGCCCGTGGCGGTGCAGTAATCAAGCAGGTTAGTGACTATTTTGAGATCACGCTTTCGGATGTAAAGACGAGAGATGTTTATACAATATCAGCGGATATAAACGATGAAGAAGCTGCGAACATCGCAGAAGAGCTTACGAATTCTGTACTTCAGAAAGGAGTTGTAGGAGAGACGAAGCTTGATGACTATAACTGGCTGGTCGCTGTCGGGTTTATGCCTGGCGTAACAGATAATGTTGGACGCTCTGCTCATGAGGCAGTCGGCGATATTCTCGGACGCAAATTACTTGATGACGAGTTTGTTTTTAGCTCAGTTGAGTATATGATCACCGCAGAAAACCTTTCTCGAAAGGATATCGAACATATTGCTAAGGATCTTCTTGCGAATGAATTGATTGAATCAATTGCGATATTCGCAAAAGATGAAGTGGATACTACAGATCTGCCGCTTAATTTTCCAGCTATGCCGGATGCGGAGAGCGGAATTGTAAATACTTACAATCTCGAAGTAAGCGATGAGGAACTTGTTGAGATCAGTCGTAAAGGAACACTTGCTCTTACTCTTGATGAGATGAAGGTTATTCAGAACTATTTTAGAAAAGCAAAAAATCGAGAAAAATATGGACTGACTGCAAATCCGACTGATGTAGAACTCGAAGTTCTCGCTCAGACTTGGTCTGAACACTGTAAGCACAAGATTTTTGATGCAGAAATTGATTATGAGGATGAAAATGGCAACAAGGAACATATTGTCTCATGCTATAAATCCTTTATTAAGAAAAGTACTCACGAGATTGGTGAGGAGGTTGACTGGCTTGTCAGTGTCTTCCACGATAATGCTGGAATTGTGAAGTTTAATGATAAATTTGACATTGCATATAAAGTTGAAACCCACAACAGTCCGTCTGCACTCGACCCGTACGGCGGTGCAATGACTGGTATTGTAGGCGTAAATCGTGACCCGCTTGGAACAGGGCGTGGATGTGAACTTCTGATCAATGTCTGGGGGTATTGCCTAGGATCTCCGTTTACTCCGGGAAAAGATGTTCCTGAAGGGTTGCTACATCCGCGTCGTCTGCGTGACGGCATTCATAAAGGTATAATTGACGGCGGGAACCAGAGCGGAATCCCTTATGGCATAGGTTGGGAATATTTTGAAGAGCGTTATCTTGGTAAACCACTTGTTTATTGCGGTACGGTTGGCCTTATTCCTACAAAGATCGGTGGAACACCCGGACATGAAAAGAGTATAGAACCTGGTGATTTAGTTGTTATGTCAGGCGGTCGTATTGGTAAGGACGGAATTCATGGTGCCACATTCTCAAGTGAAGAGTTACATAGCGATAGTCCAGTTCAGGCTGTTCAGATTGGTGACCCTATTACACAGAAAAAGATGGGTGATTTTATCAGAGAGGCGCGTGACGCTGATCTTTACAGATTTATTACAGATAACGGTGCAGGAGGGTTATCATCAAGTATAGGTGAAATGGCAGAACATTCAGGCGGTTGCAGAATGGATCTGGCAAAAGCACCTGTCAAGTATGCAGGACTTCAGCCTTGGGAAATTCTTGTTTCCGAAGCTCAGGAGCGTATGAGTTTTGCTGTACCACCTGAAAATATCGAAGAGTTTAGGCGTCTTGCAGAACAGCGTGATGTCGAGATAACTGTACTTGGAGAATTTACCGATGATGGCAAATTCCACATGCAGTATAACGAAAAAACAGTCGCTTGCATTGATATTGAATTTATGCACAGCGGTCTTCCGAGAATGCAGCTTACAGCTAAGTGGATGCCGCCAGTAAATGTGGAACCTGAATTGCCGTCAGATGATAAACTTGAAGAGGATTTTCTGACAATGCTTGGTCGTCTGAATGTCTGTTCTGATGAATATAAGGCAAGGCAGTATGACCATGAAGTGAAGGGGCTCAGCGTTATCAAGCCGTTTGTGGGGAAAGAGCGTGATGTCTTAAGTGATGCAACAGTTACTATGGCGGAGCAATTGAGCAAAGAGGGGATTATCCTTTCTGCAGGAATTCTCCCTCGTTACAGCGATATTGATACATACCACATGATGGCATCGGTTATCGACCTTGCAATACGTAAAATTATTGCAGTCGGCGGAAAACCTGAAGGCATTGCCGGTCTCGATAACTTCTGCTGGCCTGATCCAGTCAAGAGCGAAAAGACTCCGGACGGTGAATATAAACTTGCACAGCTTGTACGTGCGAATAAAGCTCTTTATGATTACACAAAGGCGTTTCAGACTCCATGTGTCTCTGGTAAAGACAGCATGAAAAATGATAGTATTATGGGCGGTAAAAAGATTTCAATCCCACCGACTGTTCTTTTCAGTGCAATTGCAAAAATGGACGATGTTTCAAAATCAATTTCACTTGATGCGAAGTTCGCAGGTGATGATGTTTATATTATCGGTACGACCAAGAAAGAGCTGGGTGGAAGTGAATTCTTTGCAATGCTCGGATATATCGGTAACGATGTTCCTAAAGTTGATGCGAAACTCGCAAAAGCGACATACAGAGCGGTCAATGTGATAACAGAGAGTGAACTGGCACACTCACTGCATACACCTGCAATTGGCGGACTCGCTACTGGATTTGCGAAAGTCGCAATGGGTGGCAGATTAGGTCTTGATATTGATCTAAGTGCAGTTCCAGCAGAGTCAGGTTTAACTATCCATGAACTGCTATTCTCAGAATCCAACAGTAGATTTATTATGACTGCCTCTCAGGAAAATGCTGCGAAAATCGCAGAAATTCTAAAAGATATCCCATTTGCCAAAGTCGGTTCAGTAACTGAGAAACAGGAGTTGAACTTAAATGGTGCGAATATAGCAATTCCTATAAGCAACCTTGTAGAAAAATACAAATCTACCCTCGCCGGAGTGTAGGGTTAGGTAGAATGTTATAGATAAAGAGGAGTCAATAGTTCTTTTTAATCAGAAAGAAGGGAATCAGTCGGTTATGGTGGGGGATTTATAGTTGGATACTAAAAAACAATGAAGAAGCAGGATATCAGACTTGACTCTGATAGCACTTCACCTTGAGAAGTTATACCGCAAGCGGTAGAGATCTTGTTTTTCTTTTGCTAGCTAATTAAGTTTAAAAAAAATGTTAAGATTTCATTCGTGCAAAGCATATATTAAACAACGCACAGTGAATCAATAAAAATGCATCAATTAATTTATGAATTATATTTTTACAGGGATGAAGCATTGTGGGAAATCGACGATAGGCAGGGCCTGGTCGGACTACATTAATGCCCCTTTTTACGATACTGATGATATTATACTTGAAGATTACCGTAAAGAGAAAGGTACCTCAGTGGAGACGTTGCGACAGATCTATACACTGCATGGCAATAAGTTTCTAAAAGATCGGGAATTTGAATTGATGCACCATCTAAATAATGAACTTCTACCAAAATCAGACCATAATGTTGTCTCACTAGGTGGAGGGCTTCCTGTTAATATTGACCTGATAGACCTTCTCCAAGGACTTGAAACCGTTATATACCTGAAAGACTCATACAGTCGCCTGTTTGAACGTGTAGCGGCAACTGGAAAAGTTCCATTCCTAAATGAAGACAATGCAGAGGAGCACTTTTATTCCCTATGCAGAGAACGCGAAGGCTACTACATCCTTCATGCTGATATTATTATAGATTTAGATAACCTCTCACTCGAGGCAGCTAAAGATAAAGTATTCAAAACTCTATCTGCAGGTGTTACCTAGATTACACAATTTAGGTGTTACTTTAATCAAAAAATCAACACCATTTTAATTCGTGAATGATAATAGAAAGTAGCATTCTCGGCTACGAAGTAGCATTGTAAGGCTGTAAACCGAGCGTACTTCGTTGTGAAAATATCTTCCTTTCGCCTTAGTCTTCCTTTCGTATACTTTAAAGCGACTATCCACCAATCCCTAAACTTTTTGTTCGGGGTTTATTTAGACATCTCACTGGGGTTAGGTGTCTTGATAATCACAAATGTCGCATTTGCATTGGACTTATTCTTGACGCTCATCGACGTCTTAAAAGCGACAGGGACAAGTTCACCTTTCTTCGCAATTATATCCTTACCTGAAAGATTAACAACAACTTCCCCATCCAGAATGATTAAATGAACATTGGAGTTCGCATTGTGCCGTGGGACCATTTGACCTGGTTTTAATGCAGCCTGCATCATGAACAGATGCTTATTATCTACAAGTTTCCTCTTGCCCATACCTTTATCTTTGTAAGGTGCTTTTGCAAGTAGGCTTCCCATTTGCTTCCCATTTACTGATTGAGTCGTAGTACACCCCACACACGCCAACGTCATCACCAATGCCACAACATAAAGTTTCTTCATTATGTTTTTCCTTTTTTTAAATTGTTACAATCTTATTATACTAAATCATATTAAATTCCGATTGAATCCCACCAAGGTGGGTTTTATTGAGTATTTCACTCATTTCCTTGTCTAAGAATACCTTAGAATGGATATGGTGTCAAGGTGGAAATACTAAAAAATGCGAATTTCGCAGAAATCCGATGTGCCTTGCATAAATTCTACACATAAAACACCAATTCACAGCGCGAAATATTCGCAGACTTATGACTCATTGCTCACATCATATCAACAGGACTTCTCACACCAACTTTGCTTTGTGCTGTAACATGGGTATAAATCTCTGTAGTTTTTACATCCTTATGACCCAGTAATTCCTGAATTGTCCTTATATCTGTGCCATTTAGTAATAGTGTTGTCGCAAAACTATGCCGAAATGTATGACATCCAATCTTTTTATTTATTCCTGACTGACTGACTGCTTTTTTGACCGCTTTTTGAAGCGTTCAGGAAAGAGAAAATAAGAAAAAATCCAGAACAAATGGAGTCACGTAACCTGAAATTCGCTTCGCGCTGGTACGTGCTCCCAAACGTTGGAGGAGAAAAAATGAAAAAATTTATGATGCTATTGATTCTCAGTCTTGGTTTTGTCAATTTCGCTGCAGCTATGCCTGGTCCGGAAATCCCGAAGCCCAGCCCCTCTATGGAAGAAGCAGTAAAAACCTCCATCAACACTCAATAAGATGCTTCTTAATACGAATTGTATAGAGAACGCATTCAACAACGTTCGTTGAAAAGCAGGTAGAGTTAAGCGTTGGCGTCCCGATACGGATCAAGGCGAGCGATGGATGGGATTTAGCATGCTGGAGGCTGAAAAGGGATTTAAACGAGTAAGAGGCTATTTGGATATAGTGATGCTTTTCGAAAAATTGATTCATTTTTAAGGTGGTGATTAATTTTTAACAAGATTTCTAGGTGTTAGATGGTATATTTGATTTAGCACGGTAACTTTTATTATAGACGAAATCATTGTAAGATTTTCTCCTTTTTTTATGGGGAAAAGAATAAAATAAGCAAGACAGGCATTAAGAAAGAAAGGTGAATTTACGATTCTCCGTTAAGCTAATACTATATAATAAGGAAACCGCTATGAATCTATATACGCTGGGAGCTACAATTATCATGTCCATTGTAATACAGGCAGGTGTAGTTGCAAAAGAAAACTTGAATGATTGGGAAAATGAGAACGTTATAGGCAAAAATAAACTTGCCGCACATGCTACATTCACACCCTATGATTCGGTGAAATCCGCATTGAGTATGGATGTTGAAAAATCCCCCTACTACCTCCTTTGTAGCGGCAACTGGAAATTTCATTGGTCCCTACTCTCGAGTGGAGCTCCGAAGGAATTTTATAAGAACTCTTTTGACGATTCGGATTGGAAATCTATAAAAGTCCCGAGTTCATGGCAGACTCAAGGATACGGCCAAGCTATATACGTCAATAGCCGACGTCCTTGGTTAGGGTTCAAGAAAATGAAGAAGGATGCTCCACCGATTCCGTTCAAGATCATGGAAGATGAGAACAAGTTTGGAAATGAAACGGGGTGTTATCGTACGACATTGTCTATTCCGGAGGAGTGGTCAGGGCGCCGAATCGTTGTCCACTTCGGAGCAGTGAAGTCTGCGTTTTACCTATGGATTAACGGGAAAGAGGTTGGTTACAGTCAAGGGAGTTTTCTTCCTGCCGAATTTGATATCACCAACTATCTTAATCCAGGAAAAAATGTTATGGCGGTCAAAGTATTGCGTTGGTGTGATGGATCGTATTTGGAAACTCAGGACACTTGGAGAATGAGTGGTATCATTCGTGATGTGCACCTCTATTCCACCCCTAAGGTGCATATAAGAGATTTTGAAGTGAAGGCGGATCTGATCAATGGCTATAAAGATGGAGAGTTGGCGGTTGACGTTCAGATTGAGAATTGCCTGGAGAAGGGCGGAGCCGATTATGAAGTGGAGCTGGCTCTTTATGATTCTGA
>JAUUYH010000213.1 GCA_030590505.1 Kiritimatiellota bacterium
GAGATAAAAATGATTTTCGATGTTGACCGCAAAGAGAAGGGAGCCTATGCTGATTCAAAAGTCAAAAAAGAGGATTATCTTAAATCTGAAAAGATGGTTCCCTTGAAGGCTAACTTCAGGGAAGCTGCGGAAAAAGCAGTAGAAGGGAAGCAAGGAGATCTGATGCGTGCTAGAGCTCTTTATGATTTGGTTATTGAAAGAATGCGGTATATGAAATACGGAGAAGGCTGGGGAAAGGGAGATGCTGTTTATGCATGTAACTCTCTCTACGGTAACTGCACAGATTTTCACTCCTATTTTGTTGCATTGGCGAGATCAGTTAATATTCCTGCACGTTTTGCTATCGGAGCGGCAGTTCCTTCATCGCGCAATGAGGGCGGAGTTGGTGGTTATCATTGTTGGGCAGAATTTTACGCTGACGGAAAATGGTGGCCAATAGATATCAGTGAAGCCGATAAATTCAGCTCTTTAAGTGCATATTATTTTGGACATCACCCTGCTAATCGAGTAAAATTCAGCCAAGGACGCGACCTTGAAGTTGAGCCAGGACCATTAACAGGGCCGATCAATTTTCTAGCATACCCAATTCTAGAAGTGGAAGGAGAAAGCGTTAAGTTAAAGCCCATATTCACGTTCAAAAGGATCTAGAAAAATAGAGAATGAGCCGTGAATATATTTAGGCCCAAAATTACGATTTATATTTTTCACATAACCTCTGATACTCTTTTACAAATATTTTCTGGTTTGTTTGCCGGTCAAACTCTTTTTTTATGGTTTCTGCATTTTTCTGAAGATTAGGGAGCATATTTTCATGCATATTAACAGCATCTAGCATTTTTGCTGAGAGTTTTTCTGGGTCAATGTCACTAATCAAAAAACCGTCTGTTTTATTATGTACAATTTTTCGCGATGCGGGCATATCTGTTACAATGGGCAGAACTCTACACAGGAGAGCTTCAATAAGAGAGCTAGACATCCCCTCAGTTTCGATAATTGAGATATAAATATCGGATTCCTGCAGTTGTTTTACGAGTGTTGGATGGTCAACCCTGCCAGTAAAGAGAACATTTTTTTTAATACCAAGTTCAGCTGTTTTATATTTAAGACTCTCCTCTTCAGAGCCGTTTCCTACAATTTTAAGAGTTGCTTCCGGAAGTTTTTTTACTACAACAGCAAAGGCATCTAGGATTTTTTCTATTCTGTATTCGGGATAGAGAGAACGAGTTGAGATAAATACTGGAGCATTTGTATTAAAACTTCGTCTATCTTCAATCGCAAACATCTCCATATCTATTCCACGATGCATTGTGAGGATTTTTTTAGAATTCGCGCCAAATCGCATCAAGCCGTCTGCAATATTTTCTGCCCAAGCATGCATTAGATCCGCTTTGGAAATTGCGAATTTCGCACATTTTTCAAGGAATTTGCGCCTAAGGTATGTCGGCTTTGGAAGGTAAACTATCTGTTCATTCTGTGCCGCAATGACAAGAGGGTGAAAATTGGTTTTGGCAGCAAGGTAGCCATAACTTGTAACACGGTATGCTAGAAGCAGGTCTGGCTTAATCTCTTTTATGATTTTTTTTAAATGTGAGGCTCCTGTAAGCACACGGAGTCGCGGGGGAAGTGATGGGTTTCCAATCGCAAGAGCGTCACTAGAGCCGTCTGTACGCACAGATGCCACAGTTACATCACACCCCTGCTCTTGAAGTCCATTCACCCATGAAATGGTATTCGGACTGTCAGGTTCTCCTAGAAATAAAATTTTCATAATACACCTGCTGCGTTACTTATCTTTTTAGAAGGAACAAGATTAGTAAAAAATCATTGCACGCTATACACAAAATACCGCTACCACAAAAGTAAAATTTGGGGTGTGCGATCAAATGCTTTTTTTTGCTTCTTTTTTTGCATTTCCGATGGCATAAAGTAGAAGAATTTAAGTAAAATTCAAGGTTCTTTTGATTATTTATGCAAATTTACGGAACGTCAATTTGAAAAGTACTGGCACACTAAACTCCGATAGCCTATTGATCTGTTTTTGGAATATGTAATTCTTACAATAAATTTTTCCAAGTCTCAGCAATGGTTTCGATTTGAAATTTTGAAGATAATTCGGCAAAATGTTTTTTTGCATTGTTTGAAAAAGTTGCTAATTTCGCAGGATTTGTGAGAGTTTTGCTTAGTGCGGCAACCATCATTTCTGTATTGCCGTGTTCGACGATCAAGCCTTCAATGTTATTGCGAATCAGGCAGGAGCAATCGCCGACATCGGTAAGAATTGACGGTATCCCATAAGATAATGCTTCAATCGCCGCCTGGGGAACTCCTTCAACTATTGATGTGGAGATAAAGCATCTGCTTGCCGTGTATATTTCTCCTAACTCTTCTGGCCTAACACTTCCTTTGAATTCAATATTTTCATTCAGATTAAAATTAATGGCAGTTTGCTTTAGCTGTTTTTTTACTCCTTTGCCGCAGATGGCTATTTTAAAATCAGGAATATCTTTCTTTAATTTTTTTAAGATTGTCATCATCCATGGATAATCTTTCTCTTCTGCGTAATTCGCAACAGCAACCAAGTCATATTTGGTTTTTTCTGATTTCCTGAAACAACCCATTTGGTTAATCGGATTGTGAATTATCCCAATTTTTCCAGTATAACCAGCATCTCTTAGTTTCTGTTTTGAGTTCTCACCACGGACTCCGCATGCGTCAGCCGCAAGCATGGCTTTTCGACAGAAAAAGCGTTTTAGGTTCCAATCAACATCTGTTATTACAAGCTGAATCACTGGTTTACGCCATACCGTACCTGCGATCCAGGCCCATACACCGTGCCACTGCTGAAAGCAGCCTATAAAGCAATCATATTTGTAGCCGTTAATCATAATCTGAAAAAGCCGTACAACTTCGCCTATAAACTTGTTAAAATTCACGATTCGTGGTGCATATACTTGGGTTACGTTTTTGGGCAATTGCTTTGTTACCCTGTTCCGTCGGAAAAGTGTGATTTTTGCAATCTTTTCCAATGATGCAAGAGGAATAAGTTTTTGAATAAGTTTATCCTCGGAGAGAGCAGCAATAAATGCAACATTTTGCCTAGACAATGGAGTGCTGCTTTCAAGAACTTCTTGCATAAAAAACTTCTGCATCCATCTGTTCATATCCGATTTACTGTTGAGCATGGTTTTTCGCTTTTTACGCCATTCATCTGCTGTGTCGAGGTTGCATAGTAAATTATGAATTATTTTGCAAATCTCATCCTTCTGATGCGGAAAGTAAGCGTATGCAAGCTTGTACTTCTGTTCGATCTCATGCAGAACTGATGACCTGTCAGTAAAGGTATTGATTCTAACTGCAGGAACGCCAAGTACTGCACTTTCAATGGTCATTGTCTGGGAGTCTGAAATAACTATTTTCGCAAAAGCCATTAAATGATGAATCTCTTCAACTTCAACCTCTGTAATATTATTGGTGCGGTTGATGGATGCGTTTTTTTCATACGTTTGTACAACTTTCATTCCCTGCAGGGCGGTGCTGATGTCGCCCCACAGCTTGTCGGATATCCCCTCTGCTCCGATATCGTGATGTGCTTTAAGGGCTGAAAATCTTGCAATAACATATTTGTGACGTTTAAGTCCATATTTCTTTAGGATTTTTTCATTAGGAGTGAAGTTGTCAGGGTGCAGGTATGCAAGCTCATGATATGAATTAAAAAACAGTCTTTTCTTTTTCCATTTGCGAAATTTTATACCGTGCGGATTACAGATTTTTGTCGCAAATGGGTAAGCCAGGCGACAGAACAGAGGAACTGTAGCATCGTCATCTTCATTGAAAACATAAGATTTCACATTTGACAGCAGGGAGAGCCAACCTATCGATACAGATGTTCCGAATGCATAATTAAATTTTTTCCTGTGATGCAGACGGA
>JAUUYH010000030.1 GCA_030590505.1 Kiritimatiellota bacterium
TACTTTTATCTTTTTTGAATAGGGTATAACCAGCAATGATCTGAGCTGCAATGAGGGGAATAAAAGAGAGGACGGCCCGAACCGGACGCGACATATCAGCCCAGTTATGAGCAAGGATAAGGATAATTCCACCACCAATCAGAATAGATCCGATGATGCCAAAAATAGTCAGTGCCACTTTTACCGAATCGACACTCTTTGTCTGCCCGTAACGGTTTTTTAGCTTTTCTGCACACTCTTTGGATATAATGTCTTCAGAAATAAGTTCCGGAAGTTCATCATAAAGCCATTTTATTGATCTATTATCTTTTTTCATATTATACCATGGAGGGATTTAATTAGCAACTGTCGAGTTGTTTTTTCATATAGATCTCGACCTCTTCCGGTAATTCAAATTTTATAACTTCATTTAACATTTTGCGGCATTGGTCTATCGAAAATTTATTTATAGTTTTTCGTATTTCTGGGATAAATCTTGGAGACATACTCAGATCTTTAATTCCTGCTCCGATCAGGAGTGGAGCGGCGAGTGGGCTTCCTGCCATCTCTCCACATATTGAGAGCTCTTTATCCGGAAATGCAGAAAATTCAAGTCCGATATTTTTCAGCATCTCTAAAAATACTGGATTAAGAAAGTTTGCGAGATGTGCGACATCCGCATTTGTTCTATCAACAGCAAATGCATACTGCTGTAAGTCGTTTGATCCAATACTCATAAAATCAACGTGCTTAATTAGTCGTTTTATAGCCATTGCAACGGCAGGTACTTCTAGCATTATTCCGATTTTATAGTCAGTTGAGCATTCAATTTGTTTCTCTGTTAAGTCCGATTCAACCTCTTTAAGTATCTGCTTTAATGCTAAAAGTTCATCAATTGTTGTAACCATAGGGAAGTTCAGTTTTAATTTCCCGAATGTCGCGGCCCTCAGGATTGCTCTAAGATGTTCTTTCAAAAGATTTTGATTGCTCAGAAGAACCCTAATACCACGATTCCCCAATGCTGGATTTGCCTCAGGGAGCAGGTTCATATAGTTCACGACTTTGTCAGATCCTATATCAAGAACCCGCACTGTAACCTCTTCACCGTCGGCAGATTCAAAAATACGCTTAAATATAGAGAATTGCTCACTCTCTTCTGGGCAATAGTCCCGGATCATGTAGAGAAATTCTGTCCGATATAAGCCTATGCCTGATGCTCCATATTTTTTTAGAAGATTGGTTTCGCAAAGTAGTGAGATATTTGCCCGTAGCATAATTTTTGTATCGTCTGCAGTAAATGCAGGGCCGTGTGGATGTTCTATTTCTCCTGGGGCATCTTCTTCTGTTACGTGATGCTCATATTGTGCAATAATCTCTTCTGATGGATTTATATATATATTTCCAGAAATACTGTCGAGAATAAGGTGATCACCATCTTCAATATTAAGGAAAGCCCCTTTTACGCCAATAACTGCTGGTAGATTAAGGGCTCTTGCGAGTATCGCAGAGTGGGCTGCAACACCACCTTTTTTGCAGATAATACCGTCAATTTGAGCAAGAGGAAGTTTTATCAAGTCTGACGGGAGCAATTCATCGGCGACAAGAATTCTGTGTTCAATTTTTAATTGATTAAGATTCTGACCAACCCTGCCTGTTTTTATCTCATTCACCGTTTCGCATAATCTTAGCAGAACATCTTTCAGGTCTGCAACCTTCTCTCTAAATACATCATTTTGCATCTGCATAAACTGGTTCTGGTAACGTAGAAATATCTGCTTTAGGCTAAATTCAACACTGTGAGAGTTTGCTTTGATGTCATTTTTTACTGCGTCAAGTATTGTCTTATCATCAAGAAAAAGCAGATGGACATGAAAGATTGCAGCTCCTACTTCAGAGATCATTGAAAATGCGGTCTGTTCAAGTTCTATGGTTTTTTCTTTAGTTATCTTAACTGCGTTTTCGAAGATTTTTATCTCTTGCCCGATATCATCTGTGTCAGCATGAGGAATTTGTTCCATAGAGAGTATTGGCGTGAACCTTTGGGCCTTTCCTTGAGCAATTCCTGTGTTAAGGGGAGTTCCTCGCATAATCAGCTGTTCACCTACAGATGCTTTGCTTTTTCTATTATCAATAAGCTGTTCTTCTGAAAGTTCTCTGATTATATCTGTATTTATAATCAGGTGTGCAAGTTGAGAACTCAAAGATTGTGCCATATCGACTACAATTCCAGAAAATTCTTCTTCGATTTTCCGCTGAATAACCAGCACCCCGACACATATTCCGCCAGCAACCAGTGGAACTGCAAGGAATGAGTTATAAAGATCTTCGCCACTTTCATTGAAATATATAAAATCTGGGTGATTCTGAGGACTTTTAATATTCAGTAAGGTTTGATTGGCAAAACTTATGCCAGTGAGTCCCTTGCCAGGGTACATAGTAACTTTATCTATGGAGTCAGTAACCAAGCCGCAAGTTGCTTTGAGTCTCAGCATCTCACTTTTTTTATCATATATATAGATTGAGCAAACCTCAACCTCTAGGCTGTCAGATAGGAATTCTACAATTTCTTGAAGTACAGATTTCCCTCTATTTCCTTCAGCTATGATTTCTGAAATATGTTTTAATATTGCAAGTAATTTATCAAGCATGCTTTTTCTCAAGTTTTTGTAACAAGTAGTGTTGCCATTGCTGCGATGCCCTCTTTGCGTCCACAGAATCCCAGTTTTTCTGTTGTTGTAGCCTTTACAGATATCTGTTCAATGGAGCAGTTGAAAACAGATGCAAGGTTTCTCCTCATTTTGTGGATATAATCAGCAAGTTTAGGAGCTTGAGCAATTATTGTGCAATCGAGATTCGCAAGCTTCCACTGCTGTAGTTTTGGATCGTCAATGATTTTTTGAAGAAGGAGCATACTGTCTACATTAAGGTATGAAGAATCAGTATCAGGAAACCATTTACCGATATCACCAAGGGCAAGAGCCCCCAGCAGAGCATCCATTACAGCATGGGTCAATACATCTGCATCACTATGACCTAGCAGTCCCTGTTCGTAAGGAATATCAACTCCGCCAAGTACAAGTTTTCTATCTGATGCAAACTTATGAACATCAAATCCATTTCCTGTTCTAATAATCATAAAATAGTTGTTTCTAGTTGTGGTAAATATATGTGAATAATTGCTTCATCTTGTCTGTTTCTGGTATGAGAGGTGTGAATAAAAACCTACCAGGCTTCTGTTGTATAAACAACTGCCTGTTCTGCTGCATTTCTACACGCTTGTTGAACTCCACGACGACGTGTGATTGCCTGATCTGCAGCAACCTGATATTTTGCCGTACCAGAGACTCTACGTTTTTTTATCAACGGTTTTTTTCGACCTGGAATCATAACAACAAATTCAAAGACAATGGAGACTCTCCATTCTGCAGCACGATATGTTTGTTCATTATCCACGGAATCTTCCATTGTTGCAGCGGTTGTTACTTCAATAATTTTACCATAAAGGATACAGTCTGCAGTGGGAATTTGTTTTAATTTCAGAGAGTTATCGAATTGAAACTGTTCGCAGAGTGATTGCCGCATATTAGCAGATGCAAATGGTTCTAAGGTATCATTTTTGATAGGAGCAATTGCGATGCTTTTGACTTGTGGATGCATAATAGACCCCATCTTGTATCCACATCCAGGCAGTGCAAGAACTAAAGTCAGCAACAAGAGCGTTGAAGTTATGTTTTTAATAGTGATTATTTTCATATTATACCTATCTTTTCTTTTTTATGTAAAGTATTATTACTGCAATAAGAGCCAGGAGTATCAGAATTATAGAAATCAAACAGGTCCATATTGGACTTTTTGATTTTGAGTCATCTGCAGGAGTTGCGATATCATCACTAGAGGCTACCACTTTCTCGCCTACAGCCAAATCATCACCTACTTTTTCCTCTTTTGTAGGGCTTTTATCCTCTTTTTTAGGATCTGCGGCTATCTTTTTTGTAGCCGCTTCTTTTTCCTGCTTCTCTTTCGTTGCAGCAGCTTCAAGTAGTTCAGTCTCTTTTTTTATCTTCTCTAATTGTTCAGCCTCTTTTCTAGCGATCTTTATTTGTAATGCCTCTTCCGCGGCTATTTTTTTCTTCAGTTGTTCAGCAGCACGTTTCTCTTTTGCCTTCTTTTTCGCAGCAATCGCTGCAGCACGTTTTACTTCTATTTTTTTACGTGCCTCCTCTCTTGCCCGCTTGGCTGCTTGATAGTCCTCTTCTGCATGTGATCCATCAAGGTCAAGGTCTTCAATCGGAAGGAGCCACTTGCCTCCACTTGCTTCAGGTGCAACAAGTATCACACTTCGCTCTTTTTTCATCTCGGTTACCGGATAGAGATTTATTGGCTCTTTTTTTGTCAATTTTTTAGGCTTATATTCTGGGTCGAGTTTTAACAGGTGCTTTTCTGATGGCGCAGCGAATTTACTATCAGGAAAACGTGAAATAAGATCATTGAAATATCTTTTTGCAGTTTCTGGGTTATCGCGACTCTCATAGAATTCTGCAAGATTATAAAGGCGTTCTGATTGAACATTATCCGTTTCACTTATTGATTGCTTAAGCCACAGTGTTTCTGAATTTTTAGGGTAGAGTTTTAAAGTTTCATTAAGCACTGCCTCCGCTTCCCTAGCGTAAGCTCCATCACCATCTCCACCTTTTCTTGAAAGTTGTACCAGAGCATTTGCAAGTTCAAATCTTGCATATTTTTCTTCTTTAGCTTTAGGGTGCTCCTTGATTATCTGCCGGAACATACGCAGAGCTTGCTCATTTTTTTCCTCTTCAAGGTATATCCTACCCAATTTTAGCTTTAATTCTGGTGCGAATTTCGCAAAAGGAGCCTGCTTAAGAATCTTTTTATATATTTCAGGTGCTTTATTGCTATCCTTTATCCAGGGAAGCCAGTAGAGAGGAATATCCCGATATCCCTCTTGATATGCATTACCTATTTTATATTCTGCATCTATAAGTTCTATAAAATTAATTTTATCGGGAAAGCCGGCAATAAGGTCTTGGTAGCATTTAAATTGCTCGTACTTCTGTCCAGCTTTAGCGAATGCATCAGCAGCTTTTGTCAAGGCATCATATTTAATATAAGGGGAATCTGCATAGAGTTCCGCAGCACGATATGTTTTAGCTGCACTACGATAGTCAGCTTTATCAAATAACTCTTGCGCACTCTTAAGCTCTACTTGAGCTTCAGGATCTCCAGCATTAAGGGATAATCCTGGCATTGCTAAAAATGCCACCAATATGAGCATTATGCCCACTCTATATGTCTCTTTTTTTTCTATCATAAAATACTCAGTTCCGAATTGAAAATACTTGGGAGCTTTTAATATAATTGTTTTTTCTTATTTTTCCATAATTTAAAGAGGAAAATAGCATAAAAGATGAACAACTCTATAAAAAATGAAAATCTAATATGGCTTGGACCCCATCAGAACGCCCAGTCATCATAAATAAATAACCAATACCTTTCACTTGATCTCGAACTGGTTATTTATTTACACTACCTCAGTCTGTTATCATTTTATACCTAGATTGCACGATTTAGGTTATAGGTTATAGATGAGGACAAATCTTCCGACTATGACTCTGGAGAGGCTTATAGCTTGGCAGGCCTATAGAGTTGACTTTTAGTTTTTAGTATTTTCTCTATCTTATATTTTGGGAATTCAAATGCCCAGTTGGAGTAAAATTTGAGTGTTTCCAGCTGTTTATCTAGGAGCTCCTCTTTTTTTGCAAAGACTTGCTCCCGTTTTGATGCCTCTTCTGGAGTCTCATTTTTCTTTATGGCAGGGCGTTGGAGATCTGCAGAAATTGCGCATTTCGCAATAAATTTCCTTCCTTCCTGTATAATATCAATTTTATAGACAAGGCCGCGTTGGGTTTTTATGGTTACTCTCTTTGCATTTTTAAAATCTCTATTCCCTAACGGTGACACATCGTCAAATGTGATCTTCGCAAAGGTTAATGTGGCCTCCATCATTGGGCGCACTAGAGGCTTGTCTCCCACTTTTAGGCCTACAAGTTGCCACGGTTGATTCACGCCTTGGCGACGGGTGATTGTCCAAAGATTTTTATTCTCTTTATCTGCAAGCGACAGAGATAGAATATCTGGGATTTGAAAAAATGTTGTATTAATCCATTTTTGTGGATTTGCCTTGATTGTCGCCAGTGGATTATTGATAAGTGCCACCTGTTCACTTCCAGTTTTCAGTATATAACAACCGTCTGCTCGTGCTACTTCAAACGGGTTTGCATTCTCGTTTGCTGGAAAATGCTGCTCTCCAATGAGTAGCGACAGCATAGTATTTCCATTTTTATCATAAATTGAAAGCAGTGTGCCTGCATTTTTGTTTTTTTTGCCTTTTTCAGGCATTATAAGTTTAAAAGACGCAAGCTGAGATTTTGTAATACGTGGAGTTTGGATAATATCGATTTCGGCAAGGGTAAGCAAAAAATTGCTCAATTTTGTAAAGTTTAGCGGATAATCTGAACGTTCAGCAACTGCCCATTTCCCATCACTTTTTTTATGTAATTCTAGTGATTCTGAATTTGTTAAAATTGCGAGTTTCGCAACTTTATTAACATCAAAATTTTCTACTAGTTTGCTTTTTTTAATATCATTTCCACGTTGCCATGATGATAGATTTTTTTTTAACGTAAAAAAAGATATTACAGCCAGTATGACCAGTATTATCACTGCATTTATAAGTTGTTTTCTATTCATAATAATCTCCTATTACATAATAATCTCAAGGCTGGTTGATCAATATTTATCAAGCCAGTATTTTTAGCAGAGGTACTGTATTAGTGTGCTCCCCCGCGAATTTTTCTTATGATTCCAAATATCATTCCAAACAGTGCGATACACGCAGGTACTGCGAGGATATTAAGCCATTTCAGTAGAACCTCAAGGTGGTCAAGTTCTCTACGGAACTTTTTCTGCACAATTTTCAGCTTTTTTCGTACTTCTACCTGCTGATTTTTGAATATTTTCAGCTCTTTCTGCTGTGCAGGAGATAGCACCAACTGTTGATTCTTGCTCTCTTTGAGTTTCTGCAACAAGTTCAGCTTGCTCTGTGTTGCTTTCAAATCTTTTTCCAACTTTAAAATATTCTTCTTGAATATTGCTTCAGCATCTGCTTCAATCTGCTTGACTCTAGTAAATGGGCGTATCATTGCAGGTCGGCAACGTATCCCGATCATATCACTATCACCGCCGAGTGCATCTGCAAGGTTCTGCGAGAAGTTGAGGTTATCATTTATCAGCTGCAACTCCTTCCGTCCGTGCACATCCTTAATATCCACACAAAACTGATCAAACATGATATCAGAGTCGCCTACTATTATTACTGCGGATTTCGCAACTGCAGTTTTCAGAGATTGCTTTTGCTTCTTCTTAAGATCTGTGATATTCGGGGCAAACGGCGATCCGTCTGGGAATGCAGTTTTGAACTTTCCAGTGAGGCGTATCGCAAGATCATAGACCTTGTCGTCAGCTTTGAATTTTCGAAATGAGAGAGTTGGATTATCAGCAATTGACGCAATGATTGTTGAAGAATTTTTTGTGGTGTGCATCAGCGTCTCCACCTCAATTCCAGGTTGAGGGCTAACCTTCAATCCTCCAGAGAAGAACATTGTAACATTGTCCAGTTGTGATGTTATCACATCAGAGTTGTTTAGTCCCTTTTTCCCAATATCCATAACTGCGAGGAAGTTTGCCTCCTGCCCTTTCATTCTCATTTTTCGCCCGAATACCGCATCCGCGACAACACGGGTGGACAACTCCACGCCCCATGCTTTAAACAGTTTCGGAAGCGATGATCTGAACTTAGATTTTAAAGAGATATCGGATCTTGCCATATTTTTTGTGACCATTGAGTATGGATCTACAAATACTATAACCTTACCGCCTTTTAAGATATATTGATCAATTGCAAACTGTGACCCTTCGGAGATTCCAGCAGGATGAAAGAGCATAAGAAGATCGATGTCCGAATCGATTTCCTTAACTTCCATTTTCACTTTTTTAATATTAAAATTTTTCTTCAGTTGGGTTACAAAGAACCACGGCTTGATCATTGTAAAAATACCTTTCTGCTGCATCGCCGGCGTTGGTGGTCCGCCAGTAACCGAAAGTGCACTCATTATACCGAGAGTACTCTTTTTCTCCTTAACAACCTCAGTTATGGCACTGGTTATTGTGTATTCAAGAAGATCCTCTTTATTGGGAGAGACAAATGGAATCACCGCAATTTTCTTTCCACATGCGACTGCGATTCCTAGATAAATGCTTTCTCCATTAGATAAAGGTTGTCCAGCAATACCATCCATAATTGCAGAATCCTCTGCATCGGAAAATTGCTTAGGATCATATTTTTCAATAAAAACTTCGCCTTTGCCCGCCTCTTTGTATTCGCCAATCAGATCTTCAATCCTGTCAGCAAAATTTTTCAGATGTATTGGCATTCTGTTATTTGACTTAGAGCAGTAGAACTTAATTGTGACAGGCTGATCAATTTTTGCAATAATTTTACGTGAGGCCTCAGATAGTGTATAGATTTTATTCTCTGTAAAATCCATACGATAGTGAACAGTACCGAGTAGTATATTGAGGATAATAATAATCAACCCAATAACCAATCCGCCAAATATTGATGAGATTCTAGTGCCATGATGATTTTTCAGTGAGAGTTTTGTTAGCATCAGCCCATAAACAATAATGGATAGGAAATAGATAATGTCCTTTGTGTCAACCACTCCACGTTGCATACTTTGAAAATAAGGCCATACACTGAAGGATGCAATAATATCTATCAGTTCTCTTGGAGCCCACTCTACAAGCATATCTGTAACTTGTGGCCATCCAGCGAGAATAAGAAAGAAGCATATAAGAAGTGAGACAATAAAGCTTACAACTTGGCTTTTTGTAAATGAGGAGGTAAAGCTGGCAATCGCGAGATACGCACCGGCAAGAAGAAAACTACCCACATAACCACACACAATAGCCCACTCATCCGGATTGCCAAGATAGCAGACACTAATCACCATCGGAAATGTCAAAACCAGTGCAACCCCTATAACCGACCAGGCTGCGATAAATTTACTTATGATACATTCAGATACCGTTACTGGCAGAGTGAATAGAAGCTCGTTTGTGCCAAGTCTTCTCTCGTCAGACCACATGTGCATACCGATTGCAGGTACAAGAATCAGATAAAGCCAGGGGTGCCAGTAGAAAAATACACCGAGTGAAGCATCTCCAGCCTTGAAAAAGTTACTGATTGCAAATGTGAAAAAGCCTGAAAGTATAAGAAAGATGATGACAAATACGTATGCAGCAGGTGATACAAAATAACCTGAAATTTCACTCTTTGTAAGTGTTTTAATGTTTTTTAAATTCATAATTTATTCCTCGTTCCCTGTCAGTTTTGCAAATACCTCTTCAAGATTTCCAGTTTTGGAGAGTTTCTTAAATGTTGCAGGTGTGCCGTCAAACTCTTTTTTCCCCTCATTAATCAGGACAACCCTTGATGTTACAGCCTCAACCTCTTCAAGAATATGAGTTGATATAATAATTGCCTTACTCTTTCCCATCTCTTTAATCAGATTGCGAACTTCGCGTTTCTGATTCGGATCCAGACCATCTGTCGGTTCATCAAGAATCAGCACTTCTGGATCATGGAGAATTGACTGTGCAAAACATGTTCTGTGAGTGTAACCTTTCGAGAGTGTATCAATGCTCTGATGTAGTACCGGGTCCAGAAAGCATTGTGCGACAACCTTATCGATACGTCTCTTTTTCTCCTTCCCCTTGAATCCGCGTATCTCAGCAATAAAACTCAAAAATTCCAACACTGTTTTATTCGCATAAAGTGGTGCATTTTCAGGAAGATATCCAATCTGTTTCTTTGCGGCAATGGGATTTATCAGCATATTGGTACCGTTAATTTCAATTTTACCCGAAGAGGGTGGAAGAAATCCAGTGATTATGCGCATTGTTGTTGATTTTCCGGCACCGTTAGGTCCAATAAATCCTAGAACTTCGCCACAGTTGACCTCAAATGAGATATCATCTACAGCTTTTTTGGATCCAAAATATTTATTTACATTCTCTATTTTTATCATATTAAAAAAACTCCTCTATTTCAGCCCTTAGACATCTTTTTCCCGTAAAGGTTCCATACGTTGAATTCAAAGAAAAAGTATCTATTGTGCAATTGAAGCAAAAACCTAACCTTCTAAAAGCAAAACGCAAACTTTTTTAACGCTTTTTATTACAAATCAGTGTTCATTCTGAAAACATAAGTGCTTAGTCCGCATTTTTTCAAAATTTCAAAATTTTTAAATTAACTCACTAATCGTTCGGGTACTTGGCGAAGACACATCTATATTTATTAAAAAGCACGATTTAAAAGTGCCATTATTGAACAAATTGGCTATTTTTGATGAAATTCAACCAATTTAGATGAAGACCCTTTTTGATAAATCTATGCGTATACAAAAGGTGGTTGCTAATTTCGTAAAAATTTGTTTTATCTCTTTTTTATGTTATTTTATTATGTTTAATACTTTGCGAATTTCGCATAATACTTCAGGTTTGAACCTGAAGAAAACTACCTCGATATCTACTTGAGCATTGCGACAGATCTGCAAAGCAGATAAGCATACGAGGTATATACGCTTTTAATACAAGCTCGGAAAATATATTTTTATATGGTACCCCAAGGAACGGGGGGGAATAAACCCACCTTGGTGGGACTCAAATACGGAGGATAGTTATATGTCAGAACAGGAAGAGATTAAGAAACAGAAACTCAGTGGTGGTAAATTTTGGAGCACTTTTGTGGCGGGTATTTTATGGGGAGTTGCGGGATCTTTTATTTTTGGTGTTCTTTTTTTGCGAAATTCGCTAATAAATGAGTATCAAAGCAAACTAGGCTTTAAGGAGACTATTGCACAGCTGGGTGGTGATATAAAATCAGCAAAAGGTTGGATTGCAAGATCCCCTTCATGCTCTCTTCCAAAACCCGCTGATGGTTCAAAAATGGTTGCAATAAAACTCTGTAATGGACAATATGCAAGCGAGTTGATGAATGATGAGGTTGCACGAAAAACTGCGGCAATGGTCCCCTGCACCTTTGCTGTATATCAGAAAGCCGACGGAAGAACATACATCAGTCGATTGAATATGAAATTATTAGGCTCACTCCTTGGCGGTAAGGCAGGAGTTGTCTTTTCTGGAAAAATTGACCCGGATCAGGAGAATATTCTTAAAGGATTGGTTGAGTAAGATTCCCTAGCCCTGCTACATATTGCAGTAAAGGCTACAGCTAATATTTGCAGAACAATGACTACGGCACGCTGGCTCGTGAAAAAAGCGGGTTAGGAATGCCGAGTTTTAGCTCGGCATAGTTTCTGAAAAACAGAGGAATATCCTTAAAATGATTCCAGTCGGATATCAAAGATCAAGGTTGCATAGGGACCGATCTTATCTCCAGCTCCCCTCCTTCCCCATGCAAGGTCAGGCTGAACAAAAAACTTATATCTTGCCCCGCGTTTCATTAGTGAAATCCCTTCCTGCAAGCCTTCAATACCTTCTTGTAAAGGAAATGTATCCATCTCTCCTGTTTTATAAGTATCTTTAATTACTGTGCCGTCAAGCAGAAGAATTCGCTGATTGATTGTAATCTCACTTTCAACAGTTGGAGATTCACCTTTCCCTTCATCAATTACGGAGTACTGCAGTCCGCTGTTGGTTTCAATAACTCCCGATTTTTTTCTGTTTTTAATAAAAAAATCAGCACTTAATTTCTTATTCAAACCAACTGATCCCTTCCCGCGTTTCTGTGTTTTATTTCTTGCCATTTGCTATCTCTCGTAAAATTTAATCTATTATTTCTCATCGTTCATTTGCTTGTCAACCCAGTAGAAAATATCCTTTATTGCGCAAATCGCAGAATTGAGAGTATGAATCGTGGGGAGACCTTGTTCATTGTCGCTTTTTGTTTTTTCCGCCTTACTTAAATCATTTTCTATCCTATTTCCTTAAGTCTGTAAACTTACTCCAAGTTTTAC
This sequence comes from Kiritimatiellota bacterium, assembly GCA_030590505.1. Classification (GTDB taxonomy): domain Bacteria; phylum Verrucomicrobiota; class Lentisphaeria; order Victivallales; family JAADHT01; genus JAUUYH01. The sequence goes on from JAUUYH010000030.1 coordinate 12,099, forward strand.
CATATTCAAGCAGTGTCGGGGTGGCAGATATACCGCAAACGGTAGATGTCTTGTCTTTCTTTTGCTAACGAATTAAGTTTTAAGAAAATGTTAAGATTTCATCCGTGCAAAGTATATGACAATAATGGATATGCCACTTTCAGAATGCTTGCTGCGTGTCAGTCCTGATTAAAATTTATCACAGTATTTTTTTTATAATATGACCTAAATCGTGCAATCTAGCTATGACATAATGTTGCAACTCCTTTCTCTATATTTTTATTTTCATTGTGAGATGTATAGCAACGCCGCAGTAGTTTACTGTAAAAACGGGAATCCTACCCCTCTCTGCATAGTTCCATAATAAAACGTACAAGTCCGAAAATTGCGAATATCGCAACAAAAACATAGGCAATCCCTGTTTTTGTTTCGGTAATTTCTATTTTTTCAATAACTTTGTCCCGGCTCTTTTTAGGAAGAAAGTAAACTACTGCATACCCCACCCATACCAGTAGCAGTGGAATTGCAAAAGGGTGAAAATTAAAGGACTCTTTGAACTCTCCTTTCAGCCCCGTAATTATGCCACGAGTCATTCCGCAACCACCACATTTAAAGCCCGTATACTTAAAAAAAAGGCACTCCCATTCAAGAAGCGAGGTGAGATTGAGCAGCATAAAAAGTAGAGGAAGGGCAATAATCAGTACAGAAAGTAGCCGATTTTTCAGTGTCCCAGCTAAAATTGAGTGAAATCTCATATAATTTTTCCATTTTTTTATGCTATAGATTGAACAGAGCTAATAATAGGTATAGATTACTAGACAAGTACATTCTAAAAAATAGTAAACTTTAATATTATAAACTAGGATTGAATGGTAAATAGATACTTATGATTGCAAATTAGTATAACACAACTTGAATCCATGTCAAAAGAGTGGAGAAAAAAATGACAGAAAAATTAAAAGAGAGAAAATCTAGAATTTTCAGCACTAAGCTATCCCGTATTGCTTGGGTTGCGATATTCGCAATTAACTTGGTATTTGGATACAGTGTCTATTCAAAAGCAAAAGTCAATGCTCCGCAGGATGACGGATACGGCGATATATACTATCTGACAAGTGTTATGGAACTTATTCGAGAAAAGTATGTAGATGCCGATGCTGTAACATATCAAAAACTTGTTCATCATGCAATCAAGGGGATGCTTCAAGGGCTCGATCCATTCACCTCTTATATGGAACCACAGACTTATGACAAAATGAAAGTAGAAACCAATGGAACTGGATTCGGTGGGCTGGGAATTCATCTTGCATATAAAAACAAAAAACTGACAATCATTGCGCCGATGTACAACTCTCCTGCCTATAAAGCTGGAATCAAAGCAAACGATACAATTCTTTTTATTGATGGTAAGCCTACCAATGCAATGTCGGAAGCCGACTGCATCAAACTTCTAAAGGGCGAAGCTGGCTCTTCAATAACCCTGACAATTTACCGTGAAGCTGAAAAAACAACTAAAGAGATAAAAATTGTGCGTGAAATCATCATTCCATCCACTATTACCTGGACACACTTGAAAGAAGATAATATTGGGTATATCCGAATGTCTCTTTTTGCAATAAAAACCGCAGAGGATCTGGATAAAGCTATCGTCGCGCTGAAAAAGAAAGGCGTTACTGCAATTATTCTTGATCTGCGCAATAATCCCGGTGGGTTGCTCAACAGTGCTGTTGAGGTCTGCAGTCGCTTTATTAAAAAAGATAAACTTGTCGTTTTTGTTGAAGGCAGAAATAAAAAGAGTAGAATAGATTATAATGCTTTGGGCTCTGAGAAAATGCTAAAAATTCCAATTGTAATTCTTGTAAATGGAAACAGTGCCAGTGCCGCAGAGATTGTTGCGGGCTGCCTCCAGGACTATAAGCGTGCAGTTCTTATCGGGGAAAAAACATTTGGAAAAGGCTCTGTCCAATCAATTATTCCAATGCCAGACAAAAGTGCCCTTCGCCTGACCATTGCAAAATATTACACTCCGAGCAAGCGGGTCATCCACAAGCATGGCATTAAACCTAATGTTATTGTGGATATAGATGTTCCAACAGAGGGTAAACTCTACTCACAAAGCTTCGCCTATCCAGGCGTTGTACTGCCTGATTTCAACGGAGCGGTTCGCGATACACAACTCGAACGTGCAACGGAGATTTTAAAAGGGATTAGACTTTTTAAACAGTCGGAGTGATTGTTTTAATGTTGGATGTTGGATGTTGGATTTGGGATTTGGGATTATTAAGTTGTTACCATTTTCGTCATGCTATGCATAACAACCCGAGTTAAAACCCTGGCCTATCCTAGGTCGAATCTTTTAATTTTATATATTAGTGCCCTACGGCTGATTTCAAGGATTTTTGCCGCTTTTGTACGATTCCCTGAAACTTCTTGGAGGGCAGAGGTTATAGCCTCTATTTCTGCCTGATTTATCGTTTTTACAGAAAATGCACTTGTTGCAGACATTGAGTTCTCTTTTGAAGCATTGGCTATCACTGGCGGAAGATGTTCAGGCAGGATAATGTCTGTATTTGATATAATTGCGGCACGTTCCACGGCATTTGCTAGTTCTCGGGCGTTGCCAGGCCAGTTGTAGTTCTGCATCAGCTTTACAGTCGCTTGCGAAAATCGCACATCTTTAAAAGATTTACGTGCCAGAAAAAAACGTGCAAGAGGCATAATGTCATCTCTGCGTTCCCGTAGTGGCGGGATATGAAATGATATAACATTCAAACGGTAGAATAGATCTTCTCTGAATTTACCAACTTTTACTGCATCGTCAAGGTTTTTATTTGTTGCGGCGATCAGACGAAAATCAACTTTGCTTTCGAAATCACTACCCACTGGAGAGATCATCCCAGTTTCAATGGCACGCAACAAGGAGGGCTGAAGCTCTAGCGGCATATCACCTATTTCATCAAGAAAAAGCGTCCCCTTATCCGATTCACGAAATATCCCTTTTCGATCCTTTACTGCTCCTGTAAATGAGCCTTTTTTATGTCCGAAAAGTTCACTTGCAAGTATAGTAGAGGGAATTGCTGCACAATTTAAGGTTACCATCGAAGCCTTTGCCCGATTGCTTGTATTATGGATAAATGCAGCGAGCACCTCTTTGCCTGTCCCGCTCTCACCAGTTAACAGAACTGTAGCATCACTTGACGATACACGATAAGCATCCTTGAAAAGAACCTTCATTACATCACTTTCGGCAATAATATTTTTTTGCAGCTTAGGTGGGATTGCAATATTATGATCATGCTTTGTATCTAGCTTCAGGACATCGTTCACCGCTGCAAGCAGTTCATCAAGATCAATCGGCTTTTCAAGGTAATCAACAGCCCCTAGCTTCAGTGCCTTTACCGCATCCCGGATATCTGCAAATGCAGTTATTAGAAGAAACGGAAGCTCAAAATGTGAAGCTCTTACTTGACGCAACAGAGTAATTCCGTTCATTCCGGGCATACGCACATCGCTGATTATCATATCCGGCGTTATGGATTGAAGTTTATCAAGAGCCATCTCCGCAGATGCAAGCTCCTCAACTTGAATGCCAGCATCACGCAGAGTGTCTGCGTAAAGCTTACGCTGACGTGCCTCATCATCTATTACAAATACTAATGCCATATTTCCATCTAAGGGTTTTTAATTATTTTATTCTATATTTTATATCTTAGGCGTAACAAATAGTAATGTATAATGTACTAGAGGTGTTACAATATCAAATTGTAAAAAATTGAGAAAACTTTATACGGACTTGAAAAATTGAGAGTCTGCTCTATAGTTTTAGACCTAGATTGCACTATTTAGGCTAGATCTAGATTCCCTCATTTCAGAGTTGGGGGTAAAGCAAAAAATGTATATGAATACAAATACGACTTAATGGTTATGTCGCTTAAGGAAAATATTATGTCGAAACATACAGTTGAAAAAATTGGCGGAACATCGATGACTATGTTCGGCGATGTAATGAAGAATGTCATTGTTGGTTCACGAAAAGAGTGTGAATTGTTTAATCGAATCTTTGTGGTATCTGCTTATGGTGGAATAACTAACCTACTACTCGAACACAAAAAGACAGGAGAGGGTGGTGTCTATTCTAAGTTCACAGAAAATGATCCTACTTGGAAAGATGCTCTGGAGATCGTACGTAAGGAGATGTGCCGACTGAACCGAACTTTTGAAGATATAGGATTAGATATTAAGAAGGCTGATGCATTTGTCGATGACAGAATTCAGAGTATTCAGGCGTGCCTGTCGGATCTTATTCGAATTCGCTCATTTGGTCACTTCAAGGAGGCGGATTACCTACCTGCAACACGTGAATTCTTAAGTGCCCTAGGCGAAGCACACAGTGCATATAATTCTACGCTTATCTTGAATGCAAACGGGATCAAAACTAAATTCATTGATCTTACTGGCTGGAAAGAGTCAAAATCTTACTCTTTCAATGATATGATTCTCAATTCATTCAAGGATGTGGAATATGATAAAGAGTTGCTTATTGCTACAGGATATACAAAATGTAATGAGGGGATCATGTTGAGCTTTGACCGCGGTTACAGTGAGATCACTTTTAGCAAAATAGCAGTTCTAACCGAAGCAGTTGAGGGGATAATTCACAAGGAGTTTCATCTAAGCACGGGAGATCCTAAACTTATGGGCGTTGATAATGTACAAATTATCGGGCGTACCAATTTTGATATTGCCGATCAGTTAGCCGATATGGATATGGAAGCAATTCACTCACAGGCATCTAAAGAGATGGAGTTGAAGGATATTTCCATAAGGATAAAAAATACCTTTGACCCTGAACATCCTGGTACACTTATCAGCCGTGATTATATATCGCCTAAATCAAAAATCGATATCATCTGCGGTAGAAATGATATCCTTGCAATTGAAGTGTTTGATTCATGCATGGTGGGGCAGAGTGGTTATGACCTTGACATTCTTGCGCATTTCGCAAAATATAAAATCAGTTACATAACAAAAAATACCAATGCTAATACAATAACACATTATATCTCCGAAAAATACAGAAATCTAAATAAATGCCTAGCTGATATGCGCGAAGCGTTGCCGGGTGCAAAAATCTCAACACGCAAAGTTGCTGTCATATCCGTAATGGGGACCAATATGAAAATTCCAGGATTTCTTCATCGTGCAGCAAAATCACTATCAGATGAAGATATTAATATTATTGCATTTGACCAGTGCATGAGGCAGGTTAATATGCAGTTTATCATTGAACGTGAATCCTTTAAACAAGCACAAATTGCCCTACATAAGGAACTTGTAGAGAAGAATGTCAAGGAGATTTAAAGATAATTTTGGAGTGCAATATATATGAGTTTATTTCATAGAAGTTTATTGCTGCTTGGTCATGATGTTATGCAGACATTACAAGATACAAGGGTCATCCTTTTTGGCGTAGGTGGAGTTGGCAGCTGGTGTGCTGAAGCTCTTATCAGATCCGGGATTGGGCATTTGACGATTGTTGATAATGATGTTATCTGCATAACTAACGTAAATAGACAGCTTCAGGCAACCTCACTTAATGTAGGAGATGTAAAAGTGGATGCACTTAAGAAACGTCTGCTTGAGATTAATCCAGATGCTGATATTGTTGCTCTTCGCAAAGTCTATAATGTAGAGACTCGTCCCGAATTCGACTTATCAACATTTGATTATGTGATAGATGCTATAGATACACTTTCATGTAAAATAGAACTAATATCTCATGCGTTAGCATCTGAAACAACACTATTTTCCGCAATGGGGGCAGCCTGCAAATTAGATCCTGTCAGAGTTCAGGTCAACTCAATTTGGGAGACTGATAGATGTAAACTAGCAAAATTGGTCAGAAAGCGCCTGAGGCAGAATAAAATAGAGGGCGATTTTCTCTGCGTATGGAGTGAAGAGCTAATTCCGCAAAAAAATATAAAATCTGTCTGTGGCTCTGAAAAATGCTTCTGCCCTCACGCAACAAATATTGATTCCGAGAAGAACTCAGGAGGCACTTGGTGTAGTCAAAAGGCACAGATTAACGGCTCTATGGTTCACATTACAGGGACATTTGGCTTCACTCTGGCCAGCCTGGTCCTTCAAGATATTAATACAAAAACAGGTTAGACGACTATTCACCTGCCCTCCAAATAAGACTTTAATTCAGGTCAAGAGACATAATTATTAATCTCTCCTCCCCCTGTGATGCCATGCCATAGTGCATTTTACGGCAGCGGGGAGTAAAAATCTTCTCTCTTCCTTGCGGCTCTTTTCCTGGAGCCTTAATCTGCTGTAACGGTTTAAAAACCGTCATACGGTTGCGAACTTCGCAAAAATATTACCTTTAACATTCATGAAGAAAAGGATAGAGTTGAGTGAGTATGGAGAAAAATAAATTACCCACTAATTTGATAAAAGAGCAAGAATATGTTCTCCTTTTCACGCAGATTCTATCGGATCAGTGGCAAGATTTTTGCCCGGGAAGTTGAGAGAGGGTGAATATTCTTTTCTTAGACATATAAAATTTATTTCTTATTTGATTTTTTTAAGTTGAGCATTTCTAAATTCACTCCAAGTAAAAATAGCATCTTTATATAAAGGTAACTTTTCAAGTTCACTGACTTTCGTCGAA
>JAUUYH010000209.1 GCA_030590505.1 Kiritimatiellota bacterium
CCTTGATTTAAAATATGTTAAATAGTTAAGATGTCAAGGTCGAATTTTATAAAATGCGAATTTCGCAATTTCTGAATAATTATGCCTACTCAACGGTTCATTCTTCTTCACTTATCTCTTCTTTTTTCTGGCCCTTGCTAAATTTTTGCGATAATTAATAGTTGTACGGATTGTTACAAAGGCTCCTATAAATAGCATCATGGGGCCGAAAATCAATCCAGGAAGTAAGTCAATCAGTGATGGCTTAACAAGAGATGAGGAGTAGAATGCATATAGTGTAATCGAGGTGATAAAGGTTCCAAAGATACATATCGTACCGAATATAAGCCATATCCCTACTACAGAAACAAGTCGTTGAGGATTACTTGCTGCGTTCGCATATATGTGACGCTGTGCCTGAAGTCTCTCCCAGGGGCCAATGGTTGAAAGAGAACTCAATGGTGCATTGCATTTGCAGCAGAAGTGTGACCCAGGTTCATTTTCATAAAGGCAACCAGGGCACAATTCAATATCAATATCTTGATGTTTTAATTCCTCTTCTGACATAAATGCCTCCTGTGATTCAACAAAAATACGATTTATTTATACCGCAAGCGGTAGAGATCTTCTCTTTCTTTTTCTAGCTAGTGACTGAACGAAAAAAGTCATTTCATCCGTGCAAAGTATAGTACCTAAATCGTGCTGATGATTGCACAATCTAGGTTTTACTTTTTATGATATTACAACTTTTGCTCTCTTCATCAAAAGTAATATGCACTTTTCCTGCTCTTAGCTGATTCATTACATGTTCAATTTTTTCATCCAGCGAGTACTCAATTTCGCCATAATCCGTGCCTTCCTGCAAGACAAATGTTCCAATGAGCGATTGCAAGGTCTCTTTATTTAATTGATTATATGGTATTCTCATAATGTTTTGCTAATTTTTCTTATTTGGTTGTTCGCTGTGTCCGTCTCTTATATCTACGGAAGGTTCTCCTATTACCGCACTCAGAATTTCGCTACCTACAGGAGGGCATCCAGGGATGAATATTCCGCTGTCCCGGAACTGTTTTTGGATGCAGTTTCCGATACATAGGGAACCTGCGGGCATATCTTTATGGCCTGCTCCGATGGCAATATTTGCATCTCCGGGCAGGTACTCTTTGAGTTCATCTTTATAGCGTTTGAGAAATAGAAGCAATGTTGATTGGCATGCACTGCAGGAACTTTCATCCATAATATTTATATCAGGAAATTCTACAGATAAGTCTGATGGTGGTTTTGCAAATGGCGATGAAAAATCTCTCCAGTTCTCGGGCGTTACATCGATATTATCCAAATCGGTTATTCCGTAACCACGTTCACCTCCAAGTTTAAGGTGTGGAATCTCCATTGCACTTGTGCCCATAAGGCAACAAGATACGGCATCTGCTGCAAAGGCATCCGCAGACACGACTACTACGTCAAGTTCTTTTTTTGTTCCTGCACTCGGGCCCAGTCCTTCGAGTCCAGTTATTCCGTCAACTATCGAGAGGTGTGGTTTTAGTATGTTACTCATATCTGCAATCGCGATATCTAGCGGTTTTTCTGCATGTTGTGGATCTGCAGATGCATCCTTCGTAGGTGGAAGCATGTGTAGGACGACCTTACTGCGTCTCCATAGGCAACCTTTCATGTTTTTAACAGCAATTGTTGCCCCTGTATGCATGTGCATCTTCATTACAGGAATCGATACAACAATGTCGAATTCAGTGACTTCTGGGCATAGTTTTAAGGATTTTATGGCTCTGCCTTTTGGAATGGGAACAATTATAGGTTTTCGTGCATCCATATCGATAAGCGGGCAGTTTCGGTCTTCTGCAACCTTTGAAATACCTGTTGACGCTAAGGCTTCAAGGGCTTTGACTCCGGAAATAGGACTCTCGCCCACAGATACAATGGCACCAGCCTCGTTGAATGCGTCGATTGCCGCTGCAACAACTTCGGGATCGGTACAGATTCCTGAATTAGGTTCTGCAATTCTTCCTGCATTAGGTTTAAGAAGTACAGTTTTTCCCTTTGCCGGTGAAAGGTCAAAGTGTGAAAGTGCTTCCATTGTATTTTTATAAGCTCCATTCCCATGAGCAATGGCAACATTCGGCCTCGATTTATCTTTTAAAAACGGACTCTCTGATAATCTGAATTCATTCATAATTTATATTTTTTCCTTAAGTATACTTTGCACGTATGAAATCTTAACACTTTCTTTAAACTTATCTCATATTCTATTTCATTCAACAACCGAAATAGCAATATTTTTTATTTAATATATTGAAGAACATGAGAAGTAAAGTAAATTATAACTTATATTTTGTAAACCGCAGTTTCATTAAGGAATTAAAGGAATATTGCTTTATGGGAATATTTAAGAAGAAAAAGAGAGAGGGACGCAAGGAAATCTGCATTTTAACCTTTGCACGTTCTTGGAATACGGTGGTGGCTACGCGGAGCTTGGGCAAGCTGGGAGTCAAGGTTATAACAGGAGATAACCTCTACCTTGCGGCAAGTAATTTTTCTATATACTCAAAAGGTTTCTTTGCCTATCCTGATCCAGATAAGGAGCCTGACGCGTTTATTGACAAACTTGTTGAGGTCTGCAAAAAGCATCACTCTCCCGACAGTGACCTTGTGCTGATGCCGTTTCATACAGACAGTTTTGTTATTGCCGCAAACAAGCACCGTTTTGAAGGACTTGCGAAACTCGCACTTCCTGATCGCGATAAAATTGACCTTATTGGGAATAAAGCATCTCTTGCAGAGTACTGCATAGAGCATAATATTAATACTCCGAAGACTGCCGTTATAAACAGTGTGGAAGAGTTCCCTGCGATTGCTGAAGCTTTTATCTACCCAGCCTTTCTTAAAATATCAGACAGTAATGCAGCAATCGGCCTCCATAAGGTTGAGTCACCACAAGAGGCGATTAAGCACTTTAATAATGATGCTGAGCGTTTTAACCTTGCCGGAGATGGACTTGCAATTCTTCAGCAGTCAGTTCCCGGCGAGGATTATTGTTCCACATTTATCTTTGATCACGGCGAACCGAGAGCTGCTATGACGTATCATAATATCCTCGATTACCCCAGAAAAAGCGGAATGGGCGCACTCAGAGAGACTGTCGATGCTGCTGAAATGGAAGATATGGGGATGGAGTTGCTGCGATTGGTGAAATGGCATGGAGTGGCGGAGATAGATTTTCGCTGTGACGGTAAATCAAAACCTTATCTTATCGAGGTTAACCCGCGTTTCTGGGGAGGTTTGGGGCAGTCCGTGGAATCGGGCTGGAACTATCCGTATATGCTTTTTAGACTTGCAGTAGATGGTCATATTGATACCGTTAAACCTGACAAAAAGGATATCAGAACATTTAATCCATGCCTGATGACTATGCGAATGATTCAGGAGTATGCTGAAGCAAAGGACACAAGGAATGAATTAAAAAATGCATTTCAAGGGTTTACAAAAGATATGAAGGGGGATAGATTCAGCGCTATTGATAAACTAAGTGATAAACTGGCGGATGCAATTAGTCCAGGTGATCGCATTAAAGCGGTAAAATCATTATTAGATGAAAATAAGGGTGCAGTTAACGAGCTTTTTAAGTTTAAAGATCCGCTTCCTCTTTTTGGGTTACTCTATCCGTTGGCAGTTTTTCTAAAGCATGGTAAGATTTCAGCAGATATGCTCGTAACCGGTGCGGGGAAAAGTGGAGGGAAAGAGGAAGAGAAAGAGGTCAGTAATTAGAGGTCAGAGGTCGGTAATCAGTGAAGCAATACAGAAGAGGTTGATGGTTGTTGGTTGTTGGTTGTTGGTTGTTGGTTGTTGGTTGTTGGTTGTTGGTTGTTGGGAAAGAGATCGATAGTTGCCTTTCTTCCCTCTGTAGTACGGGCATCCTTGCCTGTACATGTATTGATAATAATCCGTCACTACGTTCGGGGACTCCCACTCATTGTCCC
>JAUUYH010000124.1 GCA_030590505.1 Kiritimatiellota bacterium
TGGGAACTTCTGAATAATATATCTTGCAAGCATATTGTCGAGCACCTTTTTAAAGAAAGCAGTGCTTTCAAAAAAAGAAGCATTGACGTAACCATATTTACGCAACTTATGTAGTTTTTTAAGTGTTCTTATATTATTATTCATTTTTATCCTCCGAAGCTGAGTTTTCTAAATTGTCATTAATTTGCTCAGCAGTAAAAGTCTTTTCATTTGCAATGTAAGTTAATTTTGATTTTGGATGTTCCATTAACGTCACGACTTTACACCTTGGATGACACAGAGGCTCAATCACTGGTTGTGGCGCGGCGGTGATTGAAATAAGATTTTTTTCTTGATTCTGCTTTACAATATTGCTGAGATTTTTTTTATCAAGTTGACCAATTTCGTCAAGATAATAATGAAAAACAATATTTTCTTGATAGAGGCCGAATTTAAATTGTTCTTTTAGGAGCTGACTCAGAAGCAGTGCCTTGATCGTGTAATTCGTGCCTTCCGATTCATTTTCAAATGAAGTTATATTTTTATTTTCACCTGGATTGTTTGGATTTGAAACTTCGATTTGAATATGGAACATATCTTCCGCACGCAGGTCGGTAACCTGCTTTGAAAAATATTTCTGAAACATACTGGTATAAATACGGCGTTGGGATAGATCAGTAAACAGATCATCTGAGTCATTTGTAAATTCCCGTGCTTCACGATAAATATCATTCGATTCAATTCCAACTTTAAATTTTGAAAGATTACTTATTCTTTGACGGCTGAATGTACGATCTATACTGCGTAAAAGCGACTGAATGCTGTCCACGCACTGAACAAGACTCCGAAAATCATGCTTTGCGAGCCCGAAAAAGGTTTGCCATTCCTTGTCTAACCTTTTATCAGCCTGTTTTGTATCAGCATTTGCATCGATAAAGAAACCCCAGTCTTTCTCCTGATCGTAAATCAACCCCACCTTTTCAAGGATCTGCGATTTTCGCAACATTATTTTTTGTAAATCACTGCTCAGATTCTCTATTTTATGTGTAAAAAAGGATAACTCATCAATTAGATAATCAAGTTCATAATCTTCTTCTTTGAATTTAATCTCCCTAGCAACAATGTTTGAAAAATGTTGATTTATGGTGCTGTTCAATCTTGAATAATCACCATTCATCAATCTCAGCGATGAATTCATCTCACTTAGAGAAGTTCTCAGTTCTTCAAGTTCAACATGTAGATCTTCTGCCATCTGTTCGCAGGTTGTCTTGCGTATAGATAATTTATCATTTTCCTCAAGCATATCTGACTCATTCTTTTTCAATTTTGGCAAATTTTCTTCTAAAATATTAAAGCGTTCATAGCTTTTCAAATTCTCAACGGCAAGAACTCGCTTCTGGGCAATATCGGCAAGTTTATGCAAATTACTCTCTTCCTGAATATAAAGATCTAGGAGTTTACTGGCATCACTCATTTCATTTTCCAATCCCTTCAGTCTTTCATCTACCTCTTCACGATCTGTCAGTTCATTGATCTTATGCTGTAGAAGTGCAATACCAATGGTGTTGTCGTTATAATAGTTATCCGAAATATTTTCTGTTAAGGCATTAATATTCTTAAGGAAGGATTCTTTATTTTTAATATTAACATCCTTCATCGGGCGAGTCAGGAGTTCCATCTGAAATAAACTTGCTAGTTTCACTAAATCATTTTCAGCAACCCCCTCTTTCAGTAACCATTCAAAAAAGAAGTTCTCATTCTCCAGGATATGCCTACACTTGTCTATTTCTATTTGTATACGCTGTACGCGCGATTCAAGTTCATTGCGTCTATATTTCTTCACATCCTTAAGTTGTTCATCAAGCGTAAAATAATCTCTGTCGAGATCCTCCTTATAGATTTTAAATTCCTTAAGAGACCATTTTTCACGGCAGACAAATAAATCGCTATTTTGTTCAAGGGAATTGTATTCAGACAGCTCTTTCTGAATATCTTCCAGTTCTTTAGTCATTCCCCCAAGTTTTAGACTCAATTGTTCTCTCTCCTTTATCAGGTTATTATTGTCCTCTTCAATACCAGCAAGACGCGTTTCTGCTTTTTTACTTTCAGAACTCAGCCTTTCATTGTGGATATTGTAATTATAATCCAAGAGAGCAAATGAGACAGGGAGTTTACGCTGGAACTTAAGGAGTTCTTTTTCTTCTTCCTTCAATTTCAGGATTTCCTGTTCGTGGGTCAGGTAGTATTCGTGCTGAAGCTGAAGTTTACGACAATGATCAAACCGGCTTTTATACTCTTTTTCCGCAAAATCAATTTTTCTTTTTTCTCCACTTGCCACCGCACATGACAATAATATATCTTTAAAAGTGTCAAGTTTAATAGAACTCATACTCAGAAGGTTGCGATATATCATCTTAAAGCGATGATAACTCTCTAAATCTTTCACTGGAAGAATGAAGAGCGACGGAATCTCTTTTTTGCTTTTCTTATCTGTAAGTCCAGAAAGTACCCGCCACCACTCCTTATTTGAGACAGAAACACTATTCACTTCACGTTCAGCAAGTACATCAAGTACGCCCCCCCAGTTATATGGACGGGAGTCGGCTCCTATAAAAAAGTCCTGTTCGTATTTTCCTTTTAAAATATAACGATTATAATACCTCCTGCTTCCAGGAGTACGGTTAAAAACCACACAATGCGTCCCACTCTTTGAGATGCACTCAAAAATCAGATAACTATATTCATCACGAAAATAAAAATCGACACTATGCTGAACTGACGACGGCATAAACATTTCATCCATTTTGTCAATATATAAAAACTGCAATGTATTTACAGTCGATGTTTTTCCAATATTATTTTCAGCACTTAAATGCAACGGAATTCCCAAATCCAGCTGAATATACTCAACAGTACCGGAATTTATCATTATTAGCTGCTTTACTCCATACATTGCTCTTTGTGTATTGTTATGCATTGTTCACCTCCATATCCGTTGTGTCATCTGCAGCATTTTCTTCCGGGACAGGAGATATACTGTCGTCAGATTTCCCAGAAGACAAGTCAGCAAAATCGGAAAACATATCAATAAAACGGTAGACTGGAGTATTAAATTTGAATTCAACCAGTTTTGCTTTTTCAAGAGAATCGGTATGATAAAGATCCGATGATGCAATCTGAATAAGGAACTGGGTTGCCGCTGGTTTCAATACTCTATTATAGATATCCCATTCATCATGAAGTCCTGCTCTTACAAGACGCCTTTCGGCTGATTCAGTCGAATAGAGATTCATTCGTATAAGAGTTTGAGTAGTAATAACTATTTCATTATACCACGGAGCCATCGGAGATGAATGCATTTTCTGATATTTTTCAAAAAACACAGCGAGAAAAACAATCAGTTGTTCATGCCCGCGCCGAAGAGTTTTATTTTTCGCATCTTCTGCATAAATAAAATCTTTATTATGAACGACAAGCTTATGATCAAAAATTTCAAGAAATTTTCTTACATCATCCTCATTCCTAAGAATATCATTATATAACTCACGTTCATTCTCTGCCGATATATAAATTCCCTGCAATACAAGTTTATTCCATATTTGCCGGATATTCCCTGGTAATTTAAGATCTATAAAACTATTTTTCATCATTTTTCCACTCCCTGAGCTGCAACTCCACGTTAATGGAGTTCAGCTGATACAACTTTGTTTCATTTGAAATATTTATATTATCTGGAAAACGTTTTTCCAATTCAAAAAGTTTCTCTACAAAAAACGTTGCACTTTCGTTTGAATATTTTGCACAAAGCCAACTTAATAGACACGGCAGTTGACGCTCTTTCAAAACACTGTTGCAAATATCAGCAAAGCATACCATACCGGAAAATGTGTTTGCGTTATAATCGACAGGATTACTGAGCGAAAGAAGAGCAGGAGCCTCCTTTGCTGCTTTTTCCTGATATAAGCTCCGCTGAATATAGTTTGTGTATGAACGTGTACTTGAATTCTGATATCGCAATTTACTGCTGGTCAGGAAATATTTATTAAAAATTCTATTTTTTTCATCCTCCCGCTCCTCAATGGTTATTTCCCAGAAATAATTTATCCCCTGAATAATTCTGCGATGTTCGCGATAAACCTCAAAAAGAGCATCAAGCTCATTCTTTGCCTGCAATATCTTCCCAGCAATCTGCTCCTGAATAACCCGTACTGACTGCTTTAATCCGCGAATATGATATCCAACATTTTCACTATTCCCATAAGGTTCCAATAAGTTGTCGCAAAGTTCCAATACTTCAGCAGAAATCGCCTCAAGTTCGTTGTCCGGATCCACAACTATCGCAAGCATAGGCATAATAAAATCATCGTACAGTTTAAGGAAATGATCAATTTTGGCCGTAGAAACTTCAATAGAATGCCCCAGTTGAAATGCAGAAACATCCTGAGATATTTTATGACAATTATTCTGAGATGCCCCAGCAAGCTGCTGATAAATATCTTCAAGTGCAAAAATATTCTCTGCTATCTCATCTGAAGTGATATTTTCACCTTCTAGTTTTGCATTCAAAGCAAAAACATTAGTACGGACATCCTGCATACACGCACGAACAAGATGTTGACTGGTATAATGCAACCGCCCCTCGCGTTTACGAATAAAAAGTGCAATATAGCTTGGAACTCCCCAGAGGGAATGATTTTTTACCAACATTCCGCAATCCCTCATGGTCTCAAATAACTTAATTGCTTGAACTCCCTGACTCTCCTGTGAATAAAATTCGGAAATAAATGAAACTGCATCATCACGCCCAGTAAAGCGGTATGTAGTAACACACATTTCCCGAATCAAAGGATAGTGTATATGCAATAACCTGAAAAAATCTTTATTATTACTCTCTTCTCTCATATTAAACATCCACATATTTTTTATATAAATCAAATAAAAAGCCTAATCGTTCCATTTCTGTTTTGAATGTAGCTTTCCGGTAGGATTGATCTACTGCCTTATCCAGTTCGTTATGGGCTTTTAGCAGTTCCGGCGGCATTGTCAAAGGGTTGTAAAGGTCAGCAAGAGAACTGTCAGGATATAATTTCCGGGCATCCAGAACTTTCTGGGCTTTTTCTTCAATAAGAGTTTTTTGTTGATCTGTCAGATTTTCTGGCCATGGATAGTTGTTGTAGACAAGTTTATTTGAATAACGGTAGCGACTTTCTAACCTTCCGCATACATGTTTTACCCAAGACATATGCATCAGCGATGTCAGGATTCCGAAGTGAAAAAGTGTTGCGTTGGGAATGGCAGTACATGTATCATGCACAATATTGTCAGGAGTGAAAAATCCGAATGGGATATATTTTCTATTTTCAGATGAAACTCTTGGAATCACAATGTAATTGTCTTTAGGTTGTCTGATTTCAGTAAAAAGAGTAGGCATTTCCGCCCATTTAACAGTTGCTTTTTTTGAACTTGCAAGTCTGAATAACTTTACCTTTTTAATTTTTTCTTTCAGTAAAGGTAATTTGTTTATGATAAAAGGCGAAACTCCTTTCAACCAGAAGCACCACCTTTTTTTGTTATTTAAAAATTCTTTAGCACTTATTAAAGGAAAAATAAGAGGAGCAGCTCCTGGCTCCTGTTCCAGGTAATTAATTTTTTCATCATCTGAAAGAAGTAGATTTCCTCCATCTGTCGGTTGTGAACCTTTCACCATGCCATAAACATCACATATAGGTTTCGTTCGGTTTGTTATAGTCAAGTTTGCATATTCTATCAAATAAGGATTAATATTATTTACATTGATTGCATGCGGTTCCCCTTTAATATTCTCATATTCAAAAAGTTGTTTTTCCGGAACATCAAAGGCTCCGAATCCAATAATAACGACATGTACATGTGCTTTTCCTCTTGCTTCACTTGTCCATGCAAAAGTTCTGTGAGCAAAATGGATTTTTATATGGTATTTGTTTAATAATTCATTCCATAGGACACCTACCTGTTCACCTTGAGAAATGGAGTTTGTTGAGACGAAAGCAACTTTTATATTGGTGTTTTGAATATATTCTGCCGCCTTAATGTACCAGCACGTTACATAGTCGAGAGTTTTAAAGTTTTTGATATCAGAACAAATAAGTTCCATATCCGCATTTTGCTCAGAACTTCTCAAATGCTTCCCGACAAACGGAGGGTTTCCGAGAATATAATCATATTTTATCCGGTGCTTCTTATGTTTTTCTTCGATATCCTTTTGATTAACAATATTAAGTTTTTTGGTTGCGACATTAATGGTTTCGTAATGAGTTTTAGGTTCTGCGAGCATCGCAACATTAACAGTGTCAGCTATAACATCATAATAGCTTCCATGCATTAAGTAGTTCCAGTCCATGCGGAGTGCATTACCATGATGAATATTGGCCGATTTACGAAGTGGGAGCCGGACATAATACATTCCAAACTCTTCCGAAAGTTTTACATTCATCTGATGATCGACAAGCCACATGGCTACTTCTGCGATTCTCGCAGGGAATTCCTCTATTTCAATTCCATACATCTGATCGACATTAATTTTGCAGTAATAGCCAATATCCAGAACTGCATCTTTATGAAGTGCTTTGATTATTTCAATTTCAAGTCTGCGAAGTTCGCGATATGTTACGACTAAGAAATTTCCACAACCGCATGCAGGATCCAAGAATTTTAGATCTGCGAGTTTCGCATGAAAATCTTCAAGTCGCTGCCTTCTTCCACGTTTAAGTTTTTTGATCTGTGTTAGTTCTGTTTCCAATTCATCAAGAAAAAGTGGTTGAATCAGTTTTAGTATATTTTTCTCAGAAGTGTAATGCGCTCCAAATGCCCGGCGTTCTTTTGGGTCCATAACAGATTGGAAGAGTGATCCAAAAATTGCCGGGGATATTTTACTCCACTCAAAATAACATGCTTCAAGAAGTGTATTGCGCATTTCGCAGTTAAATGCTGCTAGAGGCAGGGCATCTTTGAAAAGCTTCCCATTAATATATGCAAAATCATTCAGAGATTCGTCAAGGTTTTTATTGCGTTTGTCTACGGGAGTATCAAGAGTCTGAAAAAGATGTGCAAGATGCATTCCCAGATCAGAACCGTCTTCGGCAGTTTTATGTTGGATATAATCACAAAAGATATTTTTCTCAAAAATCCCAGTATCATCAGCAAATAGACAAAACAGTAATCTGACAAGGAAAACTTCAAGGTCATGCCCCTCATAACCTGAATCGTAAAGGGAATCATGAATTTTTCCCATTAATTCAGCAGCTTTGATATTAACAGGATCTTCTGATTGGTAGTTTTTTTTAGTATAACCCGCAACGAATCCAAAGAGATGTACGTTTTCATGAAGAGCGTCTATCTTAAATTCATATTGCTCATTATCATCAAGGTCATAAAGTCTGAAGTGTTCAAAGTCGGATACAAGAACATATTTTGGGAGTTCGTACTCTTTCAGTCCGGCAAAATAATCTAGAGCCTGGGTATATGCTTTATCAAGATTTTTCCCTCTTGATTTATGCTCCACCAGAAGATTCCCTTTCCAAAAAAGATCTATGAAACCGTACTTGTTATCAATTTTCCTAACGGGTTCTTCAAAGGTAGCTATCCTACGTCGTTCAATACCAAAAACATGAAA
>JAUUYH010000230.1 GCA_030590505.1 Kiritimatiellota bacterium
TCTCTTTGCATAATGAGCAAGAGTTAAGGCAATCCCCTAGTGGCGGGGTAGCTCAGTCGGTAGAGCAGAGGACTGAAAATCCTTGTGTCGTCAGTTCGATTCTGACCCTTGCCACCACTTTTTTTTACTACAAAAGCGGTTATAGACTCTGTTTATAATTCTTCTTAATCTTATTTTGATTCTTTATCTTGTAATGTCAGGATTTATATATTATAATAATAGCTTGCTTAGAAGCCATGATAAACTACACCGCAAGCGGTGGATATCTTGTCTTTTTTTTGCTAGCTAGTGCCTGAACGAAAATGTTAAGATTTCATCCGTGCAAAGTATATAAAAAAAGATCACAAGGGTTAGTATCAATGACAGAAGAAAAACAGAAACTTGAACAACAGCTTTGGAATATAGCGAATACTCTTCGGGGAAAGATGGGGGCTGATGACTTCCGTGATTACATTCTTGGATTTATATTCTTCAAATACCTCAGTGAGAAGATGCATACATATGCTGATAAGATTCTCAAACCTGATGGAATACTGTATAAAGATATTGATGAGAATACTCCGCAGGGTGCTGAATATATGGAGGCCATCAAAGATGCAGCTCTTGAAGCTCTGGGATATTTTCTTCAACCCTCAGAACTCTTCAGTGAAATAGCAAAACGTGGCAACGCAGATGGTCATCATAAATTTATTCTTGATGATCTGACAAAGGTACTTAATCATATAGCTCAAAGCACAATGGGAACAGCTAGCGAAGAGGACTTTGATAATCTATTCGAGGATATGGATCTCACCAGCAGCAAACTTGGCAAATCAGAGAACCAGAAGAACGAACTTATTGTTCAGGTATTGACTCACCTGGAAGAGATAGACTTTAAACTTGAAGATACTGAAAGCGATCTTCTGGGTGATGCCTATGAATATCTTATAGGACAATTTGCCAGTGGAGCCGGGAAGAAGGCCGGAGAGTTCTATACCCCGCAACAGGTCAGTATGATTCTTGCCAAGATTGTCACTACCGGTAAAGATAAACTAAAAAGCGTTTACGATCCCACTTGTGGTTCAGGTTCTCTTCTTCTTCGGGTAGCAAAAGAAGTTAGCGAAGTTAGCGGATTTTACGGACAGGAAAGCAATCCTACCACCTACAACTTATGCCGAATGAATATGATTATGCATGATGTTCATTTTAGCAAATTTGATATTGCGAATGAAGACACTCTCGAGCATCCTCAGCATGTAGATCAACGATTTGAAGCGATTGTTGCCAATCCTCCATTCTCTGCAAACTGGAGCGCAAGCCCCCTGTTTATGAGTGATGACCGTTTCTCATCTTATGGTAAACTTGCACCAGGTGGTAAAGCGGATTTCGCATTTGTTCAGCACATGGTATATCAGCTTGATGACAACGGTACAATGGCGGTAGTTCTTCCACACGGAGTTCTATTCCGTGGAGCAGCGGAAGGACATATACGAAAACACTTGATTGAAGACCGGAACTGTCTTGATGCAGTAATCGGACTCCCAGCAAATATCTTTTATGGCACAAGTATTCCTACATCTATTCTGGTAATGAAAAAGGGACGTGAACATTCAGACAATATTTTATTCATCGATGCCAGTAAGGGATTTGAGAAAGCAAAAAATCAGAACTACCTGAGACCAAAACATATTGAAAAGATCGTTTCCACCTACCGCGAACGCAAACCTGAAGACAAATACAGTTATGTTGCGAAACTCGCAGAAGTTAAAGAGAACGACTACAACCTAAACATCCCACGCTATGTGGATACATTTGAGGAAGAGGAACCAGTTGACCTAAAGGTTGTCTCTGATGAACTAAAAACTCTTGATAAAGATATGAAAAAGACCGATGCGAATATCGCAGATTTCTGTAAACAACTGGGAATTGACACACCGTTTTAACAGTATGATAAAAAATGCGAATATCGCAAAACCTCATTTTAGGTAAAATTATGGCAGAAAAGTATACAATATTTATAAGTAGCGTTCAAAAAGAACTTGCTGATGAAAGGCGTGCAGTTAAGGACTTCATATTGAATGATCCCTTATTTAGTCGCTTTATCGAAAATGTTTTTCTTTTTGAAGATATTCCTGCCGGGGATCAAACTCCCGATAATCTTTATCTCTCTGAAGTAGAAAAATGCGATATTTTTATCGGTATTTTCGGAAATAAATATGGCTGGAAAAATGAAGATGGTAAATCTCCTACGGAACTGGAATTCGATTATGCCACAGAGAAAAGCCGGGAAAGGCTGATATTTGTCAAAGGGGATGATGATTCAGCAAGAGAATCTGAAATGAAAGATCTTATTTAGTAAAGCAGGCACACAGCTTACACGAAGGAGATTTGCCGATACTACAGCTTTGAAAAGCGAAATATATGCGAGCTTAGTTAAATCTCTTGAAGAACGCGGAGCCTTAAGAACAACTCCCTTTGATGATACTGTTTGCAGTAGGGCTACAATTGATGATATTGATCCTGATAAAATAGATTCTTTTATTGAACAAGCTGAAGCAAAAGGACGATTAAACATTAAAGGTGATCGATCAGTTGAAGCAGTTTTAAGTAACTTCAATCTATTGAGAGATGGAAAACCGACCAATGCGGCAATTCTTCTTTTTGGGAAAAATCCAAATTCGTTTTTCAGCAATATTCAATTGCATTGTTTTCACTTTTTCGGTACGGAAAAGAAAAAACCAATTGCATCACAGCAACCTTATGAAGGAAGACTCTCTGATATTATTGATCAAGCGGAAGAGTTTGTATTAGGAAAAATAGACAGAAGAGTGGGTGTCCGAAGTGAAGGAACTCAAGCTCCAGTTGAATTTGAAGTTCCCCGTGAAGTTATATCAGAAGCTATTGTTAACGCAGTTGTTCATAGAGACTATAACAGTAATGGTTTTGTCCAAGTTTTTGTTTTTGCTGACCGGATAGAAGTTTGGAATCCCGGAGAATTACCTTCCTCTTTGACTCCCGAATTGCTAAAACTTCCTCATGCTTCGTTACCACGTAATCCGTTAATAGCGGAACCTCTCTTCCGTACCCAGTATATTGAGAAAGCAGGAACTGGAACTACTGATATGATTTCGGATTGTGTGAATGCCGGACTCCCTGAACCTGGATTCGAGCAACGCGGCCCGCATTTTGTTGTGACAATTTGGCGTGACTGGCTTACTGATAAAATAATATCACAATTGAACCTGAATAAAAAACAAGAACAGACCATTGTCTACCTTAAAACAAATATAAAAATTACGAATGCCCAATATCAACAAGAATTTTCTGTGGCAAAAAGAACAGCATCCTCTGACTTGGCAAAATTACAAAAATCAGGAGTTATAGAAAAAGTTGGTACAACGGGCAAAGGAGTTTTCTATCATTTAGCGAAAGGGGCATTAAAGGGGCATAAGGGGCATGAATAGGCAGGTAAAAGCAAGAAGCTAAGTGTGTTTGTCACGCAAACGCACCATAGGCACCTGGAACATCAAAAAACTGAATAAAATATGATTAAAA
>JAUUYH010000188.1 GCA_030590505.1 Kiritimatiellota bacterium
GAACAGTCTGTAAGGCTTTATTTATTGCCTTTTTTTTGTGCTTGGTGTTGGCTTGCTTAATGCGTTGGGAAAAAGCATGGTACTTGAAGAGAATGAAGGAGTGGAAGAAATGAACATCGAACATTCAACATCGAACATCGAATGGAAG
This sequence comes from Kiritimatiellota bacterium, assembly GCA_030590505.1. Classification (GTDB taxonomy): domain Bacteria; phylum Verrucomicrobiota; class Lentisphaeria; order Victivallales; family JAADHT01; genus JAUUYH01. Next base: position 149 of record JAUUYH010000188.1, read on the forward strand.
AGAATGGAAGAAATGAAGAGAAATAAAGAAGTGAAGAAATTTAAGAAAGAGAAGGGGGAAGTTCTGAAGTTCTAGAGTGCGGAAGTTCTAACGTTGAAGAAGTTGGTGGTTGGTGGTTGAACAGTCTGTAAGGCTTTATTTATTGCCTTTTTTTGTGCTTGTTATTGGCTTGCTTAATGCGTTGGGGACAACGCATGCTACTTGAAGAGGAAGAAGTGGAAGAGATTTAACACGCCTCTGGCGTGTTGGATGTTTATTTTTTCCGTTCACTGCTTGCTATATTCGCAAAAAAAAGAAAAAACAATTTTTTTTTTTAATTCACTGTAAGAAATCTTATTCTCGTGGTTAGTACTTAATGAAAGAGGATGAGTTTATTAACGCAGATTTGCGAAAGTCGCAGATCGTAAAGAAAAAAAGGAGAAGGCAAAATGAAAAAAACAGGAACACTTGCAATGGGATTAACTGTGTTGTTACTTGCAATGGGAACAGTTAATGGTGAAGACGGAAATGAATGTTCAGAAAAAAGAGGAGGTGATTTTAAAAAACGTGTAGAAGAGAGAAAAGAACGTATGGAGAAACGTAAAACCCAAATTGCAAAAAAAATTGCAAACATAAAAGCAAAGATAAAAGCAAGAGGTGAAGAGTTGATGTCAAAAGCTTCATCAGAAGAAGAGAGAGCTACGATCAAAGCTGAAATGCAAAAAAGGCTTCAGGAGTTTGAAGCTAAAGTAGAAGAGAGAAAGGCTAAAAGGAAAGAACAATTTGAGAAGAAGAGAGCAGCAATTAAGGCAAAAAGAGAGCAGTTCCGTGAAAAATTTGATAAGGATGGTGATGGTAAACTTTCAAAAGAAGAGAGGAAAGAGGCAAGAAAGAATAAAAAGAAGGGCACTAGAAGAGGAAAAAGGAAAGGAGGATCAGATGATTCAGGATCCGGAGACTTTAGTGACACGATTCCTCCACCAGCATAGTTGGAAGAGAATAAGCAACAGCAGATTCGATATCGGATCTGCTGTTTTTTTATGCAATTGAGCCTTGACTGTACTTATTTTTACTGCTATTATAAAAATTCTATGAAGTAATTGTTTGAGAATTTTGTAAAACTCCGTGGATAAAAAAGGTATTGTATAATGGTGAAAAAAATTACATTGAAAGCCGTTACTGGTCCAGGTAAGGGATGCGAGTTTATTGCTTCTGAGCCGTCAGTATGTATAATCGGCAGAGCAAGTGATTGTACTATTTCTATACAAAATGATGATGCAGTTGCAAAACACCACGCTTTAATCGATTTTAATGCCCCGATTCTTACTCTTGAAGACCTGAAAACTATAAACGGAACGATTCTTAATGGTTTTGACATATCTAAAGAGGAGGCACCTTTACTCTTACACGATGGTGATCGAATTTTAATTGGTGCTACTATGTTTTCACTAGGAATTGAGGGGTTTTCTCCCGAAAGTCTCTCTTCGACCATTCTTGATCCTTCAAATATTAATGCAGAATCTCCGAAAGTTGAAGTCAGAAGTATTGAACCTATAAAGGAGATTGCTGGATATGATGTAGTCTCTGTACTTGGACAAGGGGCGGGTGGTGCTGTTTATTTGGTTGAAGATCCAGAGACAAAGCAACAGCTCGCACTTAAAACAATGCTGCCGGAGATTGCTGTTGATGTGGAACATAAAGCAAGATTTATTAGAGAAGGTAAGAGTATGGAGCTACTTTCTCACAAACATATAGTCTCTATTTTGGGGGCTGGTGTCTCTAATGGTTTATTCTATTTTACTCTTGAATACTGTAATGAAGGGAATCTTGAGACGCTATTGAAGACGAGCCCTTCACCAATTCCATACCAGAAGGCAGTTGAAATAACTTTACAGATTCTTGATGGACTCGATTATCTGCATAATGTGGATGTCCCAGATCTGCATTTGGATGACGGATCTTTCGGCAGTGCAAAAGGTCTGGTTCACAGGGATATAAAACCTGGTAATATTTTGCTTGATATAACACCAGATGGTAAGGTTGCGAAAATCGCAGATTTTGGTCTTGCGAAAGCATTTAATCTTGCGGGACTGCGGGGATTAACCAAAACTGGAGCTGTAGGTGGTACCATGGATTTTGTATGCAGGCAGCAGATTCTTAATTATAAATATGCAAAACCTGAAGTCGATGTCTGGAGTACAATAGCTGTGCTCTATTATCTCCTAACTGGTGTTCCACCTAGGGCACTCTATAAGATTCATCACACTCTTGCTGCAATACTTGAAGCTGATCCTGTGTCGCTGGCAAAAAAACGTCCTGATTTGCCTGCTGGCTTGATTGAATTGGTCGATTTTGCACTTGATGACCGCGTAGAACTTGCTTACAAAACAGCAATTAGCTTGCGAGAAGATCTCGAAAGATATAGATAGGTCTTAACCTAACTCTTTCTCTAAGCGTTTTATCTCTATCCGGAGCTTGTCTTGTACGCGTTTTCTATAAACATACACACTGCTTTCGGCAATTCCAATTTTTTTTGCAATATCAGAAATCTCACGGCCATTTATCAGCATTTCAAAGGTTTTTTGTACGTTGTTATCAAAATGCTGTTTTACATTTTTCCACGCAAGTTTTGGTAAATACTCTCTCCACTCCTCTTCTGCAATTTTTTCAATTTCAGGTTGTGTTACAAGTTCTTCTGAAAAGGTAGCATCAGGATCTAGCTCAACAAAGCGGTTAAGGTTATCTCTATAGTACTTTTTTACAGCATTTCCAGTTACACGGCAGAGCCATCCACGAAAACGCCCTTTGGAGGGATCATAGTTGAAGTCCGGAAGTTTTTTCCAAGATTGTATCAGAACAATCTGAACAACTTCTTCTGCGGCATCATGATCGAGTTTCATTCGACGGGCAATATTGTAAATGTATTGCCTGTAGTAATATACAAAATCTGTCCACGCTTCGTTATCGTGCTTGTCGCGTAGCTTGGCCAAAAGTGTCATTCTTGTTTTATAAATATTGTTTTCCATAAAAATTAAAATACTACGATTAGTTACGATTAGCAACCTCTATATCACAATAAAATCACTGTTTATACGTTTATAGAATAACAATACTTTTTAGTAACTCGAAATATAGAATTTATAGGAAAATATGGAAGAGATAAAATTCAGTTGTACAGCATGCCACTCAGCACTATCAGCACTACGCAGTGATGTAGGAAGTATGATGCAGTGCCCGCTTTGCAGGCGTACCTTAAAAGTCCCGTTATATGGTATCTATTCAGGGATGAAACTTGGAGATTTTTGTATTGAAAAATGCCTTGGGGTTGGAGGTATGGGAGAAGTTTGGCTGGCGACACAGGAACTTCTTAATCGTAAAGTTGCAATAAAAATACTCTCTCCAGATATTTCCCAGGATGAAAAATTTATACAACGTTTTTATCAGGAGACCCGCATTGCTGGCAGGCTTTCGCATCCGAATATCGTTGTGGCATTCAATGCAGGAGAGCAGGGTGGTATTCGTTTTCTGGTTTCAGCATATATTGATGGTATCACAAGTTTTGATTGTATTAATAAAGATGGAGCTTTGGGTGAGTGTGAAGTCCTTAGGATAGGGCGTGATATTGCTAAAGCTCTCAAGTACGCCTGGGATGAAGAACACATACTGCACAGAGATGTAAAACCAGAAAATATAATGATCAGGAACGACGGTACACCAATGCTTATGGACATGGGTATTTCAAAGATTTTAGATGAAGATGTCTCTCTAACTATGACTGGTGAATTTCTTGGTACACCAAACTATATCAGTCCCGAACAAGCACAGGCAGATCCAGGTATGGATAGTCGCTCAGATCAGTACTCTCTCGGTGCAACTCTATTTCATCTTTTAAGTGGTTCTCTGCCGTATCAGGCAACTTCCGCTATGGGAACTCTTGCACAGCACCTAAATGATCCCGTTCCAGATATTCAGAAAGTGAATTCTGAAGTTTCAGCAGAGTGTTCTGCAATAATTCAAAAAACTATGGCCAAATCCAAAGAGGAACGTTATGAATCATGGGATGATTTTATTGCTGCAGTTGATGCTCTTTTACCGCCAGAGATGCGTGAATTTGATACAGTAAAGAGTTTTGAATCTTCAGATGAATATAGAACTTCATACCGTACTATAGCTCTGTTGGCTTCACTTATTCTTATTATAGTAACAGCCGTTTTTTTATCTACGACTTCTTTAAGTCAAGATGATGAGCTAATGCGAATCTCGCAATCAGAACCGATTCCTAAAATTATTACCCCTCAAGTTTTGTCCGAAAGTGACAATAACCCTGAACTTGATAGAGAGAATACGACAATAAAGAAGCGTTTTGAGGCGAAAGAGGGCAGAAGGCTTTCAGCGATAATGCAGAAAAGATGGAGTGATAGATTGAGAAAAGTGAAGAAGAAACTGATAAAAGAATTTAATTTAAGTGAAGAGAATTCGGAGAAACTGGGGGCAGAAATTTTAAAGTTACAGAAAAGCATACTTTTAAGAGAAGTAATTAATAAAGATAAAAAGCAAGAAATACCCCAAAATCTTTTAACTATGGCCCGTTCGATGCTTAAACCTTCTCAA
>JAUUYH010000050.1 GCA_030590505.1 Kiritimatiellota bacterium
CCGCACCTGATTTAGGTGTTAGGAACATAAAGAATAATGAAGAAAAAACACCCAGGCTGGCTTTTAGTAATCATTCAATATTTCGTCCTTTTGCTTTTCAATTGCGCCAATATTGCTGGTATTATATTCTTTTCAATTCGTTATCTTCCATTTTTTAAGCATTATAATAGGGATTTCGGAATTGCTGAAAGTTTTCCAGATACTTTTTTTGTTTTATTCGGTGGTGCTATTGTTGACAATTATTTTTTATTTGTGTTGCCATTCATTATCCTTTTTTTGATATTTGAGATTTTTTATAAAAAGGGGGATAAAGTTAATGTCCGTTCATGGATTATAGTTTTACAGATAATATACATATTGTTTTTAACCGTAGGCGTGATGATTTCAGGTCTTGATTGCTTTCATTTCGCCTCTCAAAAATATAGAGACGCTGCAATTGACAATTATCAGAAATCTATAAATCAGAAAGAAAAGAAAATCCCTAACGAGGGAAATGCTACGGACGACTTACAGCCGCCCCCAGATTAAAAACGTTATGGTTCATTAAACTATTTCCTGAGTTATGTAAAAGTCTCCGATACTGGCGTTGAATGTCGCTTATGGCCAAGATATAGGGTTGGAGTCTCAATATTTCATTCTGCTTTCATCAATTCAAGGATGGCCCAATAGACCACTGCGGGATGATTTGGAGCATTATTTACCTCGAATATTTAACATTAAAAAAGAAAATAAAACATCGAACAAAGAAAATGAATAAAAGCCTAATCATAATCATCATTTTATTAATCATAGATTTGCCTTTATTTATTGTTATTGGCAAATTAATGTATCATGGTTGGGATAACTTCTGGGATGATTTCAAGTGGAATTTAATCCCAGATATATTTTCACTATTTTCTGGTAGCTTTCTTAAAGATAAAAGAGGAGAACTAAACTCACAACTCTATTTTTGTGTCTGTTTTATAATTTTATTTCTAGAATTAATAGTTGTGATCGAGGTCTTTTTTAATTAAAATAAAGAAAATTCTACGAATGGCGTACTGTCATCGCAGATTTAGGACGATATGCTGATAAAAAAGATAAAATAAAGTTCATAATAATTTGCGAAGTTCGCAAGAAAAAAAATATAGAAAAAAAAGAGGAAGAAGTTAAACTTATGCTTTTAGTCTTCAGGAAAAATAGAGATTAAACGCATATCAAATGAAGTGAGCTAGCTTTCAACCACCTTCGCTCAGACTTTTTATGGGCTCCTTTAGTGTCAAGTATCATTACAGTAATAATCCAATATATAGCATTAAGATATGGGGTAATATACGGTGATGCTTGTAATGGACCATCAATAGTATTAATTCTGTCACCAATAATTATATTTTTGTTGCTATTATGTTTAGTAAGTATTATTATTGGCAGTGTTAATTTATTTCGTAAAAAACAATTAATATTCAATAAAACCCTAACAAATAAAATTTAGAGTGACGGAGTACAGTCCCTAACTTAAGTGTTCTAGGAGAGAGAGAAATCATTGAAGATGAAAAAACAATTTGCGAAAATAGCAGATTATAGAGCTATAAAAACAAAGAAAGAAGGGTATATTTACTTTTAAAGTAATTTGGACAATTTAAATAAAAAAGTAGCCTAGAACAAAAAAAATCAGGTAACGGTGTACCGTCGCCCCAGATTTAGGTATTGGGCACAGGAGAATAATTGGTAATGATTAGAGTATGTATATTTTTTGTTTTTGCAAGCTTGATGGTATCGTGCGTGGGTGCGGTAGAGCACGACCTAACACTAAAATCCCCCGACGGTCGCATTTCAGTTACCGTTATCTCTAAAAGTGGAACCCTGCTATATAGTATTGAGGCAGAGGGAAAGACGCTGATCGCTCCTTCACGTTTGGGCATGCTAGTTAAAGGAGACGATAATAAGCACGCCATGAAAATTACAAATCATAAAACCCTATCATTTGATAAAACTTGGCGTCCGATATGCGGAAAACGTTCACAAGTCCACAACCAGTTTAATGAACTTAAACTAGGAGTCACCGTGACTGGCGGGGTATCCAACACAATGAATATTATATTTCGAGCCTATGATGAAGGGGTTGCTTTTCGTTATGTACTTGGCCCTGAAGATCAAGCCCCTCGGCAATTAACCGTCATTAAAGATTTGTCCGAGATTAACTTGACAGATGACAGCTCGCAGATATGGAGCTATGTCCCGGAGCAGCGCCCGTTAGGGCCCGAGCGTGTATCCGAAATCTCTGGATCACGCAAATATCCGCTGGTTGCAAGAGTTGATGAACACACCTGGTTGGCCATTACCGAAGCAGCTCTCCACAATTTTGACTACTTCGATCTTGCCTTCACGAAAGGATCAACAGTCGCGCAGGTGAGCATCAAGAATTGCAAGATAGAGACTCCTTTCTCTACGCCGTGGCGTGTTATTATGTTTTCTAAGAGTCCGAACACGTTCCCAGACTCAGACTTACTGGTCAATTTGAGTCCGCCCCCGAAAGGCGACTTCTCATGGGCAAAACCAGGTTTGTCGCTTTGGGACTGGCGTGCAAAGGGACACAAAGCCAAGGACGGCTTCACTTACAAACTGGAAATCAATTCATGGAAACGCTTCATTGATTTTGCAGCTGAACAGGGCATTCCCTATCTGCTTCTCGATGCCGACTGGTACGGCCCAGAACATTCCACCCTCTCCAACCCTTTCAAGGGTGGCAAGGCGGCTCAAGTGAAGCAGGCGCTGGAGTATGGAAAGAAAAAAGGGGTAGGTCTGATCTTGTATTTAAACGACAACGCCTCCGTTAACTTCAGTATCGAGAAGATAGCAAAGGCGTATTCGGACTGGGGGGCAGCCGGAATCAAGTATGGATTCATGCAAGGGAGGCATCAGGAAAAAGTCGATAAAACTGAACGTATAGTAAAGGCCTGCGCAGAAAACAAGCTGCTTATAAACTTCCATGATGGCCCCATTCCACCGACTGGTCATGAACGCACCTGGCCGAACTGGAATACACGTGAATATGTGCACGCCCAATCTGATGCAAAGCGAACGCATTCACCAAGCGACTTTGTACACATGGCCTACCTCAACACGATTGCCGGCCCAATAGATGGGAACCATGGCATGTTTGATCACGAAAAATCGCTTGCTGAACGCCGAAGAATATTTGCGGAACTGTATTCCACTATCGTTGCCGAAGCAGCCCGAACACTCATACTTTATTCAGGTCTTACGGTAATTCCGGATTCGCCTGATTCGTACAAGGAGCACCCCGAACTGTTCAAATTCATAGCAGCCCAGAAACAACCCTGGAAGCAGAGCCGTACCTTGGCGGGAGAGTTTGGGAAATGGATCGTTACTATGCGGCAGGCTAGCGACGACACATATCTCGTTGCGACAGCGACGGATGAATCCAGCCGTACAGTTAAAATTTCATTGGATTTTCTGGAGCCAGGAAAACTGTATAGCGCAACCATTCTTAAGGATAGCAAGGATGCCGATTACAAAAAAAATCGGTCGGCATATTCCTCTGAACAGCGGGACGTCACAAGTAAGGACAGCATTGAAGCCTTCCTTGCCCCCGGTGGAGGACATTGTATCATTATCAAAGCCAAACAATAGATAGCCCAAGAATCGGATCGATGCAACTCCCAGATTTATTTTTAAGATGCTTGTTCCAAATAGCATAAAAGTAAAATGGGAACTGAGTGAAAAAGATGAGGAAAAATTTATCACTATAACCTTTGATAATAAATCTCTCATGCTTTGCATAAAGGATATTTGTAAAAATACAGGCCTGGATTTGATTATAAAGAAAGATCATATCCTTATAAAATCAAAAAAGAAATAATTTAAGAACAAAATTGATACAGACGCACAGAGTACCGTCGCTGATCAAGACGTTCGCCAATAAAAAGGAAACAGACAGAATGAAAAAATTACTTATTCTTGCATCGCTACTGATCAGTACTGCACTCCCATCACTTTATGCAAAGGATGCGTCAAAGAAACCCGGTCTGCCCCAAGTTTTGATCATCGGAGATTCAATATCCCTCCATTACACTCCGTATGTCACTAAAATACTAAAGGGCAAGGCGGTAGTAAAGCATCACAAAGGCAATGCAGGCCCCACCATAAGGGGTGTAGCCCAAATCGATAAATGGCTTGGTCGCAACAAATGGGATGTTATCCATTTCAACTGGGGACTATGGGATATGTACGGGTGGGAATACTGGGAATCGGATCGCTCACCAGCGAAGTATAAAAAAAGGCTCGAGAAACTTGTTAAGCGTCTGAAAAAAACTGGAGCCGTGCTTATTTGGGCCACCACAACTCCTGTGTGCCCCAAGCCTGAGCAGACTATGGTAACAAGATTCAAAGAAGGCAAAGCTCTTATTTCTACTAAGACTGAAAAGGAATATCTTGATGCGGCCAGAGAGGTAATGGAGAAACACAAAATCATAACAAATGACCTGCATGCACTAATGAAAGGTAAACGAAAGAAATATGCCCTGGCCGACAATGATGTCCATTTCAACAAGGAAGGCCGCAAGAAGCAGGCAGAGCAAGTCGCGATTGCAATCCAAAAAGCTTTAAATGGCAAATAAAGGAATTCACCTGACAAAAAATAGCTGCACATTTTCATACAGGTGATTCTAGAAGTTCGAGTAAAAAAAAGCAAAAAAATGAGCAGAAAAAAAGCAATTGTATTAGCTATTTTTACAGCATGGCCGTTTCTCTGGACACTGATTGCCATGGGTACAATATATGGAATGCTGATGTCAGATTTAATTAGAGAAAATGAATCATTTGCACCTTTTGTTTTTATGCTGATTATGCTTCCTATTCACTTATTAACTATGGTTGATATTATAATTCTATTAATAATCTATTTGGGTGACGTTTTTAAGACAGAGAGAATTCTTAAAGATAAAAAAGTTTTGTGGGGAATAGCCTTGTTTATGGGCAACATTTTAGCAATGCCCATCTATTGGTATCTCTATATTTGGAAAAAAGAAAAATATCCAAACAATAAAAATTCAGGTAACGGCGTACCGCCCTTAAGTGTTAGGAGATAAAAAGAATGGGACAAAAACTATCACCTGATGACATGAAGCTTTATCGACGTACAGATGAAGTTTTGCACTATCTTTGGGACCCAATAGGAATTTCTGACATACCCGAAGCCAGAGATGAATATCACTCATATTTACCTCATGTTTTCAGTTTATTAAAACAATCTAAAGATCAGCAAGATATTGTTGACTACCTGATTTTTATCGAAGGGGATAGAATGGGGATGGGGTATAGCAAAAAGAGCAAAAAAAGGGCTCTTGAAATAGTTGAAATTTTGATAAATTATAAAGGATGGATAGAAGAAAACTCCGAACAATAGGAGGCATATAACTCCATATCCGCTGTCGCGCATATGAAGTACATCCCCCTGAGCGTTGCTACAAAATAAAATGAAAACAACATACAAAATTTTAATTGCCTTTGGTATTTTTATAATGCTATTTTCGAGCCTGGTAACAATGGCTCCAACTCAAGCTTCGCAAGTAGCAAATCATTTATCGAATTCACCAGAGTTATGGTCTATTTCAATAAAAAGTGATGACTATATATCAAAGAAATATAATGCAAAAGAAGAGCTACTAAACTACATTCAGCAACATAAGTTTAGTGAGTACGAAGAACCAAAAATCCTTTTTATATGCAGCGTAATAATTGTTGTGTTCTCAATAACAGGGATAATAAGAGAAAATAAAAATACGTAACAAATCATTCGAGTGAACAGCGTACCGCCGCCCACTCAATTCAACCGTTAAAATGAAAATAAATATATTCACATCACTTTTATTCCACCTTGTTGTTTTTAAAGCTAGACAAAAAAGCCAATCTTGTTTTCAGTTGGAAGTTGATTTCTCTGGAAATAGGTGTAATATTTCTAACAGATTATTGAGAAGGAGATATACCGCAAGCGGTAGATGTCTTGTATTTCTTTTATTGACTACTCAACCTTAATCGAAATGCTAAGATTTCACCAGCGTAAAGGATAACTACTTTAAGACACATCGTGACGGACAGAATTTTGACAGATGTAAAGTGCTACTTAAAATGATAGACTCCATTATAGCAAATGAAGATGCAATGGTCTAATTACAGGATAATTTATAAATGAAAATATTAGTAACAGGTGGTTCTGGCTTTATCGGAAGCCATATTGTTGAACATTATCAGGGAAAAGCTGAGATTACAGTGCTTGATAACTTCAGGACTGGATATAAAAAGAACCTTGAAGGGTTTGATGTAAATTTCATTGAAGGTGATATTTGCGACAGAGCTGCTGTAAAAAACGCCCCAATCACAATATTTGGGAATGGGGAACAGACACGTGATTTCATCTATGTAAAAGATATTGTTGCTGCAAATGTATTTATGGCTCAAAGCGATAATACTGGTGTATATAATGTTGCATATGGCAAAAAAATAACAATCAATGAATGGGCTAAACTAATTATTAAATTAACTGGCTCAACCTCTGATATTGTACATCATGAAGAGCGTACTGGAGATGTAAAACACACAATGGCATCGACTTCTAAACTGCTTGCAACAGGTTTTAAGCCTACTGGTAATTTTGCTAACGGACTCGAAACCACAATAGATTTCTTTGCTAAATCGACAAAGGAGATGGCTATCAAATGTCTGAAGTAATAACAAGTTTACAAAATAAAAAAATAAAATTTGCCCGCACACTCAGAACGCGTAACAAACGTGAAAAGAACGGGTTAACTTTACTAGAAGGTTACAGAGCAATATCACGTTCACTTGAATGTAATATGCAGTTTCAAACATGTTTCTACTCCCCTCCCCTCTTCCTCGGATCAAATGAGATGCCACTACTTGCGAAAATCGCAGAAACTGGCGCTGAGGTTATTCAAGTATCAGAAGGTGTCCTAAAAAAAATGGCCTACCGTGACCGTCCAGAAGGAATTATTGCAGTCGCCAAAACAAAACAACATACACTTGCTGAGATTCCGATTAGGGAGAACGGCCTCTACATTATTGCCGAAGCAATAGAGAAACCAGGGAATCTAGGATCAATCCTGCGCTCCGCCGATGCCGCCGCAGTTGATGGCGTAATTGTATGCGATAAATGTACCGACATCTACAATCCGAATGTAATAACTGCAAGTACCGGTGCACTTTTTTCTGTAAACATAGCCGAAGCAACAAGTGAAGAGACCCTCCAATGGCTTAAAGATAACAATATCATAACACTTGCGGCAACTCCTGAAGCAAAAGAAATTTACTATAAGACCACCATGACAGAAAAAATAGCCGTAATTGTAGGAACCGAACAACACGGGCTGACAGATTTCTGGAAAAAGAATGCTGATATAAATGTAACAATCCCAATGCTCGGCTATATCGACTCACTGAACGTCGCAACAGCAACAACTGTTATCTTATTTGAAGCTGCACGCCAAAGAGCCAATTCCTCCCTTTCTCAATAGTAACATTTACCACAATGTGCAGCAGTTGAAGATTTAGAGAGTTAATCTCACCCCCCCCCGTTTTTATGAAAAATGCGGGTTAAATCTTCTCACACACAAGAGATGCGTTCACGCCACCGAATGCGAAACCGTTTTTAATTATTCTTTTAATCTCTTTCTCTTCTACTGCCAATGGATGGCATATACTGCTACAATCACTGGCTGGAGTTTTGAGGTTATGTCCTGGGATTACAAGAGAATTCTTCATCATCAGCAGTGTTGCAATAAGTTCGATTGCTCCAGAGGCACCCATTGTATGTCCAAAATAGCCCTTAAGGCTGCTTACAGGTATTGAATCCCCAAAGACTTCAGCAATGGCCGCAGCCTCTGCTGCATCCCCCTGAAAAGTCCCTGTTGCATGTGCATTGATATAATCGAAATCAGATGCTTTAAGTCCCGCTTCATCAACGGCGCCCCGCATACACTTAATCATTGCCTCTGCATTAGACTGACTGACATGTTCTCCACTACCGTTTGTGTTATAGCCTTTAATTTCGGCATAAATTTCTGCGTTTCTCGCAACAGCGTGTTCGTACTCCTCAAGAACTAGTATTGCAGCCCCCTCACCTATCACAAGACCATCGCGATCTGCATCGAAAGGTCGTGGTGAGTTTTCTGGGTCATCGTTGTGATTAACTGACGTTGCATAGAGCAGGTCAAAAATTCCTGTAACGGTCGGATGTACCTCTTCAGCACCGCCACAGAGGAGAACATCCTGTCTGCCGTTTCGTATCATATCATATCCAGTTCCAATTGCCTGCAGGCTGGATGCACAGGCGGCAGAGGTTGCCATAACCATTCCCTTAAGCCCGAGATATTGTGCTAAATTCGCAGAACACGAATGTGCCATACACTTAAAAAACATCATTGAAGTAAGTTGAGAAAAATCTTTTTCTGGAAGAACTGTTTCATACGCCTGATTAATAACTTTTGCACTGCCCATTGTTGAACCAGTAATGCAGCCGCAGCGACTATTCCCCAGTTCTTCTTTTGACAGACCAGCATCCAAGCAAGCTTCATCCGCAGACTGGGCAGCCATAATACTCATAGGACTCATGGAGCGTCTACTTTTACGTGGAATATCTTTTTCATTGCGAAGTTCGCAAGGAGCAGCCAACAGGCTGCGAAGTCCTGAATACTCTTCCCATTCCGGCATACGCTTAACTGCACTTCGCCCCTCTCTTATGCCTTCAAAAAGGGCCTCTGCCCCGTATCCCATCGGCGTAACTGCTCCAACTCCAGTAATAACAACTCTTCTATCTTTCATATTCTTCCTCACTTGTTCAGAAAACCCACTATGTATATTCACTATTTCAGCTGCTGCCAAAGAATACTAGCCACCCCCAACGTTATACAATAGTATGCATAACCTTTAAAACTACCCCTTTTTAATGATATAAAAAGAATTTTTATTGCCCCAAACCCAACAATTGCTGAGACAAAAAAACCGGTAATTAACATATACAAAGGCACATTGGCAGTTAGATTACCACTCTTATGGAATGCAACAAGAGGCTCTACAAGAGCAGCTCCAGCAATTGCAGGTACTGCCATAAGAAAAGAAAATTTTGCTGCATCTTCAGGATTTAATTTTCTTTTTAGTGCCGTTGCAATAGTCATACCAGACCGTGAAATCCCCGGCATCAAGGCAAACACCTGTGCAACTCCTATAATAAGGGCATCTTTAAATGTTATTGCAACAATAGATTTAGTTTCGTGCAGACGTTGATTTTTTGGTTTGAATGCTAGAAAAAGTATAATTCCAGTAAGGCATAAACCAATCCCTGGATATACCAAAGATGAGAGCAACAGATCCATCACCCCTGACAGTGCAATTAAAGAACCGGCAACACCAACTGGAATTGTAGCAAGCAAAATAGCTATAAGGATTCGCCGTTTCTCTGGTTGCTTAAATAGTGACAAAATCTCTTTTGCGTAAACAATTAAAATTGAGAGTAAGGTACCAGCATGAAGCACAACTGCAACCACCTGACCATCCTTTCCCAATCCAAGCAGCTTACTTGCAATGGCCAAATGCCCAGAGGAGCTAACTGGTAGGAATTCAGTCAATCCCTGAATTACAGCAAGTAAAATAATATTTAAAAAGTCATTCATTTACAGTAAGAACCATCAATACTTAAACATTTCTGGTGTAGGTTGAATAGACTTAATCTCTTCGCCAAGAATCTCTTCAATATCGGGCATAACAAATGATCCGTATTCGCAAAGAAAACTTATAGATTTCCCCTTATTTCCAGCACGCCCGGTTCTGCCGATACGGTGGACATAATCCTGCGGTTCGTATGGTAGATCATAATTAACCACATGCGATACATCATCAACGTGAATTCCGCGTGCAGCAACATCGGTCGCCACAATAATTTTTGTAGAACCATTACGAAAGCTTTCCAGGATTTTTAGACGCTTATTCTGTTGAACATCTCCGGTCAGAAGGCCGCAAGTAATCTTATTTCTCTGTAATTTTGTGAGAAGAAACTGGGCAGTATCCTTTCTATTTACAAATATCAACATTCTCTCAACATTATCGTTCTTAAGGAACCATAGGAGTAGAGGAAGTTTTTTATCTCCAGTTACAGAGTAAAAAGTTTGATCAATCAGAGTTGAAACAATATTTTCCGATTCAACTTCAATAGTTATAGGTTCATGTAGCCATGATTCGACAAGACGAAGAATTTTAGGGTCGAAAGTGGCACTAAAAAACATTGTCTGACGTTTACCAGCAGAAGGGAGTTTGTACACAATTCGTCTTACGTCCGGAATAAAGCCCATATCCAGCATTCTATCAGCCTCATCAATAACAAGAATATCTGCATGATTAAGTTTCAAGGCACCGCTTCTGGAGAAATCAATAATGCGCCCAGGGGTTCCGACAAGTATATCAATAGGATGCGAAAGTTGCTCTCTCTGTTTAGCGTGATCCATTCCTCCGAAAACAACGAGATTTCGAAGATGCGTATATTTACAAAGTTCTTCAGCATCTTTGTGAATCTGAATTGCCAATTCACGAGTTGGGGCAAGTACAAGCATTCTACAGGAACCTGGGAGTCTATTCTCCTTGGGATTGCGAAGCATAAAATTAATTGCTGAGATTAAAAATGCCGCAGTTTTTCCTGTTCCTGTTTGGGCTTTACCTGTCAAATCTTGCCCTTTCAGAGTGATTGGGAATGATTTAGCCTGAATTGGAGTACAATACTTAAACTCATTATCTTGACATGCTGCTAAAATCTCTTTTTCCAAGTCAAAATCAAAAAAACGAGATACACCTTCCTGCTCAGGAATATCTTTCAGTTCAGGAAGAGGTGGAACCTTTTTGATAACGTCGTGGGATTTTACAGGATGCTGCTGCCTACGACTACCTTCGCGGGAAGATATCGGCTTTCTATCACGACTTCTATGATTCGATGCTGTAGGACGATTATTATTCCTATCGTTCCGTTGTGATTTTGGTGACGTTGGTTGAGTCGCTCGCGTCTCTGTTCGTTGCTTTGATTGCTGCTCTGCCTGCGGTCTGTTATCTCGCACTTTTGTCTCTTTTTTTGCAACGGAGCCAGTTGGCGTACTTCTTACAATTTCGATTTTCTGTCTTTTCTCACGGGCGGCATGGTCCGGAGCACTTTTTCTTGCCTGTTTTCTTCTAAATAAATTAAACATTGATATTTTTTTGTTCCTGCACTAATAAAAAATTATACAGATATGTATTATAAAAAATGGTAAACTCCAATTAAGTACACCCAAATTTATGAGCAAGAGTACAACTTTTCATTACAAATCAGTATTACAAGCTTATAATATATAACATAATAGCCTTATATTCAATGCAGGAAGAGAAAAAACAGGCAAAACAATTAATCTCGCCTTTTGGTTACATCCGCAGAAATAGGCGTTGGATATTTAAGAGTCACGTAATATGTTGATATCACAAATGTAATTATAACTGAAAGTTGAATAAGAAGTGAGGCACGATTACTGATCATACTATTTGTCACAGCAGTATATGCAACTAGCAGAGAAAACTCACTTGCCTGCCCCAGCCGCACAGCAAGTTCTTTAGATAACTCCCCTTTTTCTCCAGTCATTCTAAATGCTTTATAAAAAGCTATAGGTTTAAACACAACTAAAAAGAGTGCAATGAGGATACCTGGAAGAAGAACCTGCCTCAAGAGGGAGACATCCAACTGTGCACCTAACGCAAAAAAGAATAGAATTAGAAAAAATTCCCTAAGTGATTTAAACCGTTCAGAGATAATCAGAGAGATCGGAGAGATAGCCAAGCTAAATCCTGCAACAAACGCACCGATTTCGTATGAAAGCCCCAGATATTTAGCTATGCCAGCAACTGCAAGACACCACCCTAATGCGACAATAAAGATATACTCCTGAATAACATCAAACTTCTTAAACAGAAATAAAATGCAATATTTAACAAATAGCATCGCAGAAGCAACAAGCAAAACACCTTTCAGAAGAAGAAATGCGACAAACAGTGACATTGATGTATCAGATGAGCCACGAGTCAGAAAAAGAATAAGTAAAATAGCCAAAATATCTTGAAAAAGAAGAACACTTACAATAATTTCACCAATGTGGCGATGATGCAACTCAGTCGTGGGAATAAGCTTCAGCCCTATAACTGTACTGGAAAAAACAAGAGCCAGCCCAATGATCAAGCTATCAAAAAGCGAAAATCCACAAAGAAAAGCTATACAACTAACAGTTATAGCAAACAACAGCGACGTCACGAGAGTAATCAAAGCGACTTTCCGGAAGAGTGCGTAAAGCTTATTGGGATGTAAATTCAATCCAATCAAGAACAGAAGAAAGATAACCCCAAGATGTGCAATCTGTTCAAGATGTGTTGAATTTTGTATAAGAGCAATGCCCGAGGGCCCCACGATTGCACCTAAAGCAATATATGAAAGTATAACTGGCTGCTTAAGGTAAAGAAATATTGTCGCCAATATCGCAGATCCCGCAAAAATGAGAACCAATTCTGTCAAAATATTATTAAATACCATAAGAGAACACCTTTCCATATTTCAAAAAAACGAGAATAGACTAAAAGTTAAGGGTTAATTACATAAAATCAATGCGAAATTCGCAATTTATCCTCCATTAAGAAAAAAAAGGGGGGCAAGTTCGTAGTCGTCCCCGAAAAAAACAAAAAAAAACCATTCAGATTGAATAACTTCCAATCTGAATGGTGATAATGTTTACAAAAAACGTTTTCTAACGTTTTGAGAACTGGAAACGTTTACGTGCTCCTGGACGTCCAGGTTTCTTACGTTCTTTAACCCTTGAGTCACGAGAAAGCATTCCACAATCCTTAAGGACTGAGCGAAGCGTTGCATCCTGAATCACAAGTGCTCTTGCAAGACCATGGCGTAATGCACCAGCTTGTCCAACAAGTCCGCCGCCTTTGATATTTGCATTGATCTCAACACTACCAAGAGTATCTGTAACTGTTAGTGGCTGACAGATAAAACCAACTACAGCTTCTGATGGAAAATAATCCTCCATCTTTTGGCCATTAATCGTTATCTTACCAGAACCAGTTTTCAATCGCACACGTGCAACTGCGCATTTTCTCCGACCTGTTGCCCATATTTCATCGTTTTTAGATGCCATCGTATATTATCCTCTATTGTATATTTAATTTTTTAAAGAGTTGCTATTTCAGGGGTCTGAGCAGCATGTGGATGCTCGTTACCTGCATAAACCTTAAGTTTTCTGAACTGTGCACGGCCAAGTCTTCCGTGTGGCAACATTCCCCATACAGCATCCTTAACCAGACGTTCAGGTTTCTTTGCACGGATCTCAGCAGCAGTGTACTCTTTTAGACCGCCCATATATCCAGAATAGTCTGTATATATTTTATTCTCTTCTTTACGACCTGAAAGGGCGACTTCTGCCGCATTTATAACAATTACATAATCTCCAGTATCTGTGTGTGGAGTAAATGTAGGTTTGTCTTTACCTCTCAATTTATTAGCTATTTTAACCGCGAGTCTGCCCAATGGCAACCCTGCTGCATCAAAAAGGATGTGCTTACGCTCAAAATCGCCCTCTTTTGCAAGATATGTCTTCATAATTCTTTGTTCCAATTCAATTTTTAAATTCTTCGACTTCTAAACTCTTCTATTTCTTTGTTCTTTGTAGTGCCTCCACTACGGATGATCTGGGAAGCGTATTGTAACTCATTTTTCCATATTGTCAACTGATTTATGACTTTTTTTTGATTAATATTTAATTAGTGCTGACTTCTGCTAGGCACGCCCTCCAACAATCCCCACTCCCTTGGCCTTAAAGTTACGCCTATTTACTGTAGGGATACTTCAATTTTCATAACTGCGAACATCGCAAAGTTGTATGCAGAGTTGCTAAGTTCGCAGAAAACGGATTTGCAAACCATGTGGCGAAATCGGTTAGTGTTAGCTTTTTTTCTTGGGGTTCACTTTCTTATATTTTTGGAATTAAGATCCGCATTGGAATGCGGGGCTCCCAGCATAAGATTCAAGAGGACAGGTTGACAATCGCTTAAAAAGGATGCATAAATAGATAA
>JAUUYH010000117.1 GCA_030590505.1 Kiritimatiellota bacterium
AAATCCTAGCATTTCGATTAAGGTTTAGTCGCTAATAAAAGAAATACAAGATCTCTACCGCTTGCGGTATATCTGACCAAATAATTTTTATGTATAATATTGTAGAAATTCTGACAAATGAGCTTCCAGCTCTCTGCCTGCTCGAACATGTCTCATGGCGCAAGGTCTCGACTCTTGGGATCGGTGCGGAGATTCCAGTTCTTGCAGAGCCATCAGATGACCTTCAGCTAATAAAACTCCTACAAATATGTCATAAAAAGGACATTTCTGTAAAAATTATCGGTGCAGGAAGCAACCTTGTCGGACCTGACACCCCGTTTGACGGTGTAATTATCAGGCTTCTTCATAACCGCTTTTCAAAAATTGTTTATGGTCGGCATCAACATATCACGGTAGGAGCTGGAATCAAACTTTCAGAACTTCTTCGCGAGCTAGCAGGTAAAGGTTTTGGTGGTGCCGCTCCTCTTGCGGCAATACCTGGAACCCTTGGCGGTGCATTAAGAATGAATGCCGGTGCAAATGGGGTCGAGATCAAAGATTTTGTCTGCGAAATTTGTGGATTGACCCTTGACGGTCTTCCGTGGACTGCAGACACAGCAGAGCTTACCTGGAAATACAGATCTGTGAATATCCCCCAAAATGTTATTATTACTGGAGCAATCTGTAAATTCCCTGAATGTGAATCTGAAAACGAGTATCTTCTTATCAATGATGAGTTCAATTGGCGTACTAAACATTTCCCATCCGGGCGCAGTACAGGTTGCGTATTTCGCAACCCTGCACAAGATATACCAGCTGGCAAACTTATCGATGAATCTGCGTGCAAAAAAATAAGTTCGGGCGGGGCTGTAGTAAGCGAACAGCACGCAAATTATCTTCTAAATGCAAATAATGCAACCGAACGTGACTACATAAATTTAATAATTAAAGTAAAGCAGGCAGTTCTTGATAAAACAGGAATAAGCCTAGAAACAGAAGTTCAATTTTTAAACAGCAAATCTCAAAAAGAGATCAACTCACAACCAGAACTTCCTAAAATTATAGTACTGAAGGGCGGAAATAGCAATGAACGAGAAGTATCTATCCAATCGGGCAATTCCGTAGAAAAAGCACTTGTAAGTGCCGGATACAGCGTTCAAAGCATAACCATTACTGAGATGGATGAAGTCAAAGAGTTAATTAACACAATAAAATCAAAAAATAGAACTATTATTTTTCCTGTCCTGCATGGTGGCTATGGCGAAGACGGTAGATTACAGAAACTATTTGAAAATCAAAATATTCTATTTGTCGGCAACAATTCAAAATCCTGCGAACTGGCAATGGACAAAGAGCAGAGCAAGCAAATAATGGAAAAACAGAATCTACCTACTCCCAAATATGCGATTATCGCAAATCCCGCAGAAAAATCAAAACTTCCGACATCCGATACACCTGTCAAATTTACTGAACTGCCACCATTTCCTGTAAACCTAAAACTGCCTGTAATAGTAAAGCCGCCTGAAGAGGGATCAACGGTAGGAATTACCTTAGTAAGACACGAACTGGAATGGGAAAATGCTCTAAAAAATTCATTCAAATACTCTGAAAAAGCTCTTGTTGAAGAGTTTATCAGTGGAGACGAAATAACTGTAGGGATTGTTGGTGATAAAGTACTACCCGTTGTTGAGATACAGTTCCCGGGACCACTGTTTGATTATGATGCAAAATATGAACATCATCACGGCGAAACCCTCTACCTCTGCCCTCCAGACAAAGTCTCAAAAATAGCACAGAAAAAAGCACAAGATGCTGCCCTTGCATTTGCAAAGGCAATTGAAGTAAGAGACCTAACAAGGGTTGATTTTATGGTGGATAAAGAAAACAATGTCTATATTTTAGAGGCCAATAATATGCCAGGCTTCACATCAAGCAGCCTCTTACCTAAATCCGCTGCTAAAGCCGGCATCAGCTTCCCTCAACTCTGCGGAACACTCGTCCAACTAGCGTATGCCCGTAGAACTTGATTTCCCCCTAAAACTCCTAGTACAGCGTAAATCTTAAACTGTCGCACCAACTCATCAATAACCCAGCTATGATCAATAACATTTTAGACCGCATTTTTCATGAAAATTGAAAATTTTAAGATTAACTTACTCATAGTTAGTGCCTTATCTGGGTTTCTTTTGTTGATTCACTCTTTTCTTATCTTCTGTTTGGCAGGAATCAATTTCATTTCATATAGCCAAGCAACACAATCATCTATCCACTTTAAGGCATCGTTACCGGATCCTTTCTTAAAAAAACCACTATAATGTCCACCCTTTTCATATATCTTCAGTGTGGTGCTAATTCCATGTTTTTTCAAAGCTTCGTGGAACAGACGGCTGTTTTCTGGAGGTACTGTGCGATCATCTTTAGCATGGGCAAGAAATGTGCAAGGCGTGTCAGCGGTTACATTCAATTCACTCGATAGCTTCTTGAGTAGTCCAAGTTCCGAATTCTTGCCAATTAGCTTCTTGGGGCACGAGTGACAAAAACCTTTGGCCTGTGTAGTAATGACTGGGTAAATCAGCATCATAAAGTCTGGCCGACAATTAGTTTTCCCTATGGCATCATTTGCCACTACAGGGTTCTTAAATAGTGTACCTGCCATTGATGCTAAATGGCCGCCTGCAGAAAACCCAATTATCCCGATTCGCTTCGGGTTTATATGAAAAGTATCTGCATAGTATCGAACCAGCTTAATCGCACGTTGCGCATCCATTAATGGCACAGGATGCTTAAAGTTCATTCCCTTTGTTGTGGGTAGTCGATACTTAAGAATGAACACAGTCACCCCTTCTTTCACCAATCTCTCCGCTGTAGGGACGCCTTCTACATTAAATCCCACAGCACCATAACCGCCCCCCGGAATTACGATAACAGCAGTACCGTTCGGCGTTTTGGGTTTAAAGATTGTTAGGTTGGGATTGTGAATATTATAAAAGATATTCTTTCCGCGCTTAGTTTTTTCAGCAATCGCAGTGCTAACCCCTTCAGTGCCTTCAGGCCACAAAGCGATGACCGTCTTGTTTCCCATATTGGTAATCTTATCACCCTTGACATCAATCAAAGGAATCGTTTTACCGCAACAAGTTGCCGAAATAAATACTATTATACTAAAAAACAAAACAACCTTATTCATTTCTCATACCTCCATTTTTATATCACCTAAATCGTGAAATCTAGGTATCAATCATAACAATTCTATACTTTACACGGATGAAATCTTAATATTTTCTTTAAACCCAATTGCGAAAACTCTTTCTCCTTTCTCTTGGGGCAGGCTATATCTTCTGGTTAATTCCCATTTAAATTCCGATTTTTTTGACAACTTGCGAATTTCGCAAAGTTCTTTATCTACAGTTTTGGGAGTTTTGAATAGTATCATTTTCCCATCATTTTTCAGCATTCTGCGAGATTCGCGGAATATTGTTTTTACTTCCGCAACAGCCCTCGCTGTGACATAGTCAAACCTGCCTTGAAAAGACTCTTTTGCCGACAATTCTCTGCCGCGTCCGGTTATGACTTCCAGATTATTCAAGTTAAACTCTTCTGCTACTTTTTGTACAAATGCAGTCTTCTTGCCGATTGAGTCTATGGCGGTTATATGAATATCAGGAAAAGCTACAGCAAGAACAATGGACGGGAAACCAGCCCCACATCCCAAATCTGCGATTTTCGCACCATTTCGAGTTATTTCAGGAAAGACTTCGGCAATCAGCAGGCTATCGTAAACGTGCTTGATCCAGTAATCATTTTCATCTGTAATACGAGTAAGATTGTTTTTTGAATTTTCCCTGCATAGTAGAATGTAGAGTTCTGCGAACTTCGCACAAAGCTCATCAGTTGCTACATTAATATTATTAAAATTGTTAAAAAGTTCTTTCATCGCATCTGTAAATATTGAAGGATTCCAATTATCAGAAATGTTATTGCGTAAATCGCAGATATGGAAACAGCTGCACTACGCCATTTTTTACTGGACGCAATTTTTCGAATATAATCACGCATAAGATATGGCTTCCCACAGAAAAAGATACCGAGTGTACCGATTGCAAAACATAAGAGAGACAACAACGGCTTGCCAGGGGTTTGAAGGGAAAAGGATGCGAAAAGCAGAAAGTGAGCCAGTAGAATTAGCATGCCACCGAATGCTCTTGCAAAAATATAGTCAAGAAATTGGTAAATAATCCAAGCACTTACACAGGCGATCGGAACTAACCATGAGATCATTCCGGTCGGAACAATAGGCTCAGACTGCGGTACGCATATTGCAAGATCAATAATGGCAATAACCATACCTATAAAAATATTACGGGGCAGTGCTTCCCACTTCTCTGGATTTGAGGGTACAAGCTTACCGCTCCAGAAAATTAGGAAAAATGAAAATAACGAGACTCCGAAGAGCACACACAGAAAAAAAGTAGGGGAATTTATCATTGGTCAAAAATCTTTCTCAGTTCTTTAGCTATCTTATCTATCCGGCATGGTTTAGGGAGAAAGCTACTGGCCCCCTTATCAAGAAGGTCTTGAACCTCATCTTCTGAAACATAACCACTTATAAGCAGAACCTTAACGTCAGGGTCAATGACTTTTAGTTCAAAGAAAGTGCTATGCCCCCCTTGCTTTGGCATTATCATATCAAGAATAACTAGGTCTATCTCCTTCGGGTTATTTCTGTATATTTCTACAGTATCCAACCCATTTTCGGCAAGAAGAACAGAGTAACCAAGCCCCTGAAGAGACTCGATAAGGACATCCCATACCGCCTCGTTATCATCAACAAGCAGTATAGTCTCATGCCCGCCTGGTAATTTTTCTCTCTTATTCATAATACAATTAACCCTGTTTTATATCCATCAACTTGTCAAATCCTGTCATTGTCAGAATATGCAAAATACTTTCAGAGGCATTCACAACTGTCAATTTTGAATGCCCAGCAACAACTCTAGCTGCCTTTACGCAGCTTCTAAGAAATGATGATGCAATATATTCAAGATTTGCAAAATCAAAAACGACTGGACACTTCGCATGCTGGACTTGGTCGATTAACTCATCTTCAAGTTCCATTGTTGCCGCAGTATCAATTCTACCAGCAAAGTAACAGATTAATTTCTCATCTTCACTCTTATATTCTACCATCATTCTTCTCCTTTATTCTCTGACACAATAATACTGTTATTCAAAATTCATAATACAGTATTAGTAAAACTTTAGAAAAAAACTATTCTTCTTCTTCATCATAAATATTAAACTGCAATTTAGTAAATGCATTCAATTTCAAAGTTGTAGCTCCAAAATTGCCATTCGTACCTTCAATGATACCATTTTTAATATCTTTTAGGTCTATTGTTAGTGAATCTCCATTAGGGAAAAAGCATCTCATATCTTTGCTGCGGCGGCGAGCACGATGCCTTGAAGATGAAGCCGTAACAATCTCCTCAACGCGTTCCAATGGAATATTCATCTCTGCGTATTCTGTTTTGAATATAACTTTATCATCAACAATGGATTTTAATTCCCCTGAAACGACATCATCATTCATAAATGTAATTGAATCCTTGCTCTCATTTGCTTCACTACTTTTGGCTCCTGGAATTTTCCCGTTCCACTTACCAACAACTATATTTTTGATTTTTATTAAATTATGAGACTGATTTGAAAATGAGAGAATTCCTCCAGTTCCTGCCCAGTCTGTATCACCCCACTGCTTAATCATTTTGTCATTTAACAAAAGTATAATCTTCTTCTCTTTTTTGTCAACAAGTATTGTGATCTTCCCTTTGCCACTCTGCAACTCTTTAGATCTGACATTCCCCATACTGCTAGAACTTCCATCTTCATACCTTTGCAGAGAGATATAGCTGGACGATATAGACAACATATAACCATTACTCAAATTCCTCTTCACCTTCTTTCCGTATATTTGAAGATTAAACTGACAATTTCCACCTCCCTCCATCTCAAATTCAATCTTTGAGACATCAGGCAACTTCATATCTTTACCAATGCATAAATAATAACCAGAAAGACTCATCACCCCTTCCTTGATCTCCACCTTAGAATTATTATTTCCATTATTTTCAATTGTCCACTCTTTAATGTCGTTCGGCCCCTTATATCCCTGAGTCTCACCGCCAATCCCAGGATAAATCGCTTCAACCATAAATCGGTCAATCTTAAGCTCACCGCCATAGCCAGTATCAAGGATAAGCTCTTTTGTACTCAATTTTAACATTTTCCCTACAAGCATATCACCATTTGTCAGTACAATCTGCGTGTTTACATTTTTTGAATACGATTTCTGCATGCCAATAATAATTTCTTTTATATTTACTGTCCTGAATTGTATATTCTCTTGGGCTTCTCCTGATGTCCATAAGATACCTTTTTTATTAAAAGAGATCATTTTGCCATGAAATTTATCACCATTTTTAAATTTGATCATATCCTTAATAACTTTTAATTCCCCTCCCCCACCTTTGCCATCTGCAGGTTTACTGTCCGTATCGACAGGAGTAAGAAAATCAATCGACAGCTCTGCTGAAAGATTATTTGATATAATGATCACTGCTAAATAAATAAAGAAACTTAATGCTTTTGCAAATCGTACTTTCATTTTAATTCTCCTAACTGTCTATAATTTTTACAAATACCCATACAAGGCATATTCAAGAAGTTATAAATTACTCCTCTTTTTCAAGGAATCTATTGATTTTTAAAGTTTTTTCAAGAAAATCCTTGAATATATCAAAAATCGGTCTATTTTCCAATCGCTTACGAATATCGTAGCGTTGATATAAAAACATATCACCCTCGGAGGGGTGGTCGAGTCTGGTTTAAGGCAGCGGTCTTGAAAACCGCCGTAGCGTAAGCTACCGTGGGTTCGAATCCCACCCCCTCCGCCATTTTGCAATGCAAAATGGTTTATACACAAACTTCACTATGCCCAAACAAAAAAACGCACTGGTGGGATTAAATACGACCGTATATGCGTAGAGAGCTTATTCTGTCAAGTGCTTCGAAGCAGTCATTATCATTATTCGCAAGAGCAAGTGCTTTTTTCATAATAAGTACACCCCAGCTCTTATCTCCGATATACCTAACTGCTGAATCGGCAATTTGAATGTATTCTTTAAAATCCGAAACATTCTTCAGTACATTCCTGTAGTACGACTTAATCGATCTTGTTTCTTCTCTACTCATAATCAACCTCCTGGGAATAATATCCCTTGTTATTCTTACATCTTCCCCTGTCTTGCTTATTATACACCAGACAATGGGACATTTTATGTCCTATGCGTAAGAGAGGGAAATTTTATGAGTAAAAAAGGTGTCAAATTGAGTTTATACACAAGTTCATTCTACAAGATATACTTTACGCGGGTGGAATCTTAGCATTTCGATTAAGGTTGAGTAGCCAATAAAAGAAAGACAAGATCTCTACCGCTTGCGGTATAGAAAACTTTGAACAAGCACGCTAAGGTTAACTAATCAATACATACTTATGATTTCAAATCGTTACAAATCGACAACTACTGGAGGGTGCAGTACCTCACCATCGAGAGGTTTATGTGCGATTTTCGCAAGTGTACTTGCTTTAATCTGTGAACCAGGTCTGCCGTGTCGTTCATAGATATAGTTAATGCCTTTTACGAGTCTTGGAAGGGTTGCAACATGAGAGAGATAATTAAATGCTTTACGGTAATTATGTTCAACAATCTCATTTCGATGATCAGGTTGAAGCATTTTTTCTAGCCATGTAAATATTTTTCTCGTTTCATCAATTCCTGATATGTCCATTGCACTAATGTTATTCGCATCTGATGTTGCGATCAATTTAGAATATGGGGCAAATGAGGTTCCTAGCGTCTTTATTTTTATCTCTTCAGTCAATGGTTTATATGAGTTCAGCGTACGATCCATAAAGAACGGGATACATGCACGAGCCATTTCGTTTAGAGCATTTTCCCAACCGCCTGCACTACTTGCGACAACCCCTATTGTATCGAGTGCGGCGAGGTTTTCATATACGGCATCC
>JAUUYH010000166.1 GCA_030590505.1 Kiritimatiellota bacterium
GGTACTCCGTTCGTCTGGTCAATTTTGTTAGCCTTTTATCATTTTTAACTGAGCTTTATATTCAGAATATTTTTTCACAAAATCGGCTAGATTGCTTTTATCATATTTACTTGCATCATTCTTCGCAATTTTAATCAAGATCTTTTTTCCATCATCAAGGATTTCCTTAATATTCTCCTCCGTAATAGAGATAGAATATTCATTGAGTTTTTTCATGTCATTATTCATTAATGCTTCATGAAGTTTATTTTTTTCCGCTTTTACTGTTGTTGTTTTATCTCCTAAAAGGCTTCCAAATGAAAAAGCAGCTTTTTCCGTTATTTTCTCAATTCTTTGACTTACAATCTTTCGAATGAGAACTTCTTTTTTTTCTTTTATATCTATCGTTGTTTTATTATTGTCAAAAAAAAGTTTATTTGCTTCATCAATGCTTCGCAAAGATTTAGCTATAAAATCTACCGATTTTTTATACTTTTCTTCTGCATAAATTCCAATAGATAAAAGCATACACACGACAATAAGAATCTTTGAGTTCATCATATTTCTCCTTGTATATCGCCTACCATGAGGCGCTCCCTTTTGGACGTCGCCATAATGGGTTGGTTCTGTATTATTCATATTTGATCGCCCACTTAACATCTGCATCCTCAGCAGAGGAAAGCGTTAGGCAGCTAAGACCTGCTTCAGAATGAGGTTTGACATCTAACTCGCTAGTAACGACTTTGTGCCCGTTGTTGGCGATGACTATTTTGAATGGCTCACCACCAATCACCTTTGCGATTCCGCTTAAGGTTTTGTTTTCAGAATTCCAGCTTACATCTACCAGATCAACCCAGCCTTGAAGGATATGGCGATCGGTGCTGATCACCTGTGGATAAGGCATCGCTTTACGCAATGAGATCATCGCACAGCAGTTAGGTTTTAACTCTTGTTTTATCTGACCCGTCCCCGGGAGTTTACCGAGGTATTTGTCAGACCAAAACTCATAAGCGTGGTAATATCCTTTCGGATCCAAACCGAGAGCATTGTTAACTCGTTCGCCACTAATGGAGGTAGAAACAGTGGACTCTTTATCTCCCGTATTATAGAGTACGACCTGATGCCAATCGGGAGTTCGTTCTAGGTCATAAACCTGTGGGTCTTTTACTCCCGTGAATGCATCCAGCGGGCGGGCGGTTTTGGCCTCTCTGTAATGAGGATAGGTGCGGGAAACCGTGTGTGTAATTTCAGGAGTAAAAAGCGAGTATGATGAGGATAAGTCTAACCTCCCGCTCGTTAAAAAGTTCATTGTAAGCATCGATTGTAGTACATCTTGGGAAAGATTGTGTACGGTCTTTGTATCGGAGTAGTAGTTGAAAACTGTTCTGTTCTTATACCAGCGAAGTCCGCTACGTGACACCATTTCGGCAATAAACTTATTGGAATCTGTCCAAGTTCGTTGGGTGTCCACAATGCCTGCCGATACATCTAAGCAGGGACGACCAGATTCACCGATATTTCGCTCGTCAATGAGTCCATCCTTTCCGAATGCCTCGCGCATTAATTGGAACGCACGACGATAGGCTGCATTACAGGTGGAATACTTGTCATCAAAGCCTCCTTCGGGACGCCAAGCGGTAGCCGCATAATCAATCTTTACACCTTGGATGCCGTCTTCCCTCAGCTTACGCCAGACTTTAACAAAGTGTTTTGAGAACTCCTTGTCTGTGTAGTCGTAACTGACATAGGGCTGGTGATGAGGGTGTTTTCTATTTTTTAACCATCTCTTGCCAGGCCTTCTTCTGTCGACTTCTGAAGCATCATTAAAAAGCATGTATTGAGGAAATTCTCTGGCAAAATCATCGGAAGGCATTCCAATCTGCATATAGATATAGGGAACACCGTTTCTAGCTCTCATCGCCTTATTCCACTTGGCGATAGTCTCGTAAGGGGCAACTAGATGCTCAAATTTCTGCATGTGAGCATCATCCCACCAACCCTGCTCAGTATCGCCGTGGTACTTATCAGGTTCAACGCGAAGTGCAACATCTGTATATCGGGTGATGCCGCATCTGTTTGCAAATTCAAGCTCTTCCATCAGTTTCGCCGAATTATTGACATTTGGAAGTTTACTCAATTTGGATACACTCCAGCCGCAAGTGACGGGGAAATCATAGACATTAGGTTTTGCATTGTTAGCCGTTCTCATGGCAACTCCGTAGCGTTCCAGGGCCTCAAAGGGTTCGCGGGTGTGGACATCCAAATAGAAGGTATCTTTTGCGAGATAGGTTTGCCCCGCATCTACCAGACGCCCCACAGGATCCTCGGCATAGAAACCGATCGAACTGTTGTCTAATGTGGTAATAGCGGCAAACTCGTTGTAACATAGTCCGCCCCAGACAGCGGTTCTGCGTGTGCCGCCTATCTTACCCGTAAGCATGAGACTGTTGACGCAGATGCGAGAGGGATTTGAGTTTAACAACGTCGGTTGGGCGCCTGCTGCTCCGTTAAGTGTCTTAAGGTTTTCAATGGGCTCGCCTCCGAAGAGTTGCCCTTCTTTAAGCAGTTGACTTTTCATAAGTCTCATCCTCATATACTCAGGCGTTTTGAGACCAAACCCGAGTACCAAAGCGGGACAGTTCTGATACAAGGTATATGAGAATAGACGCTGCGCCAGTGGTTTTCTGCTTCTTATATGATCAGTGTAGCGGAGTAAATTCCTATCGTTTACGGCCAGAATTACTTTTTTACCAACGCCTAGTTCATCCTTCACGTCTTCAACTTTAAGGAGATCCACACTTGTAGGCCCTCTTCCTGACGGCAAACCGAATGTGGCATCCGAAAGCAAGGGCTCCTTGCTCTGCGAGTCAACTATGGAGAAACTACCTTCATCTAGATTGAACGCAACTGAAATGATTCCATTCTCCAGTACGCCATTGGCATAAGTCACAGGCTTCGTTGTTTGGCCGGCCTGAAGATGCGTAAAGATCAGGGAAAATGTTATGATGAATATACTTAGATTTAAATTTCTCATGTATCTAGATACCTTATTCTTTAATTTATACGAATTTTACTGGTCCTAAAGCGAGGCTGTTTACACCTAGTTTTTGATTGCTACTGCCTACATTAAATCTTTTTTAATGTCTAAATACAAACTACTTCATTAACAATATAAGTCAAGAGTATCATTGATTTTCCTTGAACTATTTCTACGAAAATCTAAGAAAAGAACGACTATGAACCTGTCCCCTTTTTAGGAATTCATCGGTGTTTATTTTTCATCACAAATAAAACACCATACGTGGTCTTGCTTTATCTATAAACCACTCCCAGGAAGATGATTTATCGAACGCTATGTTCACCAGCAGTATGAAGAGTGAATTGTGATAAGTGAAATACGTAAAATTTAAATGTTTGCTGAATTCGCTAATTAGTTGATGAATTGATACGTACTTGGGCTTTGCGCATTTTATTTACTTCTTATTTTGCTCAGACCGTCTTTTCTTAATCTTTGTCTTTAGATTCATACAACGCATATCCGCCCGTCGTAAGGACGCCCCTGTCCGCCCGTCCGGCAAGTAAAATATATAAAGTTGCGAATCTCGCATTGATATTTATATTGTTATGCGATATTATAAAGCAAAGTCAAAATTTACATCCATTAAGGAGATTTTATTATGAGTGAACGAATAACAAAAGACGAGATAGACAATACACTGGAATCGATGGGAGAAAAGGCAAAACTAGCAGCTTATGTGTTGGCGGTGATGTCAGCATCTGATAAAAATCGTGCATTAAATGTTATGGCTGATTCTGTTGAGAATGAGTGTGCTTTTATTATGTCTGAGAATCTAAAGGATTTGAAAGTAGGTGAGAAAAAGGGACTATCTGCTGCAATGCTAGATCGTCTAAAGCTGGATAAAGAGCGCATTAAAGCAATGGCAGATGGATTGCGTGATGTTGCATCGCTTGAAGATCCTGTCGGAAAAATACTAACATCGTCAATTCGGCCGAATGGGCTTAAAATTGATAAGGTCACCGCACCTATCGGCGTTATCGGCATTGTTTATGAGTCGCGCCCGAATGTTACCGTTGATGCCGCAGGGTTGTGTATGAAGGCTGGAAATTGTGTTCTACTTCGTGGTGGATCCGAGGCCATTCATTCCAATCTAGCATTAGCACATTGCCTTAGTAGGGCTGCACTTTCAAGTGGACTTCCTGAAGGAGTTATTCAGCTTATTCCATGGAGTGATAGGCGTGCTGTCTCAAAAATGCTTACAATGGATCGTTATATAGACCTGATTATTCCACGTGGAGGAGAGGGACTGATAAGGGCGGTTGTTGAGCAGTCCACCATTCCTGTAATCAAGCACTATAAGGGTATCTGTCATATTTATGTGGATTCGGAGTGTGATCAAAAGAGAGCAATTGAGATTATTGAGAATTCAAAATGCCAGAGACCTGGTGTATGTAATGCCATTGAAACATTGCTTATAAACCATGATATTGCCGCAGAGTTTGCTCCAAAAGTTGCAGCACGTCTTATCGAATGCGGAGTTGAGTTACGGGGAAATAGCGAATTTCGCAAATTTGTCCCCGATGCTAAACCTGCAATTGAAGAGGATTGGTACGAAGAGTATCTGGATCTGATACTTGCAGTTAAAGTTGTCTCAGGTGTAGATGAGGCTATTGCTCATATAAACCGTTATGGCTCTGGACACAGTGAAGCTATCCTGACAACTCTTCCCAAAAACGCAGAAAAGTTTATGAATGAAGTAGATTCCGCTGTTGTTTACATGAATGCATCTACACGTTTTACAGATGGTGGCGAATTTGGAATGGGTGCGGAAATTGGTATAAGCACAGATAAATTGCATGCACGTGGTCCAATGGGACTTCCCGAGCTTACAACCTACAAATATCTCATATACGGAGAAGGGCAGATTAGATAAGATCTTATTGATTTTTGGAGTCCTTGAAAGAGATGAAATTAAAATGCTTACCAGCAGATTAATTGAGATTGTTTTTACAGAAAAGGTAGATATTATATGAGAAACAGAGATTTTTTGATTCGTGGATTGTTTAAAAATTTAAACATTCGTTTTGCGTTCACAGAAACGACAAATACGGTGAGTGAGGGTATCTTGACACACTCATGCAGTCCAGTTGCGGGTGAACTTTTCGGAAAAGCCTTGACCGTTGCGGCCTTGCTTAATCCGTTATTGAATGAAAATGAGAAATATTCAATCAAGTGGGAATATTCAGGATTGATCTCTAATATTCTTGTTGATGTAACTCATTTGAATGAGATTCGCGGTGTAGTTGCCCAGCCTCTCTTGACCGTCTCCAGGGAATCATTTCAGGAGTTATACGGAGAGGATGGAATAATCACAATGATGAAGTTTGAAGATTCCAAAATCTTAAATTCAGGAACAGCTAAAGCGGCAATGCTTGATATTTGCGAAGATATATCCTTTTTTATGTCAACAAGTGATCAGCTGGAGAGCGAATTTTCTGCATATTTCAAATTTAAGCCAGATCCAGAGAGTCCTGTTAAAATATTCAGCGGTATAATGCTACAGGAGATGCCGAATGTCAACCTGGATAAACTTGAAGAATTTCGGCATAATCTTAAGTCCGAAAAGGTTGCTGCAATTATGCAATCATCCGACCTCCCGTCAGAGGAAAAACTATGGAAGATCGTTGAGGCACTCGATAATTCAGGAGATCTCTATAGCGAGCTAAAAAAGAGAGATAAGATATCATACACCTTTGCCCCGTCGCCAATCTATAAATGTTCATGCAGTGTAGATAAAATGAAACAAGCTGTAATGACCCTCAAAAAGGAAGAGATCAAATCTATTCTTGAAAAGGAGGGCGAAATTAAAATAACCTGTCATTTCTGTAATAAGCA
>JAUUYH010000220.1 GCA_030590505.1 Kiritimatiellota bacterium
CTGAGATTCTAGCAAGTTTGTCTATGTCATTTGCGATGTTCGCAAATGGTTTTAATATGGGCTGGCTATGTTCGATAAAAGTCATTTTGATTTTTCTCCGTGATGTACTGTAGAGGATAATATTATCAAATCAAGCGTGCATTTTCTTTTTTTCTAGATCTTGGCCATTGCATCAGATGTACTGTGGTAAATAATAGTGCCCCGACGATATACCATACAAAAATTGCTTGTCCTGTCCATTTTTGGAACAGATCTGGGCGGAGGAGAACTATTGTGGCTCCTAAAAGAATGGCAGCTTCGTATATACGGTTTTTTACCAACAAATAATTTTGAGTCAAGCTGGCGAATGCCATCATAGCAATAACCCCCGTGATGAAAATCATTATTCCATGCCACCAGCTATTCACGCCGATTAGCAGCAATTGTGTATTGAAGAAAAACATAAACGGTAGAATCGCTGTGCGTATATCATATTTGAAGCCTTGAATTCCTGTTTTGATGGGATCTGCACGAGAGATTGCGGCGGCGGCATAGGCTGATAATCCAACAGGTGGGGTGTCATCAGATAATATTCCGAAATAAAAGCAGAAAAGATGGGCAGCGATCAGTGGAACGGCGTATCCCGTTTCTCCTGCTAATGTGATGATTGCCGGTACGGTGAGTGATGCCATTACTATATAATTGGCAGTCGTGGGCAATCCCATGCCTAAGACTAAACTGACGATTGCTGTGATAATCAGCATCAAAACTAAGTTTCCACCTGAGAGATGTCCGATAAGTTCAGTGAGAGTGCTTCCTAGTCCTAAAGCTACGATTCCGACAATGATTCCAGCTGCAGCAACTGCCACCCCGATGGTCATCATATTTCTACCTCCAGCAACGAGGCTGTCGATAATTATTTTACTCGCGTTGATTATCCCTTTTTTAAACTTTTTACCAGCTTTGATAAACTCTGCCACCAAGATTAAACTGGCCAGAGAGACTATTGCCCAGAAAACTGCGTATTGCGCAGATCGGCGTTCGATAATAAGTTGGTAGAGTAGGAAAATCAGGGGAATAAGAAAATGAATTCCTCCTATAAAGGTCTGCCAAAATGGTGGGATATCTTCTTTGGGCAGTGGTTTTAAATCAATTTTTAATGACTCAAGATGTGTGATGTAAATTAGTGCAATATAGGATATAAATGCTGGAATAAAGGCGGCCTTTACAACTTCCAGATAAGTGATATTGCAGTATTCGGCAATAATAAAAGCTGCAGCTCCCATGATCGGGGGCATAAGTTGTCCGTTTGTGCTGGCAGCTACTTCAACCGCGCCGGCTTTGATAGCTGAAAAGCCAGTTTTTTTCATCAGGGGAATGGTAAATGTCCCAGTCGTTACGGTGTTGGCGATACTTGAACCGTTGACCATCCCAGTCAGTCCGCTGGCCAGGACAGCTGCTTTTGCCGCACCACCCCTAAAACGTCCCAGAAGACTTAAAGCCAACTGAATAAAGTAATATCCTCCTCCTGCTTTTTCCAGCATAGCACCGAATAGAACAAATAGAAAAACAACCTGTGCTGAAACGTCCAGCGGAATACCGTAAACCCCCTGACTGCTCATTGTAAGCTGGTTGATCACCTTTGTCCACGTGGCATTTTGAAATGCCAAAAATGAGGGCATGTATTCACTGAAAAAACTGTAAATGATAAAAGTTAGAGCCACGAATGGCAGTGCTGGCCCCAAAGCCCTTCTGGCAGCTTCCAGTAGCAGCATAAGCATAAGTATTCCAAACACAAAGTCACTGATAATCGGATTCCCCTGCCTGGCCTCAATTCCAGTTTTGGCAAAGACATAATACAATACTGAGGCGACGGCAAGAAAGCAGGTGATATAATCCAGCCAACTGATTCCATTTGTTTTGGTTAAAAAACTGCATTTCCCGTTTAATTTATTTTTCAACTTCTGATTTTTGATTACGGGGAAACTCAAAAAGACCAACGCAATGGCAAATGTTAGGTGTATTGCCCTGACTTGATCTGAGGGGATGGTTAGAAACATCGGTAGCAAAAACTGAAATATTGACCAGGATGCAGCGATAAATACAAGTAGGTATTTTTCAAAGCCGTCAAAAGAGCGCGGCCCAAAATCCCAATTTGCATACTTTTCTATCTCAGCCTGCTGATTGTCGAGTGATTTGTTATTGTTCATGATATTTTTAATGTAAATGTGCGAAGTGCGCAAAGCATTTTAAGTATGTTGGACTTTGACCTGACACTCCTGACTATACCGCAAACGGTAGAGATCTTGTATTTCTGTTATTGACTACTCAACCTTAAGCGAAATGCTAAGATTTTACCCGTCGCTAGTATAATAAATGATCGATTTTATGCGAACTTCGCAGACGAGCCTCGCTTGTTGGGTAACTTGAGTACATTTTAGATACTCAATTTGAGCTAGACGGTTTAAAAGCCGTCCTACTTAAGAAGCCCCACTTCTTTATAATACTTTTCAGCTCCGGGGTGTATTGGGGCACTTAATCCCTTTAGCATGCCCTCTGGATTTAAGCTTTCCAGTGCTGGGTGCATTTTCTTTAATTCATCAAGATTAGTGAAAATCGTTTTTGTCACTTTATAAACTACATCTTCTGGGATATCTGAAGAGGTTACAAATGTAGTCATCATACCGATTGAAGGGACATCTTCTTTGGAGCTTGACATAGGGTAATTTTTGACGGGAATTTGAGCAACGGCATAATAAGGACACTCTTCTATTAGCTTTTCCATACCAGTAATCGGAACAAAATGAATCTTACGTTTGCCAGCAGTTGCCTCTTTTATTGTGCCTGCGGGGTGTCCGACGGTATAGAAAAAGGCATCGATTCTGCCATCCTGAAGCATTTTTGGGCACTCTCCTGCATTCAGGCTTTCTGCTATAAATGAATCCAGTGAAATTCCAGCAACTTTAAGGACTTGTTCTGCATTTCCACGGTTTCCAGAACCAGCGTTGCCGATATTTATTTTTTTACCTTTAAAGTCAGCAAGAGCTTTGATACCACTGGCATCAGTTGCGACAAGAGTAATGATTTCCGGATGAAGACTGCAGATCGCTCTGAGTTTTTCTTGAGGTTTATTTTTCCACTCCTGCAGGCCTTTAGTTGCTTGAAATTGCCTGTCCGCCTGGGCTACACCGAAGGTTAAATCTCCATTCACTACCGCATTGATATTGTAAACTGATCCGCCGGTAGATTCGACTTTCGCCTTGACATCTACGCCCTTTCTGTTTTTATTAACTAGCTTCATAATTGCACTGCCGACTGGGTAATAAACTCCAGTCATCGAACCAGTTCCGATGGAGACAAATGTTTTAGATCCATTTCCCCCACAGCCAATCATTGTTGTTGCGAATATCGCAATTATTAAACTCAAAACGCAATAATAAGGTCTCATTTTTTTTCTCCTGTGTCACAAAGTGACTTTTATTACCACTATGTGGTGGATTACTTAATTCCTGTAGGAAATGCACGGATTTTTTACTTTACACTGCCTTAGTTTAAGCTAAAAATAAGGAAAAACAAGTAACCGCCCTCTCAAAAAGTTACTTTTCCGAGCAATGGCTCCCTCTAAAATCATATAATGCACTTTATTCTCAAAGTTGTAGAGTAAATAAATTTGGGTCTTCACCTAAATTATTGGGTAACACTAAAAAAAAAGAGATCAAGAAGAGAACACGGATAATTGCGAATTTCGCAACTCTTAATC
>JAUUYH010000015.1 GCA_030590505.1 Kiritimatiellota bacterium
ACATCGAACATCGAACATCGAACATCGAACATCGAACATCGAACATCGAACATCGAACATCGAATGAAGAAAGAGAAGAAGTGAAGAAATGAAGAAATTGAGTAAGACAATGAGTAGGACAATGAGTGGGAGTCCCCGAACGTAGTGACGGATTATTATCAATACATGTACAGGCAAGGATGCCCGTACTACAGAGGGAAGAAAGGCAACTATCGATCTATTTCCCAACAACCATCAACCAACAACCAACTCTTCAGCTACTGTAGAACTTATTTGATGCGAATTTCGCAGGCAAGTAGAGAAGAAATAGTACAAGTGCAATAAATGGATACCCCATACAGGCAACAGCTGAAGCTTGAAGAAAGATAATGGTTCGTATCAGCTCTCCTACGCTTTTCTGTACTTTTTCCGGAGTGACTGAGCGAAGATTTAGAATTATAAAATTCTTCAGAACTAAAAATGCAAAACAAACAAAAGCTCCGATACCTAGAAAAACGCCCGGGGGAATCTCTTTTATCAGAAATATAACAGCTAAAACTTCAGAAGCAAAGATTGCAGTAACACCCCACATAAGAGGAATGAAGAGAAGGATATAACTGCCTCTTAGGGGTGGATTTTTCTCTGTCTCATAGTATGCCACAAGTGAGAGTCCGAAAAAATATAGAAACCATGCAAGAGTAACTACGTAAAACATAGGAGGATAGTAGCTAGGATCAAACCAGCACCCGAAAAAACCGATAACGACAGCAAGGGATCTGCATATACCCAGAGCAAAGGGGCCGAGAAGCGGATTCCTCTTCAGCAGGTAATTGTATGCATAAATCAACAGGAGAAGTCCTGCGACACAAAAGAAGACTCTGTTATTTGCGAATTTAGCAAAAACAAGTGCGACAACCGAGAGAAAAATTGCTATATACCATGCGGACTTTTTACTTATTGCTCCTGAAGGTATCGGGCGATCTGGCCGCTTCTTAGAATCCTCGTCAGCATCTGCGAGATCATTTGTTATCAACCCAACTCCATAAGCTGCGAATATCGCAAATAACAGGTAAAAGATGGAAAATGAGATAAAGCTACCAGTTTCAAAATTGTAACCCAGTAGGTAGTTGCTCCTGTTTAAGGTCGCCTCAGCGATAATGTACCCGATAATTATATCGCCGGGTAGAGTAAAAAAGTTAGGAAAGCGAAGAAGTGTAAGCCACTGCTTGATGTTTTCCATAACTCCTAAAGAAGTTTTCACTTCCTTATCCTCTTTTGTATTTTCTGAAATATTCATATTCAATTTTATTTATTCCTCTGCTACAAAAATCAATGTGCTGTGATAAAACTACTTTTCAAAAGTGACTCACTCCACTCATCCTCAGGAACAGAGTCCGCAACAATACCGCTACCAATTCCCAGTTCAACTCCATTCTCGTTACAAATTAATGTTCTGATGGCAACATTGAACACAAAGTTCATATCTGGCGTGATGCACCCTATTGATCCAGTATAAAGTTTACGCGGTGAACTCTCTAACTCCTGAATAATCTGCATTGCCCTCACTTTAGGTGCTCCTGTGATTGATGCAGCGGGGAAAAGTGCTGTAAAAATATCTGTCAATGATAAATGTTCATCTACAGTTCCGCGAACTTCGCTAATCATCTGGTGCAGTGTCGAATATGTATCAACATGAAATAGTGGATCCGCTTTAATTGAACCTGTTCTACAGATTCGCCCCAGATCATTCCGAACCATATCAACAATCATCAGATTTTCCGCCCTATTCTTAGGGTCTTTTGCGAGATTAGCAACTGCCTTCAGATCTTCATCCGTTGTCGATTTTCTCGCGGCAGTTCCCTTCATAGGAATAGAAAGCAATTCATCTCCCTGCTTCTCAAGAAACAGTTCAGGAGACAAAGATAGAATCTGAAACTCCCCTGTATCAATATATGCCCCATACGGTACCGGGTGGCTATACATCAAGTCACAGAAAAGATTATACGAATTTGCGATCTTCGCAGCTTTTGATCTGAATGTGAAATTAGCCTGATAGATATCGCCTTCGTAGATGTACTCCTTTATCCTCTTCACTCGTGAAATATAATCATCAAATGAAATATCTGGAATCAGTTTTACATCTTCTACCGCATCGACTGCTGAAAAATCATAAATAATTTCAGACGGTGCATCATAAATCCCGAAATAGAGCAGTGGAAATAGATCATCACTGCCTGACTCATTTACTTTGAATGCTTCATCAAATGCTGGAGCCGCCTCGTAGGATACAAAACCAGCTGCATATTTCCCGGACTCTGTATATTTCTCTACCTTATTCAGTGCACAAATTATATCATCTGCGCAATTCGCAACAACGATATCAATAGGAGATATAAAAATCCCCCAAGCAGGAACACTGCCAGATTCTGAAGGAAGTCTGCAGATAATTCGGTGTTTTTTTGACATCATTTACCGCTCATTATATAAAAAAACGGTCTCCTCCATTGTTAGAGACAAACCACTTATTCTACGATCTACAGTTTTGCGCAAAATTTTGCGAGTCTCGCAGCTGCATCTCTAATCTGATCTTCAGAACAGGCATAGGACATACGGATATTACCTTCCGTTCCAAAAGGAGCTCCCGGAATAACTGCCATCAACTCCTCTTCAAGAAGTTTCCCACAGAAATCCTGAGATAAAAGTCCGAACGATGAAATATCACAGAAGATATAAAATGCGCCGGATGGACGAATACATTTGACTCCAGGGATAGCTGACATCAGATTATAGATAAGATCACGACGTTTCGCAAATGCCTGACGCATCTCCTCTACAGGTTGCTGATCACCTTTAAGTGCCGCCATCGCACCGAATTGTGCAAAGGTTGTAGGGTTCGAAGTTGTGTGACTCTGAAGTGCACTAATTCTCTTAATCAACCACGTTGGAGCGGTAAGATAACCTACACGCCATCCAGTCATGGAATACGCCTTACTAAACCCGTTTACCGTAATTGTATGTGTCGCAATCTCTGGAGAGAGCGATGCAATACTGATATGCGGAGCATCATCTTCGTAAGTAAGTTTCTCATAAATCTCATCGGAGATAATCATAAAATTACGCTCAATTGCGAGCTTCGCAATAGCTTCAAGTGTCTCTTTTCTGTAAATAGCCCCAGTTGGATTACTCGGTGAATTCAGAATAAGAAGTTTTGTATTTTCCGTAATCGCCGCTTCAAGATCTGCAGGATTTATCTCATAGTTATTTTCAGCACTGCAGTTAATTACAACACACTTGGCTCCTGATGCTGTTATCATATCTGGGTAACTTACCCAGTAAGGAGCCCCAATAATTACCTCATCCCCCTCCCCGCATAGTGCAGCAACTGCAGAAAATACACTAAATTTAGCGCCAGGAGCAATTACTACATTCGCTGCTTCTGTCGGTATATTGTTCTCTTTTGTGAATTTTTCAGCAACCGCAACTTTTAGCGACAACATACCGCTTGCAGGTGTATATTTCGTCTCGCCATTGCCCAACGCTTCGATCGCTGCATCTTTAATATGCTGAGGTGTATCGAAATCTGGCTCTCCTGCACAAAGGCTACAAACATCCTCACCCGCCGCCTTCATTGCTTTAGCTTTTGCTGTAATCGCTAATGTCGCAGACGGTTGCAACTGTCCCATAAACCCTATATTCGCCTGTAAATTATCCATAATATATACTCCTTATTTAGTCAATTATCTTGAGAATTGCTAATTTAGCACTTCGACTTTTTTTTTCAATTCATATTTTTGTTTTTTGTGTTGTATCATCGGTAGATTATTGTATATTTGTCACATTATAGAAATATTTGATATTTTTTGGATTTAATATATTATGAAACAGTTTCCCGGTACTGGTAGGCATCTGCTCTTTTTTAGAGGTGATGTTGCATTTTTCTCGCTTACAGTTGACCCTAAAATGAAGGGGAAAGCTTTTTTGCGTACAAACTTAGGTAAGGCATCTATTCAACGTCAGGAGATTGCCCTTCATTGTGAAAAAGATATTGTGCGCCGTGGCGATAATTGGCACGACATAGAGATGGTGCGTATTGATGACTCAACTTTTTCTCTCTCTCTTGCCCTTACAGAGGTCGGGCACTTTGAAGCAAAGTGCTTCTTCTTTCATGAGAAGAACAATGAACCATTATGGATGGAGGGCGATAATACTCATATCAATATTGAACCAGCTGAATACTGTTGTGCAAATAGTATCTACTGTGCTTTTGTGCGTCAGTTCGGACTAAATAAGAGAAAAAAGGTCAATGACAACACAGATTTTCATATTGCCAACATCAACAAACTTGACACCAAGGGGTATGCTGTAATTCCCCCTTCCGGGACTTTTAGAGATCTAAAAAAAGAGCTTGACTTTATTATTGATGAACTGAATTGCAGAATTATACATCTACTCCCAATCAACCCTACCCCAACTGTTTATGCAAGAATGGGACGATATGGAAGTCCTTACGCATCTCTTGACTTTACAGGAATTGATCCGTCACTTGCAGAATTCGATAAAAAAGCGACTCCGCTTGATCAGTTTTGCGAACTTGTCGATGCGATACACCTTAAAAATGCAAAGATTTTTCTAGATATTGCCATAAACCATACTGGCTGGGCGGCAAAGATTCATGAAGAGCACCCGGAATGGCTTGTTAGGGAACCGAATGGGGAGATTCACTCTCCTGGTGCCTGGGGTGTTACCTGGGGGGATCTAACAGAGCTTAACCACCACAGGCTTGATCTCTGGATCTACCTTGCTGATATGTTTCTCACATGGTGTAACCGTGGGGTTGACGGATTTCGTTGTGATGCGGGCTATATGATTCCGGTAAAAGCGTGGGAGTACATTATTGCTAAAGTGCGCATGCAGTATCCAGACACGATATTCCTCCTTGAGGGACTTGGCGGAGATCCAGCAGTTACGCAGACACTCCTTGACAAGGCAAATATGAACTGGGCCTACTCGGAGCTCTTCCAGAACTACTCAAAGGAGGCAATTTCGTCATATATCTCATCAATCCAGAAAATAAATTCTGGCGATGGCATAATGGTCCACTACGCAGAGACTCACGATAACAGCCGTCTCGCAGCCACATCACATACTTATGCGAAAATGCGAACTACGCTAAGTGCAATGCTCTCTGCAAACGGTGCATTCGGGTTCACAAATGGAGTTGAGTGGTTTGCAGAAGAGAAAATTGATGTACACGAAGCTAGTGCCCTGAACTGGAATTCAAAAAATAACCAAGTAAGCCATATTGCTAGACTTAACGCGATTCTACAGACACACCCGGCGTTTTTCAATAATGCAGAACTTAAGATTATCGAGACAAAAGGAACAACTCCAGATATCGACTCTGACACCCTCGGGCTTATACGCTTTTCAAGTAATCGCAACAAAAAACTTCTAATACTATGCAATCTTAACTGTGATGAAGAGACTCTGATTGTCCTAAAAACAGACTCAATTTCATCACTCGGGGAATTCAAAGAGAAATTAATAGACCTTATCTCTGAAAAACACATAACGCCTCAGCAGGGCAATGACGGAGAGATCTCAATAATGACTGCACCCGGTGAGATATTATGCCTTTCATGTGACCTCACTTCTCTGCATGCAATTGCGGAACATGAAGATAAAAATGTGCAGAGCTATGACCG
Organism: Kiritimatiellota bacterium; assembly: GCA_030590505.1. Lineage (GTDB taxonomy): Bacteria > Verrucomicrobiota > Lentisphaeria > Victivallales > JAADHT01 > JAUUYH01. Next base: position 5,685 of record JAUUYH010000015.1, read on the forward strand.
CATTGCAGAGCAGTCCGCAATGGCGATGGCTCTTGATCTTCTTACGCACCTGCGAAAATCCAACATAATGCTAACACTGAACACACGACTATTTTCTGCAAAACTACTAGAAAGCCCTGAAGAGTTCTGCTCCTATATAGCCAATCCAGAGTTCAATCAGAATAAGCCGTGCGCGCCCCTCTCCTACGTGCACTACAACCTCCCAGAAGACCTGAATCGCAATGTTATGATTCCTGCGAACCACGCAATTCTTGTTACTGCACCATGCAGATTTCGTGCAAAACTTGCCCATCCTATGGTGCAATTCGCTAAAAATGAAAAAATTGCTATTCAACGCGGTAGTCTGATCGATAATTCTGGACGCCATTTTGCGATTTTCGCACCAATGCACCACTCTGACAAGCCGCAAGCAATCACTCTAAATATTTCAATGTACAAAAAAGAGAACCTAAAACGCCACTCATCAATCATAACTCTGCTCCCAAAGAACACCCTCAACGAAATCCCGCTCCATTTCGATAATTGCGAACTTCGCAAATCCGCTCACCTCTTTATGGCAACCAACAAACGCGGTGGAATATGTCGATCTAATCTGCGCTGGGGCGAAATCTCAAGCAAATATGATGCACTAATTGCTGCAAACATGAATCCTGAAATACCAGTTGACCGCCATATCTCATGGACTCGTTGCAGATTGACACTCCTCCACCATGCACACTCTCAGGTATTCTCCATCGACACATTAAAATCTTTCCATTACGAAAAAGATAGAGGAGTCTGGGACTTTCATCTTCCCGCTGGGAATGGACTTTTTGTCGATATGCGCCTGACCCTCTCAATGATACCAGAGAAAAATGCAACAATCCTTAAACTAAAAAGAATAAACTTAGACGATGATGAAATATGCCTGCTGAATGACTCTCCTGTGCGTGTAATATTCCGTCCAGATATCGAAGACAGAAACTTCCATAACGGAACAACCCGCACCCCAGAACTGCAAAAGAATTGGGAATCATCAATCAAGGAATCATCAAAAAGCTTTACATTCCAGCCCGGAACAACAAAACTCTCACTCACTACATCAAAAGGCGAGTTCAAAAAATCAAATGAGTGGATACAAAACTTCTTCCATGCAATGGAGGCAAGCAGGGGACTTAAAGCAGAGAGCGACCTATACTCACCTGGATATTTCGATGTTACACTTACAGGCAATGAATCAGTAATTCTGCTTGGAGAAGCACTGAACGAAAAAGATGAACCAATTGAACTAAAAGCTCTTATGAAAGAGCAAAACAATGCGAACTTCGCAGAACAACACTATGAAAATGTCGAAAAAGTTATGGCAAATTCTCTTGAACAGTTTATCGTAAAACGTAATGAACTAAAGACTGTGATTGCTGGTTACCCGTGGTTCCTCGACTGGGGCAGAGATACACTTATATGCGTCCGCGGTCTAATCGCTGCCGGAATGTTTGAAGATGTAGAGAAAATTCTGATGCAATTTGCGAAATTCGCAGAGCACGGAATGCTACCAAATATCATACACGGAGATCAGGTCGGCAACTGGGATACATCCGATGCTCCATTATGGTTCTTTACCGCATGTCGTGATATGATTAAGAATATGGAACTCTCAAATATAACTCAAAAAATTGTACCCGGCACAGAGAAAACTCTACTTTCAGTCCTTATCTCAATCGCAGAAGGATATTTAAAAGGAACTCCGAATGGGATCAAGGTTGACAAAGAGAGTGCACTTGTCTTCAGCCCCTCACACTTTACTTGGATGGACACCAACTATCCTGCTGGCACGCCGCGCGAAGGCTATCCAATTGAAATTCAGGCCCTATGGTATGCAGCTCTAAATTTCCTTGACGAAGAGAGCGGAGATAAAAAATGGAAACAACTTGCAAACCAAGTACGGAATTCAGTAACAGATCTGTTTGTAAATGAAGAGGGCTTTTTAAGTGACTGCCTACATTGCAAATCTGGAACAACTGCGAAAAACGCAATTCGTGACGATGCCCTGCGATGCAATCAGATATTTGCAATTACCCTTGGGCTAATAGAAAATTGCGAACTTCGCAAAAAAATCCTAGATGCAACATCAACACTCCTAGTTCCAGGAGCTATACGTACAATCGCCGATAAACAAGTCAAGTTTGCGCAACCTATAACAAGCTCCAACGGACACCCCCTCAATAATCCATACAATCCATACTGGGGCTACTACGAAGGCGACGAAGATACAAAGCGCAAACCTGCATATCACAACGGCACTGCCTGGACCTGGCCCTTCCCGTCATATCCAGAAGCCTACCTCATGACATACGGAAACAAAGGACGACAAACAGCTCAGGCAATACTTGCATCATCGCTACAACTCCTAAACGAAGGATGCGTAGGACACATACCAGAAATACTAGATGGTAACGCCCCTCACCACCAACGCGGCTGCGATGCACAAGCTTGGGGGACATCTGAACTATTACGAGTCTGGAAAATTGTAATGAAAAAATAAGCCTCTTCAAGTACGTTAGGCATTCCTGCCTGACATAGCGTAAAAAAACAAGCATAAAAACATGCCCTTCCAGAGCCTGCAAGACTTATCAAAGGACTTTTCTTATTCCTAATCTCTTGCCCCATGTCAGACAGGAATGTCTAACGTACTTCAGAAGCCCTTCGGGCATTTCTTTTACTTCTTCTCTTAATCTTTGTCTTAATCAACTCTTCTCTCCCCTCCGACTTCCGACCTCTGCCCTCTTCCTTCCCGTTTTTTTCTAGGTCACCCACGACCTTGTGTCGTTGGAGCAAATGTCGAATTCTCCAAGTAGCATGCGTTGTCCCCAACACATTAGCAAGCAAACCAACAAGCAAAAAAGAAGGCAATAAATCAAGCCTTGCAGGCTGTTCTTTTGCTTATTCTTTTACATCACTTTTGGCTTTGCTATTTGCGTTGGGACAACGCAAGCTACTTAAAAGAAGAAGAATACAGAAGAGATCACCAACCACTTCCACTTCTTCAACTGCAGAACTGCTTCCTCTTAGGCCACCCACGACCTTGTGTCGTGGGAGCCAATGTCGCATTTCCTTCAAAAGAAAAGACGACCTCCACCCCCCCTCTCTCTGCCTTGTTCCAAGGCAGAGGGAAGAATGCTGCTGCACTAATTACACATCATAGGTTGATGCAGTCGTATTTCCGCCAAGTTTACACCAGTCGGTATGGAAAAATTCACCGCGTGGTTTGTCAATCCTCTCATACGTGTGTGCTCCAAAGTAGTCTCGCTGTGCCTGCAGTAGATTTGCTGGCAGACGTGCTGAGCGATAAGAATCATAATATGCAAGTGCACTTGAGAATGCCGGAACCGGTATTCCCATCTGAACTGCGGTTGATATAACCCTGCGCCATGATGCCTGGCAAGTGTCTATGATATTGGTGAAAAATGGATTAAGAAGCAAGTTTGCAAGTTCTGGATCATTGTCAAATGCTGCCTTAATATCATTCAAGAAACGCGCACGGATTATACAACCACCACGCCACATAAGTGCAATCTCACCATATTTAAGATCCCAGTCGAAGTCAGCGGCCGCAAGCTTCATAAGTTGAAATCCCTGAGCGTATGAACAGACCTTTGATGCATAGAGAGCCTGTTTTACATCGTCGATAAATTCTGCATGATTACCGTTAAAATCACCATTTGGACCGCTTAATTTTTTGGAAGCAGCCACACGCTCTTCCTTCAGTGCTGAAATGCATCGTGCAAATACAGCTTCCGCAATTGTTGGCGAAGAAGCTCCTAGATCAAGGGCACTCTGACTTGTCCATTTTCCAGTTCCTTTCTGACCAGCAGTATCAAGAATTACATCAACCAATGGTTTGCCAGTTTCAGGATCTTTCTCCTTCAAAATATCTTTTGTAATTTCAATTAAATAGCTATCAAGTTCACCTTCATTCCACTCTGCAAATATTGCCTGAATAGCGTCCGGAGATATTCCCAACGTATTCCTCAATAGTGAATAAGCCTCACAAATCATCTGCATATCAGCATACTCAATACCGTTATGAACCATTTTTACATAATGTCCAGCACCGTTATCTCCAACCCATTCACAGCATGGACTTCCATCTTCAACTTTCGCTGAAATTGCTTGAAAAATAGGTTTAACATGTTCCCATGCCGCCGGATTTCCTCCGGGCATAATTGAAGGTCCCTTCAGAGCACCCTCTTCACCACCTGACACTCCGGTTCCGATAAAATTAATTCCCTTTTCTGCGAGCATCGCAGTTCTACGAATGGTATCAGGAAAATGGCTATTTCCACCGTCAATAAGGATATCACCCTCGTCTAAAAGTGGAAGAATCTGTTCAATAAATGCATCAACAACGTTACCAGCTTTTACCATCATCATAATTTTACGTGGAGACGATATATTGTCAACAAGTTCTTCAATACTGGAACAACCTATAATATTTTCATCTTTACCGCGCCCGTTTACAAAATTTTCCACCTTGGCGATTGTTCGATTAAATACTGCAACAGAAAACCCCTTGCTCTCCATGTTCAAAACTAAATTTTCACCCATAACTGCAAGGCCGACTAGGCCTATGTCCGCTTTCTTCATAATTATCTTCCTTTATTTAGTGACCATCCTGTTATATTTTAAAATCAGAGGATGACATTGATTCATTATATTTTAGATATTTTTACAATATAGCATTTATTTAGCAATATTAAATCTTAATTTAGCCAATTTTTCTGCGTAATTCGCAGAATCTCCGATTAATTCAACTCTATACGTGAGTGATTCGCGCCTTAAGGGATAATCCCCGCGCTGTTTTTCAAACGTTGATGGAGAGTTTCTGAGACGGCTATCATCCCCTGAAATTTTATACGTCAAATCAACTGCCTCTTTTATTACATCCTGCAGGCTTTTCCCTGTACACTTTATGCGAATTTCGCAATTACTGGGTTCTGTTACATTATCAGGCTGCCAATCATCAATGCCGAGATTAAAAAACCGACTGACACCCTGAATGCTCATTGTTGTACCATTCGCTTTACCGTCAGCAGAATATCCGGCGATATGCGGAGTCGCGAACTTCGCAAGTTCCATCAATTCAGTATCAATATCAGGTTCATTTTCCCATACATCAAGTACGGCTCCAGCTAACTTACTCATTTCTAGGGCCTGTTTCAGGTCTGCATTATCTACAACCTCCCCACGAGAACTGTTTATAATCCACATTTTTTTTCCAGAAACAGCTATATCATCAATAAAATCATTGTTAACCATCTTGTATGTTGAGTATTTACCACCACGATTCATGGGAACATGAAATGTAATTATATCTGATTGCTTCTTAATCTCTTCGATTGATACAAGCTTTTCTGCGAAATTCGCAGATTGCTTAACGTCCTCTCCACCATCAGCACGAGGTGGATCATTAAGTAAGACTTTCATTCCTATTAATTCTGCGAATTTCGCAACTTTCGAACCGACATTACCCACTCCGACAATTCCCAGAGTCTTATCTTTCAGCAAAAATTGCTCATCTTCAGCAATCGTCAGCAGTGCAGAGGCAATGTACTGCTGAACTGAGTAAGAGTTGCAACCGGGAGCACTCTGCCAACTGATATTGCGAGATTCGCAAAATGGTGCATCAATATGGTCAAAACCTATTGTTGCAGTGGCAATAAATCTCACCTTTGATTCATTCAAAAGATCTGCATTGCATTGTGTCCGTGTCCGTACAATCATTGCATCAGCATCTTTTACATCATCAGGAGAAATCTCAGCACCTGGAAGATAGAGCACCTCTCCAAACGGCTCAAGAGCACCTTTGATAAACGGTATTTTATTGTCGATTACAAACTTCATTATCCGGTGTCTGCTTATACTCCGGAATATGCGGCAAAACCACCATCAACCGGAATTACTGTACCATTCACAAAACCAGATGCTTTATCATCCACCAACCAAAGTAATGTTCCGAGCAGCTCTTCTGGAGTTCCGAAACGGCCCATCGGGGTCTGTCCGAGAATCTTTTCAGCTCTTGCTGTAAATGAACCGTCCTCATTCGTCAAAAGAGATCTGTTCTGTTCTGTTAGGAAAAATCCTGGTGCCATAGCATTTACACGAATATCAACCTTTGACATGTGTACTGCAAGCCACTGCGTAAAATTGCTAACTGCGGCTTTTGCTGCACTGTATGCAGGAATTTTAGTGAGAGGCGTAAATGCACTCATTGATGAAACATTTATAACAACACCTTTTGATTGTGTACTTACAATACTTTTTGTAAAGGCTTGAGTTGGAAGGAGTGTACCTAAAAAGTTCAAATTAAAGACAAAAGAGATTCCATCGGCATCAAGATCATAAAAAGTTGTCAGATCATTTGCGGTATCTGCAAGATCTTCACGTTCAAGAAATTCTTTTCCTGTCGTTCCTTTGGGATGATTGCCGCCTGCACCATTTATCAGAATATCGCAGACTCCGAATGTTGATTCCACTGCTTTAGCTGCGTCTGACAAACTCTCTTTGTTTAGTACATCAGCTGCAATTCCCATAGCAGTTCCACCTGCTGCATTAATTTTCCCAGCTACTGCATCAGCAGCGTCTTTGCGAAGATCCAAAACTGCAACCTTTGCTCCGCATGCACCTAAAGCCTCAGCCATTGTACCACATAATACTCCACCGCCACCCGTTACTACTGCTACTTTTCCTGATAAATCTACATTCAATGGTAATTTCATAATCACGATTCCTTTATTTGTAAATACACTTTAACTTTTCATTACTATAGTGCTTTTTGGAGAAAAATCATCATGCGATAAGACATTTCATCTAAAAATAATGGGCCTCCCCCTACGGAGTGTGCTTTTTCAATGGTCGATAATCAACCTGTCCCTAAAGGCTTTTTTTCGATGCGAAGCATCTTTGAGTGCGGCGGCCCTACGCCGCTTTTTAATTGCACTAAAAAGGGCCAATTAACCAGTAAATAAAAGAAGCCCTAAGGGCATATAAAAAAGCTATTCATTAAGCGAATAAAAAGCAATCAAAAGCGACACAGGGGTGTCGCACTCCAAGGAGCCTTTGGCTCGAAAGAAAAAAAGAAAAAAGCATTTATTTCAGCGAAGGCCAATATTTTTTAACAAGCAGGGTTGTCTTCATTAAAAGAAGTGGTACATTCTTAAACAGTAGTGTTACAGAAATAATACTTTTTATAAAATTAAGATTTTTAAACAATTCCAGGAGGATATATGGCTGGTCATAGTAAATGGGCAAATATTAAGCATAAAAAAGGTGCTGCAGATAAGAAAAAAGGCAAGGTCTTTTCAAGAATAACAAAAGAGATTATGGTTGCTGCCAGAGAGGGTGGTGGAGATGCGGATGCAAATCCACGCTTAAGAACTGCTTTAACAGCTGGTAAATCCGCAAATATGCCTAATGCAAATGTCGAGAGGGCTATCAAAAAAGGTACTGGTGAAATTGAGGGTGAAACATTTGAAGAGTTGAACTATGAAGGATACGGTGCTGGTGGTGTTGCTCTATATGTAGAGTGTCTGTCTGACAATAAAAACAGAACAGCAAGCGAAATTCGCACAGCATTTGACCGTAATTGCGGAAATCTTGCAGGTGTAGGAGCCGTAACTTGGATGTTCCACCGCAAGGCACAATTTATCATTACAGGAGAGCATGCTGATGAAGATAAATTAATGGAACTTCTCATCGATGCTGGAGCTGAAGACATATCGGTCTCTGATGGTGTGGCTGAAGTACTTAGTAATTCTGAATCGTTTTTTGATATATCAAAAACTCTTGAAGATGCAGGGATTCCAGTTGAGGAGTCAGGACTCATCTACCATCCAGAAAATACCATGAAGATTGAGGATGAAAAAACTGCCCGCCAGGTATTAAGGCTTATTGAGAAACTTGAAGATCAGGATGATGTACAGGCTGTCTATTCAAACCTTGACATCCCTGATGATATTATGAAAATCATTTCAGAGGAGGAGTAATGATAAATTTAAACAAAAAAAATTCGTTCACCTATAAATCCCTTGCCATTCTATCTTGCACTATTTTAATGACATTGTCTTTGAATGCGGGTGTTCAAGGCGTTGTTTCGGCGGATAAGCTAAATTTAAGGGTAAAGCCTTCTACAAAATATGCGAAGATCGCACAAGTTAAGAAAGGTGATAAACTTGAAGTCATAAAACACAAAGATGGCTGGTATCAGGTAATTGCCCCATCTTCGGCAACTGTATGGGTCTCTGCACAGTATGTTGAGAGCGGAGTAATCAAAAAAGAAGTACACTTACGTGCCGGGCCAACTGTTGCTTACTCCTCCTACCGATTTGCTGCACCTGGCGAAAAGGTAACAGTTCTGAAAACATCAGACAACAAAGCATGGTTAAAAATCACACCGCCTACTGGACTCAAAGCATGGGTTAGTGCTCAATATGTATTTCTAACTCCAGAAAATGCTGCGAAACTCGCAAAAAAGCCTACCGTGATTGCAGAAAACAAAACAGAAGGACCAGATCAGATTAGTGATAAAAAAGAAGATACTAAAAAAGAGCTTCTTCCATTTATTAACAGCAAAGGAAAAGTTGTGAATGTTGAAGGATATATTGTGCGATTACGTGAAGGAGCAAAATATGTTACTCATGCCGTTGCAACAAAAATAAATGGTGATTATTTCCCACGCTGCTACATCCGTTCAGATAGGCACAATCTCAATCTGTGGAAAGGGAAACGTGTAACTGTTACAGGAAAACAGCGATGGGTTAAAGGATGGAAACGACCCGTTATGGATGTATCTAAAATTACACCGTTAATGTAGTTCACCTACGGATGCGAAATTCGCATTTTTTTTTAATTTTCACGATAAAACAAGAGGGAAAGTATGAAATTATCAAAACTGCTGTGTATTGTATGTGTAATCGGAGCATCATTAGGATTAAATGCTCAGGACTATAAAATAAAAATCTCTTCACAGCCTGAGATTGGCGATAGATACCTCCAAAAGGGAAACGGGTCTTTTTTAGAGACTACTACTGTCTATGCTGATGGAAAAGTTATAAAAGTGGATACGCTTAAATTTAAGGCTGACTTTGAAGGTGTTTTAACTGTTTTGAAGATTGATGAATTAAAGCGTGCATCAGAGCTAAAACTTGTTGTGACAGAATGCTTTGCAAGCTACGATAGTGATAAAGAAAAAATCGAAATTTTACAGAAAGATTCCGAAATTATAATAAAAAAACAGAACAAGGAGACAATTTTTCTTTTTCATGAAAAACCACTCCCTAAAAAGATCACACAGGCGTTAGCCTTATTTATAAGTCTACCATTTTCCAAAACAACAGATGATGATGTCTTTGCTCCTGCTGAACGCAAAAAAGTCGGAGATAAATGGAAAATAAACAGCGAGAAGGCTGTGATGGATCTTAAAGAACTCGGATTAAAAGTAAACACTAAAGACATTACAGGTGAGGTAACCCTAGAAAAGGTACTTACTGTCGGCAAAACTAAATGCCTGTTCCTCAAAGCCAAAATAATAACAGTCGGAGTTTCACCACCAATGCCTCCTGGATTAGAGACAAAAAAATCGTCAATGACTGCTACCTTCACAGGAGAATTTCCTGTAAATCCTGATGCAGATATCTATGACACTCTAACTTTCAATAAAAAGATTTCTAGGGAACTTGATGCAGAAGGAAAACCTGCACCTGATAAACCTCTTATTAAAATTTCTCTAAAAATGAATCAATCTATTACTGAGACAATAAAAAATCTAAAATAACTACAGCAATGAAAACCGTAACAGTCCAGCAGATGAGAGACTTGGATGCCCGAACCATTAATAAGGCGGGCATTCCGGGACGAATTTTAATGAAAACTGCAGGTGAAGGTGCGGCAGAAGAGATTTTAGAGTTTGTACACTCCCAATATCACCCCAAACACCTAAAACGCTTTGTTGTTCTTGCCGGCAAGGGCAACAATGGTGGTGATGCCTATGTGACAGCACGCTACCTCTATGAACATAGTGAGATTCCTGTAATATTGCTTGCTGTATGCCACACCCCTGAACTGCAAGGGGATGCATTATTTTATGCAAAAGATATTCCAAAGCAGCTACCTGTCGAGTTAATTAAGTCAAGTTCAAACAACGACTCACCTCTATTAAAACTACAAAAAGGTGACATCATTATTGATGGCCTGCTCGGCACCGGAATCAATGGCCCATTAAGAGCTCCGTATGATGCGATTATCGCAGAAATTAACTCATCCTCATGCCCTGTAATTGCACTCGATATCCCTTCAGGACTAAACGGTGATGACGGTTGTGTGACCACCAATGCAGTAAAAGCCGACCTCACCATAACTATGGGACTGCCGAAACGTGGCTTTCTGCTAAAAAAAGGTCCTGAACTTTGTGGAATCCTAAAATGTATTGACATTGGAATTCCAGAGGAGTTTGTAAACGAAATACCCTCGAATTTCAATATGATTTTCAGCAGTGATGTGAAGATTCTTAAACGTCGTGCCATGGACTCTTACAAAAATCAACATGGTCATATTCTAATTATCGGGGGCAGTTACAAATATCCAGGAGCACCTCTTCTTTCAGCAATGGCTGCCATGCGTTCAGGTGCGGGCCTTGTTACAGTTGCAGTTCCTGAAAGTGCGAATATCGCAATACCCGATATGCACTCAATCATTTTTCGACGAATAAAAGATTCCAACACTGGAACCTTCTCGGCAGATTCACTCCCAGAACTGAAAAATCTGACAACTATTGCAGATGTCGTTGTGCTCGGCCCTGGAATAACAGCAGGGACTCCTGTGTCTGATATGGTAAAAGGGATGCTGCAAATTAAAAAAACAATGGTGTTGGATGCAGACGCTCTTAATATCATTTCTCAGGATATTTCCATACTGCAAAAAAGAGAAGGATTAAGCATCTTAACTCCGCACTACGGAGAGTTTCGACGTTTAATGCAAGCTCTTAATGAAAATATCACCTCAAGTGCGATCTCTATTCCAGAAAGAGTTAAGGGGGCATTAACACTTGCAAAAGAGCTTAACTCAGTTGTTGTTCTAAAAGGGAATCGCACAGTTATTGCCAATAAAAAAACGACTAAGGCAATTATAAACAGTAGTGGCTCCCCTGCCCTTGCAACAGCAGGTTCAGGAGATGTTTTAAGCGGAATTATCGCCTCTTTTGCAATGGAAAGTTCAAATCTATTTGAATCTGTTGCATCAGCGGTCTATATTCATGGATTGTGCGGAGAAATTTCTAAACTCGGAATTAGAGGAACATCAGCGGATGATCTGATTAATATTATCCCAGAGGCAATGATGAAGACCTCTGCTTTTTCATAAAAATTATTTTACTATTTAAGGAGTATTTAAATGACGTTTTTAAGATACATATCAATAATACTATTGCTTTCTGCAGTCGTTTCTTGTCAGACAACTAAAAATCAGACCTATGACGAGTTGACTCCTGCAGAATATAAAAAACTGGTAAAGAAAGTCAGAAAATTTATTGCCGTTGCACCTATGCGCTTAACTCCTATATCTAATAGTGATAAACAGTTTATCTACTCAAATAAACCTAAATTCCATCCTACCTACTGCGGAGATAAAGGTGGTATATTCAAGATGACCTGGAAAATCAATCCCGGATACTCTGTCCGTATTATTGGGAAAGGATATTTTCTCCAAAATTCATGTAAATTAAGATTGACCGTTGCGCGATTTGCACAGTAACGGATTAACGACCTCAATGCCTAATGCCCCCCTTTGTGTTATTGCCTTTTGCGGGCCTTCACCTGAATTAGTGGTGATCAATAAAAAAAATCATCATATTTCTGAAGTGAGTTGGTATTTTAAAAATTAAGCTCTATTATATAAACTTGCATTCAAGAAAGATAGTAACTCTCACAATCATAAAATTGTGCCGAAGTGGCGGAACTGGCAGACGCGCTAGACTCAAAATCTTGTGTCCTTACGGGCGTGTGGGTTCGAATCCCACCTTCGGTACCATCTTTTTTCACTCGTTGACCACTAAATCGCATCCTTAACATTTCCCAAGATATTCGAGCTAAGGCACTCTTTACACGGCCTAAATTATTCTTGCAATAAACCTATTGAACAATATCAACTTCAAAGTTTTTTAAGATACCTATTATTATTATTGGCATTTTTACAATTCGGAGTTATGTTAGAATAACGTTGAATTATATAAATTAAGCTGGACTCTTTTATTACAGCAAATATTAAGTGAAGATTTTTATGATGTTTTTTGATGATATTTTTGCAAACCCTATCTACTATCTCAGGATTATTGCTGAGATATCCATCCTATTTTACTTCATTTACAGTGGATTGTACTATCTTAGAGGCACAAGAGGAGCGTATATACTTGCTGGTCTGCTCATCTCATTAATTCTCCTTACTATAATATCCGACCTTCTACACTTTGAAGTGCTTGCTTGGTTACTACAGAGTTTATGGGCTGTCTTTGCTGGGGTTCTGATTGTTATATTTCAGCCCGAACTTAGACGGGCATTTGCTCAACTTGGAAGTCGTTCATTTGTTAAAAAGATGAAAAAAAAGGAGACAATCAGCGAAATTGTCAAGGCAGCTATCAACCTAGCAAACCAGAGGGTTGGTGCTCTTATAGTTTTTGAACGCAAAATTGGGATGAGGGCAATTATCAATAATGCCATTACACTTGAAGCTAAACTTAATCACCACCTCATTGAATCGATATTTCAAACAAGATCTCCACTGCATGACGGTGGCATTATAATAAGAGACGATATTATTGTAGCTGCTCATGCAATATTTCCATTGACACATAATTCTGAACTTCAAAAGACAATGGGAACACGACACAGGGCAGGTATCGGAATAACTGAAGAGACAGATGCCGTCGCGATTATAGTTTCCGAAGAGACTGGATTTATAAGCCTTGCTTGTCGCGGAAAACTAAAAAAAGATGTCAGCCCTGATAAATTATCAAGGATGCTAAGCTCTCTCTTAAAAATTAAAGCGGGGGAATCGTTAAAATCTGTATTTGACGTTACTGTAGATAGTGAAGAAAAAATGGAGGGGTTCAGTAGAACTCCATTAAAAAATGAGCAAAAATAAAAGAAATAGAATAAGAATAATTCCAGGCATTATTGCCAATGATTTTTGGCGAAAAATCATTGCCCTATTTTTTGCCATACTTGTATGGGAACGCGTTACCGCACGCCTTGATGTTCCACTAAAAATGCATGGAATCCCTGTCTCAATATCAATGCCTGGATATGTATTACTAGAAAATAGACAGGTTAAAATTGATATAGGACTAAATGGTTCACAACAGCAGTTTAATAAAATAACTACGAATGATATAAAAATTGCTGTTACCATACAAAATCCGAAAGAGGGACTGAACAAACTGACAATATCTCAACATAATATCACTGTTCCAAAGGGTGTATCTATATCCAGTATAAATCCCAAAGAGATTGATATCTATATTGATGAAAAAATCACAAAAAAAGTACCTGTAAAACTCATTTACTCGGGATCTCTCCTTGAGGGATATGCTATTAATCCTCTTCTTATTATCCCACAAGAAGTGACTATTACTGGCCCTGAAAGTATTATTGGAAAAATGGAATATATGAAAACTGATCCCATTGTCCTGAGAAAAGATTTTGTAGAGGATTTTGATTGTCAGAGCAAAATTGATACTGAAAATAAAAATATTGCAGTTAACCCAAAAGAGATATCTGCAAGAATTGAAGTATTTAAAGAGTTTGAGATACGCAAATTTAAAAATATTCCGATAAAACCGTTAGGCTATATCCAAAATAGCAATAAAATGCAAATAAAAACTAACAATGCTCTTGTGATAGTTGAAGGACTCAAAAATATTATTGAAGTTACAACTTCTGACGAAATCAGAGTCTTTATCGACCTCTCAAATATTGAAAAACCAGGGGAATATACACTAAATGTACAATGCTTACTTGAGAATAATAACCTCTCCGTAAAAGAGATCTCACCTAAAACCGTAAATGTACTTATAACTAAATAAAATCTCAATCCTAAATTTTTCTCCTCCTCTTCCCCCCTCTTTTGAAACAACACCATTGTAAGTAAAAAAAATACTAAAAAAGGCAATAAATAGAGTCTTGCAGGCTATTCTTTTGCTTATTCTTTCACCTCTTTTGGCTTTGCTATTTGCGTTGGGACAACTTTCCTAGCCTAGATGCTTTGCATCAAGACTAGGCTATGTTAAACATCTGCTCAGCAGAAGGAACGGAGGCCCAACTCATTAAGAAAAAGTAGCATGCGTTGACCTCAACGCATTAAGCAAGGTTAATAACAGAGTAAAAAAGTAACAGTTAAGCTTGGATTTTCTTATTCACTTTTGCTACTTCGTATGGAGGCGAGACGCCTCCGAGCGAATTCACAACCGAGACGGTTATGCTACATTAGCGGCAAGCCACTTTTTATGCTAAAAAACAGGGCCTAAATAGTACAATTCTAAGCACTCAATGTGCATAAGTTATTTGCCAGTAAATATTATTTTTTTTTGCTTATAATTTTCGCAATCTTTGCTTTAATTTTGTCTTGGTCTATGTCATCGCTATAAGTCTCCAAGGCAAGCCTCCACTGCTTTAGAGCCATTCCCTTTTTGCCTAATGCATCGTTTATGTCACCTGCATGGTCACGCAGGACAGCATCGACAAGATGCTCTTCTGATGCTTCAATTGCGTCTTCGATATAGGATAGTGCACTGGCGTATTTTTTTTGTCGGTATAGAACCCAAGCCATACTATCGAGGTATGCAGCATTTGATTGGTCTGCACCTAGTGCAATTTTTATCATTTTCACAGCCTTGGCAAGATTTTTATTTTTATCTGCCCATAGATAACCCAAAAAGTTATTAAGCATCGGATCCTCTGGAGATTTTTTCAACTGAGCCAAGGCCATCGTTTCCGATTTATTAAACTCACCAGCTTTATCAGCTAAATAGATGTACTCCATATAGAATTGTTTGCTTAGAAAATTTTCATCTTTCAATTCTTTCGCCAAAACCTCCGACGCTTCAATTGCAGCAAACGCTTTTACAGTTTTATCAAGTTGTCGATAACAGTACGCGATAAAATACTGTGCATCAGGAAGATTGGGCACTTTCTCAAATTTATATATTGCTTTTTTAAATTTCCGCATTTTTAGGTAGGCAAAGCCCAACTGAAAAAGTATTCTAGGGTCTCCTGGGTTATTCAGCAGCCCCCAGTCGTAAGCTTTCACCGCCTCATCCCAATTTTCGCACTTCATTGCAGCATTGCCCAGTTGATAGTAGATCTCAGGTGCACCGTCAACCTGCTTGGAGATAGTCTTCCAGAGACGCTTAACATTGGCGTATTGCGGGGAGTCAACTATTATTTTCCATACTCTGAATGCTGCAGCATATTTTTTATTTTCATCAAAAACTTTTGCAAGAAGAATAAATGCCTGAGAATCGTTAGGCTTCAAAAGTAGTTGAGAAAGGATTAATTTTTCTGCACGCTCGTTCATGGAGTATCGTTTATATATATCAAGAATGGGGGATAGTGTCCTCACATCGAAATTAACCTCTGAGCAGAGCTCTTCAAGGCGTGTGAGGTTTAATTCCAGTTTTTTACGATATCGACGTTTGCTCCAACCTGCGAAAAAACCGTCAGGCCCCTGATCTGCACAATTAGAATAGAAAATAGATGCAGCTAATCGGGTGGTAATAAGATCCTTCAAGTCAAGTATATCAAGTGCGTCATCGAGCAATTCCTCTCCCTTGTCCCAATCTTTTTCTTCTAGATAACACTTCACCAGCTTCAAAATGAGCTTTGCTCTCAACTCAGCAGGTACACCGTTTTTACTGTCAATACCTGCTATTTTGAGTGAATTCTTCAATAATTCAATTGCTTCATCGCATCGTTCATTCGCGCTCAGGGTTGCAGACACCAAGACATTCAGTTTTATAGCGTGAGGATTCTTTTTTGCAATCGGAAGAAGGTTCTCTAGCAGGGCATCTACTTTATTGTTACGTTTCCAGTATGTGGCAAGAATGTGCAGAGGTGTTTCTGCCACAGGATCATTTTTTACAGCACTCACGAAATAGCGAATCGCTTTCTTGGAAAGTGCGTACTGATCTTTAAATAGCTTACAGGCAAATGCATAGTCAGCCAGTGCATGGGCTTTCTTTTTTCCATCTTCCGAAAGAGTTTGGGTAAGTCCAGGCAGGATCTTTGGTTGGTCAATGACAAATCTGTAGTCAGATCCAGCAGATAGTGTAGGAGATAACAGTACAAAAGCCAGACACAACAAAACAACCGGTCCAAAATCTAACGATCTGGAATTAAACCGGTTGTATTTTTCAAAAAAGTGTAATTTTAGAAGCATGATTAAATCCACTTCAAAACACTATCTATTTTTTGTGCTTATGACGGTTAGCACGCAATTGTTTGCGTCTTTTGTGTTGTGCAATCTTTTTACGACGTTTTTTCTTAAGATTCCCCATTATTTTCCATTTCCTTCTTTCAAAATATTAAAAACAATACTATAATAGTGTTATGTGAAATATAAACACATACGAACCGTTCAAATTGTATAATACAACAAACGGGATTCAATAATAGTTGCACGGAGTGCTTTTTGCAAACCGTATAAGAACATTTTTACAAAAAAAAATATTTAAAAAATGAAATTAAAGAGAAAAAAGAGAGAGAAAATGAGTTCAATTCAGGGTAATCTGATAGCGGCGGCTATCATTTCAACTGTAATTTTTGGTGTCTTTTGTGTTTCGTATATAAGGAAAAATAGTTTATCTATATTTCCTGTCAGTGGATATATACCGGAGCAACGTGATGCAGAAGAGTGGATTAATGCACTGCAAGCTGGCAATGAGGAACTCGCGATCCTTTATGCATCAAAAATCGTGCCCGACGATGAACCTACATTACCAGCTCCCGATTATATGCATCTTTTGCAGCAGAACAAATTAAATCTGCCACTCCTAACATCTCCCTTCAACCATTTTGACTACCTCAGGTGGAAAGATGCCTATGAGATCAGGAAGATTGTAAATAATGCAGTGAAGACAAGCAAACAACCTATTTCACTCCTATTTGAGCAACTTCTAACAAAAGAGCAGCCGAGTACAACTAAAGATTCAATGTCGCCTTATGAGGTGTTTCAGATCAAATTAGGTCAATCCAAAGAGAAGCCATATACATCTATGATGGAGATTTGGAAAAAGGGTGATGCCTCCCTTGACGAACTTTTTCGATTATTTTCGGCAATGACACATCAACTGGGTTATGATGTTGTAATTGTGTGTATGTATGACAGTTCATTCAAGCTTATAGATGTTCTCTGCGAGATTCGCAAGGATGATAAGAGTTTTGTCTGTGATCCTGTAAATCACAAGCTCTGGAAAAACACAAATATTGAAAAACTAATAATAGAGCAAGCGCTCCATAAAGATGTGGGTAAAGAGTCACTTAATGCAGTTGAGTATTTGGCATACAACCTTCCTGCAGAATCAATGGATTATAAATTATATAATCAGCAACTGCAAGAGAGAGTAAGTAAATTACAAGTTGCCGATATACCGTACTTTGGACTCTCTCCACGGGCTCGAATGGACAATTATGTAATAAATTATGGGAAAAAAACTAAAAAGAGCCGTTATTCTTACTGGAATTTTCCATTTAAATCGCTAAAGTCTTCAACTGAGTTTCCTAAACAGTGGCACTCATTGAAATAAACGACCTTGATGCAACCATACGAGGTAGATATATTTTTGATATAGTACGTGCCATGGAACTAGAAATAGCCCCCACCTTGGTGGGATTAAAAAAAATAAAGAAGAATTAATAAACAATTTATACGGGAATTCCCCGTAACTTAAGACTAGGAGTATTGTATGCCTGATAGAAAGATAAAAGTAGGAGTTGTAGGTGTAGGTGCATTAGGAAGACATCATGCGCGCCTCCATAACATTAATCCAGAAGCCAACCTTATCGGAATTTATGATGCAAACCCAAAAGTTGCAGAAATAATCTCAAAGGAATTTGATGTACCAATCTTTGAAACGATAGATGCACTTGCAGAAAAGTGCGAAGCCTTGAGTATCGCAGTACCGTCACATCTTCATCACGAGGTAGCAATGCCTCTTCTGAAACAGGGAAAACACCTTCTGATAGAGAAACCCATTGCAACTTCAGTGCAGGAAGCAGAAGAGATGGTACATCTTGCCGAAAAGAACAATCTGGTCTTGGGAGTAGGTCATGTTGAAAGATTTAATCCAGTAATGGTCTATCTTGAAAAACTTGCAGAGAAGGCAAGATTTCTTGAAGTTCAGAGGCTTGCACCGTATCCACCTCAACGAGAAGGGCTGCATCCACGCGGAACAGAGGTTAGTGTAGTTCTGGATCTTATGATTCATGACCTTGAGCTTATACTTCATCTTGTTGATTCAGAAGTTGAAAAAATTGATGCTAACGGACTGTCTGCATTCAGCGAGACAGAGGATATTGTGAATACAAGAATACAGTTCAAAAATGGCTGTGTCGCAAATATTAGTGCAAGTAGAATAGCAATCAAGCCAGTCAGACGCTACCAGGTCTTTTATACAGATGCATACCTCTCTTTGGATTATGCTAAACGAACTGGAATTCTCCACTCAAAAGACAAAGAAAATCTAAAAGTCAATCGTGAAATGATTCCAGTTAATGATCATAATGCACTTGAAAAGGAGCTGGAAAACTTTATACACTGTGCAAAAGAAGCAGCAATCACGGGAATATCGCCGAACACCAAGGTCTCGGGCGAAAAAGGACTTGCTGCACTTAAACTTGCGATTGAGATTGAAGAGACTGTCCGTGCTTACAACGACAAATATAAAATACACTTTGGTGAAACCCCAACAAGTTGAGG
>JAUUYH010000061.1 GCA_030590505.1 Kiritimatiellota bacterium
ACATAAGGACCTTCTAGTTTATCCGCAATTGCAACCCCCATTCTCTTGGGGAGTTCTCTGAGCCTCTGGGATTTGAAGTAAAGGAAATAACGGCCGTCCTTTGATTTGATAAATGCCGGATTATTAACGCCGCAATGTGAATTAAACGTCCAGCTCTTGGGGTCTTTTGATGGAGCCAAAACCAGTCCATCTTTGCCAACCTTTTTCCAAGGCCCATAGAGCGAATCGGAGATTTGCATACCGATACGTTGACTGCCCGGGAATGGTTTACCACTGTTCGCGATGTAGGTTAAGACATACTTGCCATCTACCTTTTTGACACAGGGGTTATGAGGAGCTTGGACATCCCAGCCTTTCCCCGTCCCCTGAGCGACAACGTCAGAAAATTTAAATGGTCCCTCTGGGCCATCGCCAACATAGTGAGCGATCTCGCAATGGGTATACCAAGCAAAGTGATCATGCTTGGTGGACCAACGAGCCACGAAGAGATGCACCTTCCCCTTCTCATCCATAATTGGAGAGCATCCCCAGATATGAAACTCGGGATCATTGATTGCGTAACCTATGTATTCTAAGCGATTGGCCAAACCTTCGAGTAGGTCAGGTGATTTCAATTTTAACTCCTCTGTTGTTGAACAACCTATCGATAATCCGATCGTTGCGACAACTATACACATATATCTATTCATTATATTCTTCCTTTTAGCCTGAAATGGCATTTCTAGTTAAACCGATAACGCAAAAACACTCTACTTATAAACCGGTTTTATTTATTTCCTTCCTTCTTTTCTTCTTTTCCTTCTTCTCAACCTTTGTTCTAAATAGCAAAGGAGATTGTGCGTCACCATACGTTTTTACTTCATAACGGTAGCCTGTATTGACCTGCATGGCAGCGGGGGCATCCAAGGCGATGGTCGCGGTTTCCCACGGTTTAACTCCCGGACACGTTCCTTCAACCACTCCCACTTTCGTACCATCGTCGGTAGTTATGGAAACAACAACTTTTGATGCTTCTGAGGCGGTCAGACCATAGTTCGTTATGTTGACTTCAACCGTCAATTTGGCGTCATTCTTCTTAAGAATCGGATTGAGCGAAGAGAGGATGGGTTCATCGTAGCTTACCCATGGCAGACTACTGTAACCAAAAAGCAATGATCCCTTTGTTGTGCGACCCAAGAGCTTGCCTGCGAAGTTATGCGTTGCAAAAACAGACTCCTTTCCTGAGAAAATGACAATCAAATCATCTCCATCTTTCTCCGTGCTCAGCGGTGCACTTCCACGACCAAAATCTACCTCTTCAGGTGCGCCAAAACGTACCGTTTTCAGATCAACGTCAACGTGTGGATCAAACCCAGCTTCAGCGGCAATCTTTACGCGAATATGATCGGTTGCTACAGGCATCTTTTCTTGATTCTGGATCGTCAGCAGGCAGCCAGGAACTAGTGGGATAGATATGTTTTTTGAACTGTGATTATCATTGGGCAAATCCTGCCTCTTTGGGCAGTCAATCACGGCGAAGTTCGCCTGAATCGCACGACCATGTTTGTCCTGCAGTATCTTGATTCGTTCGTATTTGTACCACTCCTCTTTGACGCCATCTTCGTAATTGGCTACGCCTGGCATATACGCTTCGCCAGCATCCACTGTCCATTGAACTCCGTCCTTGGACCGCAAATAGTAGGCAATACGTCCATGCCAGTCGTTGACGATCATGTGATATTGGATAGGGTCGCGCCAGACAACGGGATCCTCAAATTTACCATCCACAGGAGGATAACCAGTGGCAGTAGAAACTTGATTATAGGGCGAAATTCCATCTTTGCTAATCCAGGAACCGCCGCCGCGACAGATCATCAGGTAAGTCCCGTCAGTGCGCTTAGCAAAGGTTGAGTTGCTTAAATCATAAAGAAGTCCCCGGTCACGGTCATTAAAAGTAAGCGTATGACACGTCCAAGGCCCTGTGATCGTTTTCCCAAGATAATAGGAATTAATCACATAGCAGACGTATCTGCCGTCTTCCAATTGGAATACCTCCGGATTATGACCTTTACCAATGAGTTCGGCTACCTCATAGGGACCAACGCTGTGGTTGGATACTGCCCGAACAACTGCTGATTCATTCCAGGCCCTATGTCCTTTGGGATGGCTTTCAGGCCAACGGCAGACGAATAGATTGTACTTGCCATCATCGCCAACGACAATATTGCCTCCCCAGTACGACCACTCCTTATCCTCGATTCCATTCTTCACGTCGCGTGGCGTAACATTGTCTCCACCCCAAGTATCCGAGGTGCGAGGTGCGATAATATGCAATGGTAGTAAGCGATCCATAAAACGACCACCATAAGTAAGTGCTTTCCACTCCGTTGGACGTTCGATATCTTTGTGATTACCCGCAATCACACATGCAGCCCCCCCCATAGATGAAGCGGCTAATGCTTTAATGTATTTCATAACTAATTCCTAATTGTAGTAATAATCATTTTCTATATATTGTATCAAGATATTCACCTAAACTATACTTTGCACGGATGAAATCTTAACATTTTCTTTCAACTTAATTAGCGAGCAAAAGAAAGACAAGATATCTACCACTTGCGGTATAATAGAAAATATACCATAATAATGAACAAAAACAATATAAGAAGGGGAAAACGCTATAAAACAACTTCATTCTAATATATAGATTGTGCAAGTATAAGTGCGTAAGAAGCTATTGTTCAGTATATTAAAAATCAAGGGGAAGAAAAATATAAGAAACTATATGAAAATCCTTTGGGGCTTGTTTTTTAGAAAATGGGATACTCCGCCGCTTGCGGCGTTGGGTAGTTCATTACTTTTTTTAAAAGTATTTTAATTTGAAAAGAATATTTTTAGAGTGAATAATTTTTCTGTAAAAAGTTCACGAATTCAGATACTAATTCAAGTTAATATCCTGAAATATGAGTATAAAATTGCCTCTTCACCTGTCCCCGAACGTAGTGGCGGATTATTATCATTAGTGGGTTTCGTTATACCTAAACAGCCTCAAATCTTTTTGATAGTCAGAAAGATAAGAATTAACGCAAAGGTACTAATGCAGTGTACAGCTTAAAATATCGTATAAGTCGCAGTTGTTTTTTGAATTTTTTAAAATAAAAAACAAATGCGCATCACCTGAGTTATGTGTGTGTTTTATCATGAAGAAAAAGCGAGAAACAACAAGGCTTGGTGCGACAGTTTAAGATTTACGCTGTACTAAGACGCTAAGGAGTCGGAAGAGTGAATTGCGAGAAGTGAAATACGTAAAATTTAAATGTTTGCTAAATGCGTTAATTAGTTGATGAATTGATACTTAGTTCTCTTCAAGTACGTTGAGCTTCGCACATTTTATGTACTCCTTCTCTTAATCTTTGTCTTAATCAAAAATCAAAAATTAAGATTGAAAAGATAAAAATATAAAAACTTCAAAGAATAGAACAATTATTGGAAGCTACCGTGTTGCTTTTTAATATCTCCGTCATGCTAAGAAATATTGTAAAACGAAACACTCTCCTACCTAAAAAGAGAGGTGTCAAAGTGTACTGTCTTACACTCGCTACGGATATTGTTCCACAATTAGTAAAATCATTCATTATGAACAAGAGTGAAGTTAAAGCAATACTAGAAACTTGTATTATTGCCATAAAATCATGTTTTTCATTCAATCGGCCCTGGCTAATTGCTATAAGGATCTGTCAATTCCCCAGTTCAACATTCACCAGACAAAAAATATCAAGGAAAAATAGCGAGCGGGCTAAGGTCGAATTTTTACAGCCTGAATATGAAATACTGGGCAATGAATATGGAATACTTTGAGTTCGAAAAAACCTTTAAGCCCCTGCCATTAGATAGACCCCTAAATTACATCTGAGTAAAAAGGAGTTTGACGCAAAACGAGACCGATGCAATGCCTCAGTTGCCAAATTGGGTCGGGGACTACCGCACCCGACGAAGAACGAGGATGTTGTGTAGCACTGCCCTCCGAACTGAACATTGTTTTCAATAATTATAGTGCTATATTACTCATCAGTTCATATAAAAAAAGATTATCATACAAGAAAAGAAGAGAAGAATAAAAAATATATCTGTACTCTATTACTCTCGCTATCATTTTTAATTACTGAATGTCAAAGTGATTTTGGGGTGGATCAGGCCGGAATGGAAACGTGGATAGAGACACGTTCAACCACAGCTCTGGATTCAGATGAACTGAGTCAAAACTCAATCGATTTTTTATTACGGGAAGGGTTATTTGATAATTACAGAAATCAGCCGAAAAAACACTCCTGCAGCAAAGCTGCACTTAATTAATTGAGTGCAATGAATTTAATTTAATACATAAGAATTGCGAAGTTCGCATAAAAAAAGGAAAAAGTTTAGATGATTTATAAAAGTTTAATGGTTTTTTTACTTTCTACTCTTGCAAGCTCTTGTGCATTTATTGATTTGCAGAAGGAGCTGGAGAAAATAGCCGTGACCGGGACTATTCACGGTCGTATAATTGATAAAAGCAATGAAGAGAGCTCACTAATTCTAATAGTATACGATAAAAAGAAGAAAATTGTAAAATATAAATGCCTACATGACAATGCTGATTATTACGCATTTCTGCTACCAGCCTGGGAAAAATATCATCTAGTTTTATTTGAAGACAATAACCATAACCTAAAATATGATCAAGATGAACCGGCGGGATATTGGACTAATCCCGAAAACAGGGCATTGCCCGTCTCCGGAAAATTCATTATCGATCTGGTTATCTCAAACAACACGAAAATTCCCTATCTATATTCCACAGAGATTAAGAACCTTGATGCATCCTATGGAGATACGTTCATGATCAAGACTGGTGAGATAGCAGATATAAACAACAAAAGATTCTCTCCTGAATATGGATACAAAGGGTTGTGGACACCATTAAAATTTCTTGACGAAGATGGGGTAGGAATCTATTTTCTTGAAGAATACGATCCTGAAAAAATCCCAATTATCTTTATTTATGGAATTGGCGGATTCCCTCAAGGCTGGAAAACTTTTTTTAAAAAGATTGACCGATCACGTTATCAACCATGGTTCTATTATTATCCATCAGGACTCCGTATCGGCAAAACAGGTAAAGCTTTGAATATTATTGTCCATGAGCTTCATGTAAAATATAACTTTAAAAGTATGTATATTGTTGCCCACAGCATGGGAGGTTTGGTTGCCAGCGAGTTTATAAAAAGAAACATATCAAAGCCTCAAAATAATTATATTAAATTATTCCTCTCAATATCAACTCCATGGGGCGGGGACAAGGATGCAGAATGGGCTAAATATGCTCCCGCAGTAATTCCCTGCTGGAAAGATCTCTCTCCCGACTGTGAATTTATCAAAAAGCTATCACCTGACTATTTAGGTTCAGAAATTCCCTATTTTTTGCTCTTTTCATATCATGGTGACCGGAAGCCTTTTCGCAGAAACAATGACAATGTTGTTTATTTGTCAAGTCAATTGAAATATGATATGCAGCAGAGAGCTGAAAAAATATATGGTTTTGATCTGAATCATACTCAAATCCTCTCAGATCAGGGCGTGATAGATACATGCAATGCGATATTCGAAAAATATGATAAAAGAAAATAGGAAAGATTGGGGTCATCCATTAAGGTTCCTGTCAAAACAATAAAATATCCTTGGAAAATTTTCAATTTCCCCATAAAAATCAACTTTTCGCGACAGGGGTAACTATCGCGCGTCTGTAAACGATTGCCAGCTATAGACCTCTTGCTCGTGGATTTCACTCTGTGAAAACTTCATAATTGGCTAGAGACAAAATAGGTGTAAAAAAATAAGCAAAAGAACAGCCATAAGGCTCTATTTATTGCCTTTATTTTTGTAACCATTAAGCTTGGATTTTGTTATTCACTTTTATTACTTCGTGTGGAGGCGAGATGCCTCCGAGCGAATTCGGAAACAAATTCAAGTTCAAAGCATAATATTTCGGAAAGTTTATCCACCACTTTGGTGGGATAAAAATGATTTTTAGACAAAAATCAGGATAGATATTTCTAATCTTGAGTGTATTGTAATTTTGTCTTGTTTTTTATACCGCAAGCGGTAGAGATCTTGTATTTCTTTTATTGGCTACTCAACCTTAATCGAAATGCTAAGATTTCACCCGCGTAAAGTATATCACCTTTGGAAAAATGAAAAAAGAGATTAACGCAAAATATGAAAAATAAACTTTCAGTTGAAAATGGATTTAAAATAGCAATCAGACACCCCAATTCTGGGGCAGAAATTCTTGCCAAAACTCTTGCGCACCTTCTGCTGGGTGAAGCGTGGATTACCGACGAACTGAAACTAAAATTCTGCATTATGTTTGTTGATAATCTTATTGATGCTAACGTAGAGAAAAATATTGACCGAAAAATACTAGAAAAAATAAAAAAACTCCCGTTTACAGAAGGTCTTAAATTGATGAAACACCGCCCTAAACAGGGAATGAAATTTATGCTGGTAATTATTATGGAAGAGCTGAAAAATCAGCAAGGATTTACCGAAAAAGAGCAGTATGTTTTTTACGAAAACCTCCTGTCAAACTTCTTCCCTGAGTTGAAAGTGTCAGATTTTATAAACTGACACCGACTTGCGATAAACTACCTCGATATCTACTCGAGCATTGCGACAGATAACCATACGAGGTATATACGCTTTTAATCAAAGTTTGGCAAAATATATTTTTATATGGTAGCCCAAAGGGACGGGGAATAAAACGCACCTTGGTGGGATTCAATAAGTGAAAAAATCAATATCAAATTACTTATCTTCAGCATTAATCACAGTCAACAAAGGTCTATGATCAGAGCCTAAAAGCCAAAATTTGGGAATATGTATGATACATGATTTGCTAAAGTCTATCTCATTAATCAGCCCGCTCGATGCAAGAGAGTAATCAATTCTACTGTATGAATCCACAGCATTCCACCAATGAGTCCATCGGTTATGCCATCTGTCTTCAAGTTTCAGATCGGTCAGTTTTTTTTTATCATCTTTTAATTTATCGCCTCTAATAACAGTTAAGGGATTAGAAGAATAACTATCATTTAAATCACCGACTACAAGCAGATTGGCATCAGGATTTTTTTTCAAGATATCATTAATATAATATCGCAGAAGTCTAGCTTCAAACCTTCTCATATCTGTCTGATTATATCTGGGATTGAAAAGCTTTGCTTTAAGATGGGCAGTTACGATATGGAGTTTATAATTATCTTTTTTAAATGTAAGGTAGAAAAAACCTCTCTGTACAGGCACATTATCAACTGCACCAGCTGCAAGTTTTTTGGGATGAATTTTATATGTTAAATCTCTCTTTTTTTCAAATGCAACTGGTTTGAATTTAGCCATAACCCCAAGGTATCGCCACGAATCTGCACCATGCATAACATCTATATATGTATAATCCAAACCGAGCTTTTTCAGACGCTCAGCTAAATCTTTTATAGATTTTTTTCCACCTATCTCGGAAAGAAGAACAATATCCGGATCACCTGCTGCAATAATTGAAGCAACCGCATCTCTTGATTTCACATCTTTCACAGGCGAACTTCGTTCCCCTTTGACAAAATAGTTCCGTACATTAAATGACATCACTACGAGACTCTTTTTATCAGCATGGGAAGATAATATAGTAAAAAATAGAAGAAACGTAATAATAGCTACAGAGAAAGCAGAAGATAGAGTTCTATCTACAAATCCAATTCTATATTTTTTAATTATATCCACAATCAACCATCAAATCCCACCAAGGTGGGTTTTATTCCCCCGTCCCTTGGGACGCCCACCAAGGTGGGGTTTATTCTCATATAAAAGTATATTTTACCAAGCTTTTGTTAAAAGCGTAGATACCTAGTGTTATTATCTGCTTTGCAGATCTGTCGCAATGCTCGAGTAGACACCGAGGCAGTTCATTTAAACCCACCTTGGTGGGTTTAAAATAACACGCCTACTTGTTTCTCATTGGCATAATAACGTATAAAAATCCGTCACCACATGAGATCGCTACAGGATTATAGCCGTCATTAAGCTGCATTGTCACCTTATCAGCATCAAGATGCTTAAAAGGAGCAAGAACAAAGCCTGGATTAAATGAAGCTGATATTTCAGGACCTGAATACTCTATTGCAACACTTTCAAGACCTTCACCAATTTCATTACTGGCTGCTTTCATAACTATTTTATTATCATCAAAAATCATCTGCACGTATGCACTGCTCTCTGATACAACAATAGATATACGCTGCATTGCCGCTGCAAATTCATCCGAAGGCAATTCAATCTTTCTTGAAAATGAAGTAGGAATAACCTGACGATAGTTCGGATAATTCCCTTCAACAAGTTTTGTAGTAAGTTTAGTTCCGTCAGAAGTAAATGATGCTTGATTTTCACCAAACTCTATAGAAACATCTGAATCACCACCAGCAAAAATGCGCTGAACTTCGATTGCACTTTTTGAAGGAACAATAGCCTGACCATCTTCACCTGAAAAGTTTTCAGCAACTTTCTCAACCAATGCCAGTCGTTTACCATCCGTTGCAACCACTGTAAATGCATTCTCTTTTACAGAAAACAAAATTCCATTAAGGGTCTTCCTTGAATCATCTGAACTTGCCGCATAAGATATTCGTTCAAGCATTCTAGATATGTCATTTCTCTTGAAAGAGAAACTTCTGATAGGAGTAAACTCAATAGGTAGTGGAAAATCATCTGATGCAAGACCTAGAAGCTTATAAGATGATGCTCCTGATTTAATTGACATATGATGACTACTGTCTGCTGACATATCAACCATATCAGCCGGCAAAGCTCTTATAATTGATAAAAGCGTCTTTGCAGGCAATGTTGTTTTACCTTCAGTTTCAACTGATACTTCAATTGTTGTTGTAATACGAATTTCCAAATCTGTGGTCGTAAGGATAAGAGAGTTATTTTTTGCTTCGATCATTACATTTGAAAGTATCGGTAATGTTGATCTTGAGCCTATAACACTGCTTACTCTTTGCAAACCTTCAATAAAATTGGACTTTTTGATATTGAATTTCATTTATATACCCCATCCTTTCTTAAAATTTAAGTTACTTTATTCACACTCTGTATTATATATATATCTATATATCTATAAAACACTATTATTATACCCTGTTAATTCTGTTAATAAAGTGCATAATAGGTATTAAATTAAGTATTTTTACCTGTTAATAAAATGTTACCTCTCTGATGATCAAAATAAGTAAATATTTTTTCAACAATTTATTAACAATTTATTAACAAACTTATCAATTGATATTCTCAATGTAATATTGATATTATAATGTAATTTTTACTTGATATTATATTATATTAGAATATATTAATCTCTAATATGTAAAAAACAAATGAATATTAAAAATATTAACCCTGATTTCAGGAGCGGGAATTCCTAAATGTTATATCAGAAATTGTCTAAATTTTTTGCCAGCGATATAGGTATCGATCTGGGTACTGCTAACTGCCTTGTTTTTGTTAAGGATCAAGGCATTGTATTGTGTGAACCATCAGTAGTTGCAATTGCTGACGGAACTAAAGAGGTACTTGCTGTTGGTGGAGAAGCAAAACGAATGCTTGGACGTACTCCTGGAAATATTAAGGCTGTTAGACCTATGAAAGATGGTGTTATTGCTGATTTTGAGATTACAGAAGATATGTTGCGTTATTTTATCCAGAAGGCACGTCAGTTTGTTAAACGTAGCAGAAGATTTCTTTCGCCACGAGTTCTTATTGCTGTCCCATCAGGTATTACTGAAGTTGAGACAAGAGCAGTAAAAGACAGTGCTCAGCGTGCAGGTGCAGGAGAAATTTTTCTAATTGAAGAGCCTATGGCAGCCGCGATAGGAGTAGGCCTTCCAGTATCTGAGCCGTCAGGCAGTATGATTGTTGATATAGGTGGAGGAACAACTGAAGTTGCTGTTATTTCATATTCTGGTATTGTTGAATCACGAAGTGTTCGTGTAGGTGGTGATGAGATGGATGTTGCAATCAGTCAGCACATGAAACGTGTCTATAATCTTATGATAGGAGAACGTACCTCAGAAGAGATTAAATTAACAATTGGAAGTGCATATCCCCAAGAAGAGGCCTCCACGATGGAAGTTAAGGGACGTGATCTTGTTTCAGGACTCCCTAAAACTATAAAAATTACTGAAGACGAGGTGCGTAACGCCTTGCAGGAACCTATAGCAAGTATTATAGAAGCTGTGCGTAGTACTCTTGAAAGATGTCCACCGGAACTTGCAGCTGACCTTATTGATCGCGGTATTATGATGGCTGGTGGCGGTGCTCTACTTAAAGGTCTTGATAAACTTATTTCAGAAGAGACGGGTCTTCCAGTATTTGTAGCTGATGATCCATTGAAAGCTGTAGCAAACGGCACAGGTGTAGTTCTCCAGGAAATAGATGCTGTAGGAAAAGCAACATCGACAACATCAAGATAGTAAAATTTTAAGTCGTGTACGAGAAACAACAAGGCTTGGTGCGAGAGTTTAAGAGTTACGCTGTACTAGATGTCTATTCGAGCATTGCAACAGATCTGCAAAGCAGATAACCATATAAGGTATATACGCTTTTAATAAAAGCTTGGCGGAATTTTAAATGTAGGTGTAATAAGTTATCTAATTCAGTAAAAATAAACCAATGACTACTCAAACAGAAACAAACAAGCTTAAAAAATCACTTCACACAGTGCTGAAGAGCTTTAGCACACTGTTTCAAATACCAGTTAACGGTATTTTAGAGATACGGAAATTTGATCATCGCGAACCTTTTATTATGTATAAACAGGTTCTTCTTGCGATTGAAAAAGAGTTGAATTGCATTAGTAAATCTCAAAAGGAAGCAATAAAAAGTTCAGATCCTGACTCTATTGACTATTTTAATGCACTTATTTCAGAGTACGAACCACAAACTCTTTCAGAAATTCTAACAACTGGTGTTTTGGATATAATGACCGCCGGTCGGCTTTTTTTAATTGAGGATAATGTGGATATTCACGAGGATGAGATACTCCATTATCAGTTAAACCATGCAGAAATTTTAGTAAAAGATGGTATAGAGGTCGTTAAAAACTACTTTAATTCAATAAAAATAAGCAAAAAACTAGGCCCTGCTCGTTTAAGACCAAGTGCAGATAGATTTCTTAAGGCAGGAATGCTAATTAATGATACTAAGCAATCTAAAAAATCACTAGCAGAACAACTTAGGTCAAGGGCACTCAAAGTGGACCCATTCCGCACCAGTCGCGTGTTCCGCTTTATAAATCAAGAGTTTGTATCATCAGATTTAGTTTCTATAAGGCCAGTTGCCGACTTTTTTGGATATAAAGAGATTCGTGACCTTTTTTATAAATATTTCACCGATTTTTCCGTTAAAGGTGAAAACTTCCCACTTTTAATATCCAGTCTGCCAGGATTGGGAAAAACACACTTTACTATTTCATATACACTGTTTTTTGATGATCTTACACTTATTTTACCAGAACCTGGAGACCTTGAACGTCCGCTCGAAACAATTATATCTCAGCTTGCACGACGCAAAAATAGAAAATTTGTTATATTTTTTGATGATGTTGATACAAGAAAAATAGATTGGTATAATTTTCGTACCCTTGTAGGTGGTAGTTTTGTATTACCTGACAATATATCTATTGTAATAGCATCAAACTATGAATTCCCTGCAAATATATCAAGTCGCGGACGTGGCCTTACTTTTCCAATATTTGATGAAATTGCCTGTATGGAGATGGTAGGTGATTTTCTAAGGCAGATGGGTATGCACAATCCACCAGAATCACTAATTGCGGTAATTGCCACAGATTATGTTGAGGAGTTTGGTCAGAACGCTTTTGAGGAACTGAGTCCACGAACATTGGTCAGATACCTTGAACAGTATGATAACAATAGTGCGAAACGCGCAAAAATGCTAACAATGTCACGTGAACAGATGATAGCTCAACCCGATTCACAGGTATTCTACGAAGCAAATCTAAGCATTACCGAGCGCCTAAATATAAGCGTGTAAGTATTGGTTCCCGCCTTCGCTATGGTTATGGAGGAGGAAAATATAAATTCCATCATTTTTGTATCAGAAATTTATCTCTTTTTACTTGCATGAGGGTGCTATTTTAGAAACAAGAGCATTTCATCTATAGCATATTCTGCTGCCCGCAACTCTGTAACCGTTAATCTTGGATTTTATTATTCACTTTTATTACTTCGTGTAGAGGCGAGAAGCCTCCGAGCGAATTCACAACCGAGACGGTTATGCTACATTAGTGGCAAGCCACGTTTTCCATTCTTTAGATATTACCGTTGTTGCTTGTTTTTGCTTGTTACGTTTTTGTTATAAATACAATTTAGGGAACATTATTGTAATGCGTGCAAGTAATGCAAAACACCTATTTATCGTCAATAAAAATGCAAAGCATTAGAGTATAGTAGTTTAGGTCTTTGCGCTCAAGAATGGCACGAGTTTTGCTATAGTGAAAATAACTCAAAAAGAGTTAAGATAGAACAATAGCAGCTGGAGACAGCAAAGGAGTTTTGATGAAATTAATAATAGCTTACATTCAGCCGGAAAAGCTAAACGCGGTAAAACAGTCATTGTTTAAAAG
>JAUUYH010000052.1 GCA_030590505.1 Kiritimatiellota bacterium
AGGAGTTGCCAGTTTCTGCGCTCGGTAAACATTGCCTTAGATAAGTTGTCTTCATGGCGAGCCTTTATAGTCACAGTAAGACCACGTATGGAGAGTTATTTATAAAAAAAAACCAACACCAATGAAAGTCCCTGCCAAGTTGATAATCAACCTGTCCCCACTTTTTTTCAAAGTCCCTGCCAAGTTGATAATCAACCTGTCCCCACTTTTTGCCACTTTTGCTTCTACGCTTTTAACAAAAGCTTGGCAAAATTTTTTTATATGGAAACGCCCCAAAGGGACGGGAATTAAACCCACCTTGGTGGGATTAAACAAATTCTGGAATTGCTGTTGATTATTTCATGACCTTGTGCTACTTTATGCTTCATTTTTAACCTTTTTGGTTTGTGTTGGTGTTGATATCCTCTTGGTGAAGGTTGTAACATACTACAATTTAAAAGGTTATTGAAGTTTTTTAATCGAGAAAAATGGTTTTTTCTCACGAAATATGGTATTAGTTAGTTAATCTCGAACTTTTCTGTTTTTATGAAAAGTACGGGCGAGGTGATCACCTCTAATCAAAAAGGATTTATCAATGACAATTATAAAATGTATGGTATTTTTAACAGTTACTCTCTTTATGATGACAACTGTTGCACTCGGAGCTGAAAGCAATACAAATGAAGGCTTAAGTTCAATTATAGAAGTACAAAAATATTCACGTGCAATTCATATCATGGCGATGCTGCTTATGGGATTTGGTTTTCTAATGGTTTTTGTAAAAAAATATGGAAGGTCAGCTATTACAGCTACATATCTTCTTGTCAGCATTGCGATACCACTTTATTTCATTAAAGATAGTTTTGGAATTATGGGAGCAGCAGAATCGGACATTGACAGATTAATTTTAGCAGAATTTGGAGCAGCAAGTCTTCTTATCTGTGCTGGAGCTGTACTTGGACGAGTTAAATTATACCAATACATATTATTGGGTATCCTCTTTATCCCTTGCTATGCATTTAATGAATGGTTATTAGCGGACGGAGGATTAGGGTTAATTACAAAAGGTAACTTTGTTGATATTGGAGGTTCTATTGTCATTCATGCTTTCGGTGCTCTCTTCGGGCTTGGTGTTGCCCTTTCAATGACAACGAAAAAAGAGTATGAAGTAGAGATTGAATCTGATGATACAAGTGATCGCTTTTCACTTCTTGGAAGTATGATCCTGTGGGTCTTTTGGCCCTCATTCTGTGCAGCACTGGTTGCACCTGAAAATATTCCAGCAACTGTTGTAAATGTAATCATTGCATTGTGTGGATCAACATTGGCAACATATTTGGCATCATTGAAATTAAGAGGAAAAGTATCAGTCGCTGATATAGCAAATGCTGCCCTTGCAGGTGGTGTTGCTATTGGATCTACATGCGATAGAGTTTCACCACCATACGCATTTGCTATTGGTATTCTCGCTGGTGTAATCTCTACATTTGGATTTGCCATATTACAAGATAAGTTACAGGGGCTTCTTAAAAAAATAGATACATGCGGAGTCTTACATCTTCATGGATTACCCGGTCTATTCGGTGGTCTTGTTGCTATAGTTGTAGTTAAAGATATCAGTCAAATAGATCAGATAAAGGGAATTGTAATTACTTCAATTATTGCAATTATCACAGGAGTAATAACTGGAGTTATTCTATCAAAATTTGGAAGAAGGGAAGAGCCTTATACAGATTCTGAAGAGCTTGAAGTATAACCTAAATCGTGCAATCATAAGCAAGCAACTCACACACTTATGTTTGCACAATCTAGGTATAGTTTAAAAATAATATGTGCAAATATTAGCAATTAGTTGATTGATCTCAACTTGCACTGATTGTTTTTTTCTCTATCGCAAATAGTGCCTGATTGTTTCGATTGATAATTTTGTTTGAAGATGATTTGGGTGGATATCTAATACATATCTAAAAAGCGGGTGGTTACAGCCAATTGCATAGCGCATCATATCTAAAATTGCATTTTTTGAGCTTTTTAATTTATCATCAGGTATATCTATAGACATGTAATGAATTAAGTGTGCTAGAGTACTCTGCTGTTTTTCTGCTGTTGAATCTTTTTTTTCTGCTATATCACGCATAAGATTAGGATTTTTCAACCATCCTCTAGCTGCCATAACAGCTGCGCACCCGGTCTCTGTTGTGACTTGCTCTGCTTCAGAATAGGATGCGATGTCACCATTTGCAATTAGGGGCAGATCGTTAAATAGTTTGACAGCCTTTTTTATGCGTTCATTACGTCCAGAGACCTTTTTGTAGCCTTCTGCTGCAGTACGAAAGTGCATAACAATAAAATGAGGGGGTGTAACCATTATCGATTCTGCGATCTTCGCAATCTCTGTTGGGGCATTTAATCCTGCACGTATTTTTAGGCTTATAGATATCTCTTTTCCCAACTCAATAGATTCGCGTAGCAAATCTTTAATGAAATCGTGATTTTGCAGTAACGCAGCCCCGCAACCACCTTTTAAGACCTGCATGCTTGGGCATGCTAGGTTAAAGTTTATTCCTGCCACACCCAGTTCCTTTGCGCGATTCGCAGTTTCTACCATCTTGTGAGGATCTGTACCCATTATTTGTAGAATTACTGGTTTGTTGGCTTGCGAGAATGGTAAAAGAAATTTTCTTATTTTTCCTTTTCTTACTGAACCAGTTGTTACTCGCAGGAATGGGGTCATCCAGAGATCTGTCATGTTAAGTCGCTCCGCTGCTCGGCAGAACAGAGGCCCCATAACCCCCTCCATCGGGCCAGGGAGGGCAGAGAAGGGGAGTTTACCACGTTTTAATGTTGTGCTATTCACAGATCTTCCCTATTGTTTATTGAGATAATATTTGAATGGCTGTATGTGCTTGCATTGATGCTGCATACATTACACGGCTTGAAAGAGTGCCGTTTTTAGGAATGGCTTCTGTTGTTTTATCTCCTATTATAATCAAATTGCCTGGTCCTTCTGTTTTTAGAATAGTACACAGAGAACCTGCACCCGCTAGTCCAGATACGGTAATTGCTGGGATTTCTTTACGGCGTGTAAGTATAAATGATGCAAGCATTGCTTTTGATTCAGCAGAGTCGAAGCACTCAAGGATGATGTCAGAAGTCTGTGGTATAATTGAATCGCAATTATCCTGAGTCAGTCGTTTTGATTGAATGGTTATATTAATCTCAGGATTAATTCTTAAAAGATTCTTTTCAAGGGCTTCAACCTTAACCATTCCTATCTGATCACGAAAATAGAACTGTCGATTGATATTCGCAGCTTCAATTGTATCAAAGTCAATGATCGTCAAAAAATCAGCACCAGCACGCACTAGTAGCATTGCTGCATTGGATCCGAGTCCACCAGCTCCGGCAATAAAAATGTGTTTCCCTGACAGTTTTTCGGTAATGCCAGGCGGATTTGATATAAAACAGTTATTTGTATTCATCTATTTACCTAAAGCCTTAATTAAGTTTTTTGTTATCTTGTTGCTCTTTTCTTTTGCCACCAGAATGGGGCTTTTGACTATTTTTACAGGAAACTGCAGTGAATTACAGAATCAGAGTGCTTTGGCATACGAGCTAAATCGCACAATTTAGTACAGCGTAAATCTTAAACTGTCGCACCAAGCCTTGTTGTTTTTCGCTTTTTCTTCATGATAAAAAAATCAAATAACTAAGGTTATGCGTATTTGTTTTCCATTTTAAAAAATTCAAAAAACAACTGCGACTTATACGATATTGTAAGCTGTACACTGCACTAGGTCATGAATAAATAATCAATATATTGTGTGCAGGTTATTTCTTTACATTGACTTAAGTTGTTCTCCATGCTTGCGTTAATAATTTAAGTGTTACATTTAATGCCTCTGGTACTACATGAATTCCTGCAAGTACTGGCATAAAATTTGTATCACCATTCCAGCGTGGAACTATATGCATGTGTATGTGGTCAGCAACTCCAGCTCCGGCTGCAGTACCGAGGTTGAAACCTACATTAAATCCATCAGGGTTCAATACTTTGCTTAGAACTTTTTTCGATTTTACCGTTAGATCCATCATCTCATAGCGCTCTTCTCTATCCATCTCTTCAATATCTCCTATATGACGATACGGTGATATCATTATATGCCCTGAGTTGTACGGGTATCGGTTAAGAATTACGAAATTTTTCTCCCCCCTCGCAATAATCAGCTTCTCTACATCGGAACTCTCATCATCACGGTCAATACATAGAAAGCATTGTTTATCTTTTTTCGATCTTATAAAATCGATTCTCCACGGAGCCCAGAGGGGGCGATTTTCTTTATTCATAACTGATAACCTCTTACTTTTATTAATTTATTATACGATTTTTACCCATTTGCAGATTTGTTATTATGCCTAAGTAGGCATCAATATGGTTTATTTCTGTAAAAAAACTCATATTTAATCTATTTTGTATTTGCAATATTCATTCAAGTATATATATTCTGCGTCCTTGATGCTTTTTTAAACGTTATAAAGCAAAATATTTTATGGAACCTAATTAATAAAGGTAAATGATAATGAGAAAGAATATACACCCTGATTACGGAAAGGCAACCATCTCTTGTGCATGTGGCGAAGTTTGGGATACAAAATCCACGACTAAAGAGACTAAAGTTAGTATCTGTGCGAAATGTCATCCATTTTTCACAGGAAAACAGAAACTTATAGATACAGCAGGACGCGTTGAGCGTTTCCGTAAGCGTTACGGAATGAAATCAGAAGAGTAGTTCTTCTTGATGATTCTTGATTGGGAGACGGTAGCTCATAGCTGTCGTTTCCTTTTTATTTGAATGTGCATATCAAAAAAGTTATACACAAGTGCATTTTAAAAAGATAGTAAATCTTATACCAAAAACTAGTTTTTTGGGGTAAGTGCAAGTACTTTATATATTTATATAGTTTTTTCTCGTATATTGAGTTTGAATCATAAAATCTGTTTATTGAATCTTTATACGGATACGCTTACTATATTAATGATTACAATCGGTATTAATTATGACTCCACAGGAAATTGAAAATCATATTGCTCAACTGAGAGAGCGAGCTAAGGAAGTTGAAACAAAACTTTCTGATCCAGCTGTCTATGCAAAACAGAATGAATGTCGTTCGCTATCACGCGAATTAAACAAACTGAAAAAGCTTTTTGATAAGTTTGATCTCTGGATGGATGCCATTACTCAACTTGAAGAAAATAGGGCAATGTTGGCCGAAGAAGTGGATGAAGAGTTTAAGGCTGTTATAACTTCGGATATAGAAATACTCAAAAATGATGCGGAATCTTTAGAAACATCAATAATGACCCTTCTTATTCCTCCCGATCCTAATGATGAAAAAAATATTATTGTCGAGATAAAACCTGCCGCCGGTGGCGATGAAGCTGCGCTTTTCGCAGGAGATCTTTATCGTGCTTATACACATTATGCAGAAAAGAAAGGCTGGAAGAAAGAGATTCTTGACCTTACAGAAAGTGCGCTCGGAGGAATTAAAGAGGCTGTCTTTTCCATCTCTGGAGAGGAGGTCTTTTCAAAAATGAAGTATGAGAGTGGTGTTCATCGTGTTCAGCGCATACCTTCAACAGAATCTGGTGGCAGAATTCATACTTCTACAATTACGGTATCTGTAATGCCGGAAGCTGAAGATGTTGAAATTGAAGTTCGACAGGAAGATTTGAGAGTTGATGTATATCGTGCCTCAGGTCCTGGTGGACAGTGTGTCAATACGACCGACTCTGCTGTGCGGATAACGCATATTCCAACTGGTATTGTGGTAACAAGCCAGCAAGAAAAATCTCAACATCGCAATAAAGAGATTGCAATGAGAGTACTTAGAGCTCGCCTTTTTGAGCAGAAACAGCAGGAAGAGGCTGCAAAACAGGCAGCATCGAAGAGAGCACAGGTAGGGACTGGCGATCGTAGTGAGCGTATCAGAACCTACAATTTTCCCCAGAATCGTGTTACCGACCATCGTTACAATGTATCTGTCCATAATCTACCACGCCTCCTAGAAGGCGATCTTGATATGCTTGTTGATGATATTATTGTAATAGAGTGTGCAAACAAACTGAATGGTCTAAGCAAGTAGCGAGAATTTTTTATGAAATTTATTACTGAAATTGTTGGTTTTTTGGAAGTTAATTGCTATATAATCCCATCAGAAAAAGATAACTGTGTTTATGTTATTGATCCGGGTGCATCACCAGATAAAGTTGCGAAATCCGCAGAATCATTAGGCTATTCTGATTATAAGATAATCTTAACGCATGCACATATTGACCATGTTAGTGCGGTTAAAGATTTGATGACAACGCTTAAGGTTTCATCGCTATATCTTCATGAAGACGATATGCCTCTATACACCAGTCCTGCAAATGAGTTGCTGCCATTTATGCCAGCGGTAGCGAATCCTCCTGTACCAATTCATGATATGAAAAATTGCGAATTTCGCATTATCCATACACCAGGTCATACAAGGGGAGGGGTATGCTACTATTTTGAAGGCGAAAAATCTCTCTTTTCTGGCGATACTCTGTTCCGGGAATCTATAGGTCGAACCGATCTGCCAGGTGGGAATACTGAAAATATATTATCTTCAATTAAAGAACGTCTTTTTTCACTTCCAGAAGATGTTGTTGTCTATCCTGGGCACGGATCATCAACAACAATTGCTTACGAAAAAAAGAGCAATCCCTACATAAGTATGGCTTAGCGAATAACTTAGTTTGCTTAAGTAAAGGAAAGAGGTTGCCACTAAACACACGAAAGTACACGACAGGAAGACAAGGATGACTATTAACCTGTCCCTAAGAAAACTCAAATTCCACAATTTTTACTTCTCAATTTTTTCGGCTGTATTTTTTGGTAGTACGGGCGTTAGAGTGTTCTTTGTGTTTTTAGAGGACAACAATTGGTAGTACCAATTATCAAGAGGAAGAAATATCCAATTAAATATAGATTCTTCGGCATAAAAAAAAGTGCAAGATTCTGTTTTTATAGGAATGTTTGGTGCGAATCTAAAAGAACTTTTAAATGATATATCATAGTTTTCATTTAATGCAGGAAGATTTCTTTGCATAAGCAAAAAATATCCTCCTACATACAGAATTGCAAAACTTATTATAATTAAAAGAAAGATTAAGTATATTTTAAATGGTTTGTTCATTTGTTCTTTATTTTACCAATTTTCCTGCATTGTTTTTCCAGTTTTTTTTCACCGCTTTCCAAGTTTTTTCAGGATTATGTCCTGAGTCATCAAAAATTGAAACTTCTGTTCCATTATGATATAATTCCCTACCTGCATCTGTAAAGGTAAAAGAGACAGTACTTATCATATTGTATTTTTCTCCTTTACAACAAAGTGCCCCTACTTCAAGAGTAATCGTGGAATCACCCCAACCTCTATGATTAACAGGTCCATCTTCATATATATGATAAGTTTTCACTAAGGGGGTTACCATTTTTTAGGGCCTGTTTCTTATTTTAAGACTATTTCTCCTTTCCGATATGAAAATCTCCTGTCAAGAGATCTGGATCGGCACTTTGTCTCTTATATCTCTTAATCTTCAGTGCTGCGATGCACTCTCCAGGGAATTTATCTCTCCGATTGCAACGGCATGACTTCAGAACCCCAGACGAGCCAGTTTTCTAGATTTTATCTTCTCATCAATAGTTAATTTATACCACTTTTGGAAACTGTCAAGGATTTTTAGGGACAGGTTGATTGTCGACCATTTTAAAAGCACACTCTAAAGGGAGGTGAAGGTGACGATGAACCAGTCCCTAAGCAAATAATATGGCTAAACGTTTTTCTTTAGTTCTTGTATCCAAAGATAATGTAGTTAAAAAGGATGATAATATAATCTGGAAAAGAAAAAAGAGGCTGGAGCCCTAGAAGGGAAAATGAGGCTAAAATAGAACTCCCTCTTTCTTTTGAATGTTTGTTCTTCGAACAGCGTCACTTCGTTCGGCTAGGTGGCTAACTTAAAATATTAAATCCAGATATTAGGTGACCGTTAAGCTTGGGAAAATGGCTTGCCGCTAATGTAGCATAACCGTCTCGGTTGTGAATTCACTCGGAGGCGTCTTGCCTCCACACGAAGTAACAAAAGTGAATAAGGAAATCCAAGCTATAACGGTTACCTTTATCAGGAAGTGGGTTAGTCACTCTTTAACACTTCTTTCCAGGGTTTTTTATAGAATGATTGTTTTGATCTCAGTAAGTTGTATTTTATCATATACCACAATGCGGAAATTCCGTCTTTCCAGCCTATTTTCTTGCCCTCTTCGTATGATCTGCTGAAATAGCGTATCGGAACTTCATAGACTTTAAGAGATTTTGCTTGTGCGATCTTCGCAGTCATCTCAACCTCAATACCAAAGCGGTTTGTTTCCAAATTTAGATTCTGAATCACCTCACGCTTGAATGCTTTGTAACAGGTCTCCATATCGGTAAGGGTTAGGTTTGTAAGGATATTCGATATAAATGTTAATGATTTATTGCCCATAGTATGGCGAAAATGATGAACTTGACCAGGGCCTGGTTGAAAACGTGAACCGTAGCAAACGTCAGCCTTGCCAGAAACTATAGGTTCAATTACGATAGGATAGTCATCTGGGGTATATTCCCAATCTGCATCCTGGATAATGACAATGGGGCATGAGGCTTCATCAAAGCCGCATCTGATAGCAGCACCTTTGCCTTTGTTCTGTTTTTGGGTAAATAGTTTGATCTTTTTATTTTTTTTAGATTTGATATATTTTTCAATAACTGCAATCGAGTTATCGGATGAAGCATCGTCAACAATAATGATCTCTCCAGTTTCCGGACGTGATAAAACCTTATCAAGAATCTCTTCAACCGTAGATTCTTCATTATATACAGGTATGATTACACTTAATATGTTTTTTGTTTTCATATACTTAAATATACTCATTATAAATTAAATAACAACTTATCTTATCATTATTTTTTTCGCCAGCGCATCAGTATAAATGCGGTCATAAAAACAGGCAGTATTGCTATGGATATAATGATTTTTTTATATGTTAAGAATAATATTATAATTGACCAGGAATAATTTTCCGTATAGTATGCTGCAATGATAAATGTAATAAATGGTGCGATTATAATGTAAAGAATAGCAAATCTTGTAATTCTTGAGAATATCAGCATAAAGGTCTGTGGATTCTTTTTTTTAGATATAATAGAGAGGTTTACAAAATTATATATCGTGAGCATTGCAGCAAGAGCAAGGAGTACTACATTAATTCGTAGGTAAGGATTGTAAGGAAAGTTTTTCCACCAAGCCCAGAATGGAGATAGAGCTACTGTGGCAGCGGAAAAGAATCTTATGCGTTTAAGCACAATTTTCCATGCTCTATTGGGATATGCAGTAGAAGGTATTTTAAATACAGCACGGCAGATGATAAAAAGAGGAATGATATATAGAAATTTGGCGATCAAAAGAGGTGGTGTAGGCAACCATAGCTGCATGAGAATAAGGATCATAAGAAACAATCCACCGAGAAGGATTCCATCAAGAGCTCTTAATAAGTTAATGTTTGTATCACTATTTGTATCACTATTTGCCTGATTCATAATTTGCTCATCAATCTTGTTGGTTCCATTAATATTCAGAATTTTTAAAATCAATAATTTGTAGTTGATGACTCTTTACACCACGATATACATTTATCTGCGGAGTGGCAAGGACATCCCAATATTCAGATGTTGGCATTGTTGAAATCTCCTGATTGAACGCTATAAATTTGATAGCCAGATGATCTCTGTCAAGAAGTGTGCCTCTTGTATGCTTTTCTGCAGCAGGGGCAATGTGTTGCGGAGTTAGTCCGTTAATCCTGAAAATTGGTTCACGATTCCCGCAACCGAACGGTTCGAGTGCGTGTAGGTGCTTGAAAAAATCAGCATCAACTTTCTTCAATTCTATCTCTCCTTCAAAATCTATTGCTGGGATAAAGGTGGCAGGTGTTGAATATTTCTCAAGTACCTTGTTGAATGCCTTGAAAAAATCTGGAATTCTGGCTGTTGCAAGAGATAGTCCAGCGGCGAGGGGGTGCCCTCCATATTGCAGTAGGTAGTCTGAGGTTTCATTTAGCAGGTCAATAAGGCTTATGTTGCCGATACTTCGTCCAGAACCCGATGCCGTGTCGCCTTCAATGGAGAGAACAATCGACGGTCTGAAGTAATCGCGTGAAAGCCTTGATGCAACTATGCCGATTACTCCCTGGTGCCAATCTTTTCCAGCAACCAGTGCGGCTCCTTTTAGTTCGCCGTCAATTTTATTGGCTGTGATTTGCTCTGCGGCCACATGATATATCTCGTTTTCCGTCTCTTTACGCAGAATGTTATATGAATTTAATTCATCTGCTATTTTGTAGGCGTCAATAATATTCTCTGTTTTGAGAAGGTTGAGTGCCTCATTGGGGCTACCAAACCTGCCTGCGGCATTTAAGCGTGGTGCAAGATTGAATGCAATATGTGTCGGCGTAATTTCATTGTTTATATTAGTTGCCTCACAGAGGGCGCGTATTCCAGGACGTACCTGTGTTGCGAGAACCTTGAGCCCGGCATTTACAAGTATTCGATTTTCGCCAAGCAATGGCACGATATCCGCTACCGTACCAAGTGCAACGAGATCCAGAATCTTTTTGAGATCTGTTCGATTTCCACCAAGATTATTCATACGTCCGTATTTTATAAAACCATGACATAGTTTAAATGAGATTCCAACGCCTGCCAGTATATTTAGTCCGTTTATATTATTATGGAGTTTTGGATTTATTACTGCCAGTGCAGCCGGCACCACTTCTGCAGGTTCATGGTGGTCAGTGATTATAATATCAATATTTTTTTTGTTTGCTGCCTCTACAGTATCAACTCCGTTTATTCCACAATCTACAGTGATTATCAGAGACGGGTTGACTTCAGGTATAACTTTTTCCAGAGATTCAACTGAAAATCCGTAACCGTCCTCAAACCTGTGAGGCAGAAAAGAATCCACCACCGCACCGTTTTCAGAGAGAGTTTTCATTAAAATAGCAGTAGATGTAACTCCATCAGTATCGTAATCTCCGAAGATGAGAATTTTCTCTTTCTTCGCAATGGCAGACCAGATTCGTTTAGAGGCGTCATGAATTCCAGGCAGTTGAAACGGATCGCTTAATCCGCTCAACTGAGGTGAGGTAAAGGCATGATAATTCTCTTCTGTGATTCCGCGTGCAGTAAGTACCTGTGCTATTGCCCTAGGAACACCTGAAGAACTCATCAGTTTATTAACATCTTTTATGTTTATTTCTCTGCATTTCCAAACAACTTTTTTCATATTTTATGCCGATTTGTACTCAATCAAATAGTATTTATCATTAACACCGAGTCGCAGAATTTCATTTAACTATTATTTAGAATACAGTTGTATATTTATTAATTAACTCTTTAACAATATAGGTGTTTTCAGGAATCGCCATAAAGATTACAAGAAAAGTTGCAGGAAATAACTTGTAAAATCAATTTTTTAATTTACTATACCTTTTCCTTCGCTATGCTGAAGATATGCCGATGTGGCGGAACTGGCAGACGCGCTGCGTTCAGGGCGCAGTGAGCTAACGCTCGTGTGGGTTCGAATCCCACCATCGGTACCATACAAAACCTTATCTTATGGCATTAAGTTCTACTTCAAACAGTAGATCGTCCCTGCATATATTAGCGTGTGATATGGCAATGGGGATATCTGGGTAATTGTTTACTTTGAGATATTCTCTAAAAAGAGGTAGATCTTTAATATCCTTGAAATATGCAATGGCCATTACTGTATTGCTCCAGGTCATATTGCACGATGCGAGAATCGCAGATATAACCTTCATTGTAAGCTCTATCTGTTTATCATTGTACTTCTAGCTCGTGAATAATACGGGCTAACCACGCAACTATACAACTATTCACTCAATTAACGTTGAATATTCTATGTTTATTGTGTTAATTTAGTAAGCTTTTATGGGGCTATAAGAAATATCCAGCGATTGCTGTAGCACAAAATGCTGCGAGAATCGCAGTAAATACATCCATTGTATAGTGTGCTCTGAGTACAATTACGGTTATCATTTCAAAAATAGTAATAACTCCGGCAATTACTCCAATGTATGGATTGATCATGAATAGTTCAATCGTTGCGAGCATCGCAATAGATGTATGCCCAGAAAAGTAAAAGTCATTCTCTACTTCATAGGTTACGAGAAGTGATGGGAATCCAGGATATCTC
This sequence comes from Kiritimatiellota bacterium, assembly GCA_030590505.1. GTDB lineage: Bacteria > Verrucomicrobiota > Lentisphaeria > Victivallales > JAADHT01 > JAUUYH01. Next base: position 12,314 of record JAUUYH010000052.1, read on the forward strand.
CAAATTAGTCCAGGTGGTTTTGGAAGTGCGCAAATTACTTGAAAGCACTGACGGAGCGCGAAGAGAATAAGAAGTGAAGCAAATGGACGTATTGATGCACCTAAAACAGAATAAAGAACAATGAATATTGCAAAAAGATCAATAAAAAATGAACTTATAATTAACAGCCCGTTTGCCACCTTTCTGTTGTTTTGGAAATAATTGTTTAGTGGTGCAGAAATTACATGAAGAAGATCTGTAATTTCATCTCTGTTGTTTTTGCGGGCTTCAAGCATTGCCTGAGTCTTGAACCATGCACCTAGAGAGAATCCAATAACCCCTAACCGCAATGCATAATGCACAACCGTATCCCAGGAATCCGGCACCCGTGATTCTATACCTACGCATATCATATAAAAACAGCCTAATGCTCCGATTGCCCATAAAATAAGTATTAAAAAATTTGTACCCAATTTTTTATTAGCTGTGTCCGTCTTCATGTTCCTATCTCCTTCTTGAATCCCACCAAGGTGGTTCATTTTATTTTTGACACTACTTATTAAGTGTTATTATACCGCAAGCGGTAGAGATCTTGTCTTTCATTTGCTAGCTAATTAAGTTTAAGAAAAATATTAAAGATTTCATCCGTGCAAAGTATAAATGTCATTTGAAAATTGATTCAAATAACTATTTAAGATACTTTATTTTTATCGAAAAACAAGAGAATGATTATTTTAAAAATGCATTTGAGGAATTTTTTATTTTCATAAAGATGAAGAATGTGTACTCTGTAAAGAAAGAGGTTGCCCACTAAACAGACTAAAGGAAGACGAAAGAAAGACGGTGAGATACAAGAGATGACACAAGATCACTATCAACCTGTCCCCTCATAACTTCCCCTCATAACTCTTAGGCCACCAGCGACCTTGTGTCGTTGGAGCCAATGTCGCATTTTCTTAAAAAAAGCGACACCCACCAACACTTCCCTCTGCTTTGTTCAAAGGCAGAGGGTAGAAAAGGATAGATCCCCACCTTAAGTTTTTACATAAAAGACGACAGTAGCATGCGTTGTCCTCAACGCATTCAGTAAGCAAACAACACGCGAAGAAAAAGGCAATAAATAAAGCCTTGCAGGCTGTTCTTTTGCTTATTCTTTCCCATCTTTTTAAGCTTTTGCTATTTGCTGTTGGGACAACGCAAGCTACTTAAAGTCAATAGGGATAAATGGAAACTTTTCAACTGCTAAAATTAGAACGTTACAACTTGACGTTAACTGCATACTGAGAGGTTGATTTATGTTTAACTTTTTGGTATATAGTCTTTTATGATTTCCTAAAAGGGTCAGACCTGGACTGTTGTGAATGATTTTTCCCTCAAAAAAAGTTCATTAATTTTTGATTTTTAACTTGTATTTTTCTTTTTTTTGAGTATATTTCCGATAGATTCATAATTC
>JAUUYH010000231.1 GCA_030590505.1 Kiritimatiellota bacterium
GATGAAATTCGTACAAGTGACAGCGATGATATAATAATAAAGCAACTTAAAAACGAAAACGAACTAATATCCAAGGATCTTGACCTTGTACACTTGCAGTTAGCCCAAGAACTAAAGGCAAAAAAAGATCTGGTTACATCAAAAACTATTATCGAACAACGCCTTGCAAGAGTCGAAAAAAATCTAATAATATCAGTTCAGAATAAAGGTAAATCAATCTCAGATCTTGAAATGTTTAAAAAGAAGATGGTGATTAACGATACAATTATAGAGAAACAGGGCACCACCCTCAGGACACAAAAAAAGGAAAATGCGAGACTCGCAGAAGAGCTAGAAGCATTGACCAACAAATATAAGAGTATAGATAAAAAAGAGCGTGAGTTTACAGAACTGGCCAAAGATTCGCTCCGAATTGATAATAAAAACAGAAGTTTGAAATTAAAGTTATCGGAAACTGATAAAAAACTTAAAACCATAACAGTTACCTTGAAAAGATCAGAAGCACAGATGGTTCAGATGCAAAAAGATTTACAGGATCTTATTTCACAAAATACGAAAATAGAGAAAAAGAGCCTGATTGCCAGAGATACCCTCAAAGAAGAAATAGCCGATTTAACAAGAAAAAACCTTCGATATTCTACAGAATTAAGCACGAACACAATGAAAACGACAATGCTTACCGAAGAGTTGATCGCTGTCAATACGATTATCGAGCAAAAGGATAAAACGATAAATACGCTGACTGCGAAGAACAGTGTACTTAAAAAACTAGGAGAAAGACCAACGCAAGCAACAGTAATGGAACCAACAATTGCAGTTCAAACTCCTAAGCTAAAAACATTGCAAGCAAATAATGCACAGCTCCTTAACGACATTAAGATGAGAGATCAAATTATTGTAAGTCTGAGAAGTGCAGTTCCTGTAAAAGTAGATGATGTGAAACCAGCTGCCGTTGATGCTGCAAAACTAGCGAAAATGCTAAAGTCCGCATTCCATGCAGAAGAGTCAGGAAAAAAAGAGGCGGCTTCATGGTACTACGAAAAGGTAATTGCCCTTGATCCAAACAACAATACAGCACTGACTAGGCTCGGCCATATCGAGGCAGATAACGGAAATTATGACGATGCAATTGAGCTCCTAACTCAAGGCTTGAAAAATGACCCTAATGATGTTGAGAAACTGCAAATATTGACAATTTGCTATATTCGCAAAAATCAGTTATATAAAGCACTTGGAACAGCCGCAAAAGCAAATGCAAATGCCCCGAAAGATCCAAAGACTCAACGTTATCTCGGAATAATATGCTGCAATCTAGGCTGGAAACAACCTGCAGAATCCCTATTCAGAGAGTCATTTAAGCTAGACCCAACATCTAAAGAGACAGCTTTTAATGCTGCCGTCCTGCTGGCATCCGAACCTAAACGTATAAAAGAGGCAAAACTCTGGTATGAAAAAGCGATAAAACTAGGATTTGAACGAGATCCTGGGATTGAAAAGGTTCTTAGGACTGAACAATAGATATACCGCAAGCGGTAGATATCTTGTCTTTCTTTCTTTTGCTAGCTAAGTTAGTTTAAAGAAAATGTTAAGATTTCATCCGTGCAAAGTATATATGTCTCTTATAATGTCAACAAACAATTAATAAAAAAATGCTTCAATATCTTACAAAACGATTAGGAATGGCAATGGTAACGCTATTTATTATCATGCTCGTAAGCTATCTACTTATTCGGATGGCACCAGGTGACCCAACGAAAAGTACGTTTCTTGGAGAAAATAGCGGAGATGTTGCTGGACTATCTGCGGAAAAAGGTGCTTTTGTAAAAAACACAGCCCTGCGTGAAAAATTACACCTTGATGAGAATCCTCTAATAGGCTTTGGGTACTGGATCTCAGACATTGTACTACATGGTGACTTCGGGGATTCTGCAGCAGTTGATAAGGGAAGACCAGTGATAAACCTTGTCCTTGAACGTTTGCCAGTAACATTAACCCTTAATATATGTTCAATAATTGTTGTCTATCTCCTAGCTGTTACAATTGGAATTCACTCTGCTGTCAATAAAAACCCCGCAGTTGATAATACACTTACAATCTTTTTGTTTTTTCTCTACTCCTTAATGAATGTATGGGTTGCTCTTCTCCTGCAGGCAATGCTATGTAAGGGTGGAGTCTTTGAGATTTTTCCATTGCGTGGACTGTTGCCGACATCCACTTGGGGCAAGACAACCTGGCAGGTGATGTTTGAAACAGGAATGCACTACGTCCTCCCAGTTTTCTGCCTCAGTTATGCGGGGATTGCAGGTTTATCGCGTTATGCGAGATCAGGAATGCTCGACATTATAAAACAGGATTACATCAGAACTGCTAGAGCAAAAGGGCTCTCAGAACATGCAGTACTATTTAAACATGCGTTACGAAATGCAATGATTATTCTGATAACACTTTTTGCCGGTCTGTTGCCAGGACTTGTTGCCGGAAGTATTATTATTGAATATATCTTCAATATCCCCGGAATGGGTTCACTTTCAATGATGGCATTGAGTAGCAGAGATATTCCACTGTTGATGACACTCTTCACTGTTGGTAGTGTTTTAACACTTGCGGGTATCTTATTTGCGGATTTGATGTATATTGTTGTTGATCCACGCATCACATTTGATACAAAAAAATAATAAAAAAGGAGTCGTTATGAGTACAAAAAATAGAACAACAGCACTTTTAATTCTGCTGACAGTTACTCTCATTGTTGCAGTATCTTATGCAATATATTTTAGAAGTATGTACAATGAGGAAAAAAACAGTAAAATAATATCTACAAATAAGCGAACATTGCAAAGAAAAACACCTATAAAAAAAGGAGAAAATGTAGCTGCTCTAAAAAACAGAGTAAAGGAGCTTGAATACCAACTCCAGGCAAAAATAATGCCAATGGAAGTAGAAGTTCAAAACAGTCGTAAATATTATGCAAAGTCGGGTTCTCAGAAGGAGACACTTGAAGAGATGAAAATAAGTGATCCTGAACGTTATGAGAGAATTATGAACAACTACAAAAGGGTAGATGGAAAAATCACCGGTGCTGTTCAGAAGAAACTGCTCTATTTCAATGAACTTGACACAAACTGGATGACAAGCGATCAGAAAGAAAACCATAATAAATTATTAGAAAAACTTGCGAAATTTGATGAATTTGCCCAAAACAATCTAAATAAAGATGGAGAAGAGCTACAAGATACATTAAAGCAAAAACATAGTATGATAAAAGATTTATACCAAGATTTACGTGCAGAGAAGGGTTTTCTAATTAATGATATAGGGCGTCAATATGGTTTATCAGAAGAGGACTCACAATCATTAAAACAACAACTTAACAACATAGATAACATCACCTCATATAGGTCATTTTATCGTCGCAAGAACAAGAAATAATCATGAAAAAAGAGACAGACAATTTACAGTTAAAGCAGAAACTCAAGCAGATTTCCCATAGA
>JAUUYH010000111.1 GCA_030590505.1 Kiritimatiellota bacterium
ACAGTCTGAAGGCTTTATTTATTGCCTTTTTTTGCTTGTTTTTTACGCTATGTCAGGCAGGAATGCCTAACGTACTTGAAGAGGAAAAATACAAAGATTAATACAAAGATTAAGATTTTAGATTAAGATTTTAGATTAATACAAAGATTAAGAGAAGGGAGGATGAGCAAAATATCTAATTGCCTGCTGCATGTTGCAGTACCCACATAGTGGGAATATAAATGAGATTCGTCTACCTACAGCTAATATTTGCAGAACAATGAGCTACGGCACGCTGGCTCGTAGAAAAAGCGGGTTAATGTATTTGTATTGCGAATTATTTGACTGTCAAAAATGTAAAGCTATTTAGTGCCTTAGGTTATAGATTCTCGTAAGCCTTTCTGATATCAATGGCAGCGTCCTGAAAAGATTGATACCTGTTAGCTGGGTTACGCGGAAGCATCTTATCTAGTATATTTGCAATATTGCTATTGATATTTGTAGGTAATTTAGCTGATACTTTACTCGTCCTGAGACTTGTTACATGTTTTTTTGCAAGTTCGAATGCCCCGCTTGCTGTATAGTATGTTTTTCTTGCCAATGAGTGATACATAACCATTCCTATACTGTAAATTTCGCTGCTCATATTCTCTTCCAAGCCGACAATGCGTTCCGGTGGCATATATAGAGGCGAACCTTGTACAACATCGGAGCCCTCATCGAAGGATTTTGTTTTATCAATACAGAGCCCATAGTCGTAGAGGCGTACATTTTTATCGGAATCAATCATAATATTTTGGGGTTTCATGTCACGATAGAGGTATCCAGCGTCCCATATCTGTTTTTCGGCGGATAGGAGTTGAAGCGCCCATAGTAGAACATATTTCTGATTGATCGGCTCGGGCATATCAATAACTTGATCTAGCCTTTTCCCCTCACAAAATTCTAGTGCGACAAAATATTCACCGTTGGATTGTCCATAATCAGCGACAGCAATCAGATGCGAATTTTTTCCGAAAGATTTGCCAATTGCAGCTTCATCCATCAATGCCTTAATTAGGAATGAATCATCTTTTCTATCTCGCGGTAGAATTTTTATTGCGAATTCCCAATCAGAATTATTATAATAAATGGCTTTGTAGACGCTGCCCATTCCACCACCACCTAAAGGCTTATAGAGCCAGTAGTTTTTAATCAGAAGTGGGATAAAATTAGGAGATCCACAATCGGGACATTTTTCAAGAGAGAGAGGTGTTTGTCCAAGTAGGCTTTGAACTGTTAAGCAAAATTCACATTCATAACAGTTCCCGTTTAACAATTCAAGATCTGGTTTTTTCTCTTCTGGTAAATTGTTTTCTTTAGAGCGTTTTCCAAACAGATTCCACATATTTTCCCCTTTCCTTTCTCCTGTTGATATCTGAATTTTTTATGTCAAAGCCTAATCTATAATACTTTTTGTAACTTGCAATAGAAGTTTTGAAAAAAACAACAAAGTTGATTTGTGTTTTTTTTATAACGTGTTACTGTTCATTAGTATAATTTGTAAAAAATGAATTTAAATAAACTACCTCGATGTCTCCTCGAGCATTGCAACGGATCTGCAAAGCAGAGAACCATACGAGGTATATACGCTTTTAATAAAAGCTTGGCAAAATATATTTTTATATGGTACGCCCCAAGGGACGCAAAATAAAACCCACCTTGGTGGGATTTAACCTTAATAGAAGAGTAGTTATATGAAAACGGATAATTCAAATATTGTTTTGGAGGCATTAAAGGTCAGATTACTGATAAGTGCGTTTATTTCGATTTTATTTATTGCAAGTTTTATATTTACTCTTACAATATCAAGTTGGTTCGGAAGTGATACATTTTCCCTTGCAGTGATACCGTTTTCTATTATTCTTATTTACGGATGCTCTGCCTTTTTTCTTGGTTATTTACAGACTAAAGCCATTGTTGAAGAGGAAGATCGATTATTATTAGAACAACGTAATGAACGTAAACACACCTTCGATTCTGATGAAGATATTCTTTTTACGGCATCCCGCACATTGAAAAATTATAAAAAGTATATTCCTTATATTATTTCAGTCTTGGCCTCTCTTGGTATTGCAGTTGCACTGTTTCTCTTTTGGCGTTACTGGGATGGGCGAACAGAAGTCTTACCTTCTATCGCACCTACCAAGGCGATATTTATAGCCTTTATTTTTGCCTTATTTACCTTTTTTCTTGGAATTTTCTGCATAGGTCAATCGAGGGTAAAAAGTTACCGCTGGCTACGTCCTGTGGGTGTGTGGCAAATTCTATTTTCAGCTTTGATGGTATTCTCAATTATTGCAATACTCTCTAATAAGTCAGGTATTCCACAGTGGGATTATTATTTATCCCGGACATTTTTTGTGATATTTGCGATTCTCGCAATAGAACTTCTTTTAAATTTTGTTATTGAATTTTATCGTCCAAGAACGGGAATAGAAGATAGGCCAGTTTTTGAAAGCAGAGTTCTCTCTATTCTGACCGAACCGGGTGGAGTATTACGTAACATTGCGGATACCCTTGACTATCAGTTTGGTTTTCAGGTCTCTGGAACATGGCTTTATCGTTTTTTTGAAAAATCGATTGCTCCATTGGTTCTTACTTGGTTTGCTCTTTTCTGGTTTGCAACCTCATTTGACCAAGTTCAGCCTGGTTATATGGGGGTAAAGGAGTGTTTTGGGAACCGTGTAAGTGAGCCACTTAATTCAGGATTTTATATGAAATGGCCGTGGCCAATTGAGAAAATTCGAAAATTTCCTGTGGATAGGGTTCAGCAGATTTTTATCGGCCCCGACTTAAAGGATAATTCCGGTAAAATGAAGAGACCAGATGTGGTATTATGGACTAAGTCGCATTATGGCAAAGAGAAGCCTTTTCTTGTTGCCATAGAGGCCAAAAAAGGGGATGGAGATGAAACAAGCACAAAAGAGGTTGCCTCAGTGGCATTGATGTCCGCTCTGGTACCTATTCAGTTTAAGATTAAGCATGATAAGCTAATTGATTACGCATATCGTCACAAAGATCCAGTAGCAACCTTAAAATATATTTCCGAGAAGGAAGTAACAACATATTTTGCAAGTTCAGATATGATGAAGGTTATGTCCATTGCGCGCGAAGAGGCGACAGCGACGATTCATCAGAGGATACAGGAAGCCACCAGTAAGATTAATTTAGGGATTGAGATTATAGCAGTGACGCTTCTAGATGCACATCCACCGATTAATCTTGGAGAGGATAAAGAAGAGCCCACAGGCCTGTCCGCAGAGTTCCAAGCGGTACTTGGAGCTAAAGAGAAAAAGGAGAAGATGATACTTGAAGCGGTTACATTCAAAGAAGCAATAGTACCAGCCGCAAAGGCCGAGGCGTATAAAATCATTTCAGAAGCAAACTCTTACAAGGATTTCAAGATAAAGGTATCTGCTGCGGAAATGGAGAGATTCAAGAAGCGAATTGCTGGATACCGTGCAATGCCTCAACAGTACCTATTAAATGAGAAGATGAATTTTTTGGAAGAGGATTGCAAAAAACTTAGGAAATATATAGTTCCTGCATCATCGCAAAATGATGTTTATGTAATTAATCTTGAAGAGAAGCGGAAATTTGATCTTACAGATTTAAATGACCTGAAGGATGAATCTAAAAGTGAAGAAAAGGATAAGTAAATTGTAATTCGGCATAAGAGTCGGAGCATAAAACCCACTGAGTGGGATTAAGAGGTAAATGATGAGTGAAGAACATAATAATAGTGAAAGGCGAACATTACATTGGCCGACAATTTTTCTAGGTATAGTAATTGCTGCAGTATTTCTGATAGCAATATTCTCCTACCAGCTTAAAAGTACTGAGTATGCTGTTATCTCCACCTTGGGAAATGTAAAATTGGCAGAGAAAGCAGGTTTGCACTTCAGGCTCCCCTATCCGATTCAGGAGATCTTCTACTACGATAACAGAGATAGATGCTTTGAGGGTAGTGTCGGTAGAATTGAAGAGACATATACAGCGGATGAGCAGAATATTATTGTCGGAATATATGTAAAATATAAGATAATTAATCCTATAACTCTATTTAAGAGCAATAAGAATATATCTGAAGCAGAAGAGGCCCTAAACAGCCTGATGCGTAATGATAAAAACAGAATTGTCGGCAAATATACCTTCTCTCAGTTTATCAATACTGATGCTAAGAAAATGAAAATCGGAGACATTGAAGAAGATATAAAAATCCTTTTGGAAGATACAGCTCTTAATCAGTACGGTTTGAAGATTCTCTCGGTTGGGATTACGACACTGGGGCTTCCACAATCAGTCTCAACAGAAGTTGTTGATCGAATGAAGGCTGAACGTAAAGCTGCAGCTCAGGTGTTTTTAAGTGAAGGCAATATGATAGCAAAAAAGATTATGAGTCAAGCCAATGCGGATAAGCAGAGAATTTTAAATGATGCAAGAGCAAAGGCAAAGACAATTAAGGCGGAGGGCGATGCGAAAGCTGCTGCGTATTACGCAGTTTTCAGAGAGGAACCTAAGCTTGCGATGTTTTTAAAAAAGTTGGAATCATTGAAGAAGATCTCTAAATCACGGACTGTCCTTGTTCTCGATACAGATACAGCCCCGTTTGATCTGCTGAAACCCAATGCTGAAAAATTAGAGACAAATGAAACGAATAAATAGTGTAGGAATTTGAATAATATGGAACAGAATAGTACAAAAGAAAATAATTTTGATGCCGGAGTCTCTGCGTTGCTTCATGCGTTCCGTTATCTTTTTGTGGCATTGGCTGCAGTGATTGTACTACTTATTGTATGGTATTTCTCTTTTGGTGGAGCATTTACTGTTGAGCAGCACGAACGAGTACTTGTTATGAATTTCGGGAAGCTAGAAAAGGAGACTTACAAGCCGGGTTGGCATTGGAATTGGCCCTATCCTGTATCTGAAATTATTCGTGTGCCAGGGCCAGGCAATATCCAATCTATTGTTTCGGAGTCATTTTGGTTTTATATGGAACCTGGAGGAAAGGTTAACATGAAGGGAGGGACGAAGTTGGTTCCCGGTAAAGACGGTTATCTTTTGACTGGCGATGCAAATATTATCCATGGTGTATGGAAGATGGATTATAAAATCACGAATGCCTCGCTTTACTATAGAACATGCCTAGTTCCGAAAAATCCTGCTGATGAAGATGAAGTATTAAAACATCAGGCAACAGGAGAAATCACAGGCAGACGCGGTCCTCGTACATTACTGCAAGCTGTTATGGAAAATACAATCATTAAAATTTCAGCAGTTAAAACAGTTGATTATGCTTGGAAAAGCTCAGAATATATTGCTAAGATCCAACTGGAAGTCAAAAAAGCTGTAAAGAAACTTGATGTGGGAATTGAGGTTGTACGGGTAATCTCTATTGAGAGAACAACCCCTCCGATGGGGGCCTTGAATGCGTTTTGTGCTGTAACCCAGGCACAGGTGAAGAGCGAAACCGCGAAGCATATAGCACAAAATTATGCAGTTCAGCAGAAAAATGAGGCTGAATTTGAGAGTGCAAAGCTTCTCGCAGATGCTGAAACTTATGCAATTAATATTGTAAATTCAATAAAAACGGACACAAAGAGGTTCAAGGCTATCCTGAAAGAGTACAAAGAGAATCCAGAGACGGTTCTTGTGGCACTCTATTCGGATACAATCTCGGAGGTGCTTGCATCGGCAGAGGATATTTTTATTCTCCGTGCAAATACAAAGGGTAATCAGGAGATAAGGATTTTGCTAAACAGGGAGCCTGATAAGCCAAAAGTGGAAGCAGTTATGGAGTAGATGTCTCATTTTAGGAATTATACTGTGCACGGATGAAATCTTAACATTTTTCTTGAACTTAATTAGCTAGCAAAAGAAAGACAAGACCTCTACCGCTTGCGGTATATCTCCCTCGTCATAGTCGAGAGATTAAAGAATAAACGGAAAGAATTATATGGAAGAAGCAGTAAAAGAGTGTAGTATTAAAGAGCATGAAGAAGGATGTGGTTGCATCAGTGACGGCCCTGCTCATTCGAGATCTATGGTGCGTATTCGTACAGCAATAATTGGCGGATTCCTTATCCTTAATTCATATCTGCTACGCCTCCTCTTCCCTAATCAAGGTTTTGCTTCAGACTTGAGTGGCATGGTCGGTGCGATTGTTCTTGCATTTCCAATCCTAAGCGCAGCATGCAAAGATTTAATGGTCGGACATGTCCACATGAATGAACTTGTTGCACTCTCCATTTTATCTTCAATGTCCACAGGAGATTTTAGAACTGCAGGAATTATTGGGTTTTTCCTTTTAGTTACGATTATTATTGAGTCAAGAACGGCCAGCGGAGCACAACGTTCAATTGAAGGACTTATCAAACTTACTCCTCATACCGCCTCGAGAATAGGTGATAACGGAGAGACCTCCGTGGAAGCACTTGATCTTGAAGTCGGTAACTTAATTCGGATAAGACCTGGGGAAAATTTTCCTGTTGATGGTGTAATCGTAAAAGGTGAAAGTGCAGTTAACCAGGCATCCATTACTGGTGAGTCTTTACCCATTGATAAATATAAAAGTGATGATGTCTATGCAGGCACACAGAACCTGACGGGCGTTGTAGATGTAAAAGTCGTTAAGGTTGGCGAAGACACCACCCTTGGCAAGGTTAAAGAGCTGATTTTGGCTGCAGAAAGGAGTCAGACCCCGATTGTAAGAGTAATTGACAAATATGCTGGTTTCTATACGCCTACAATTTTGATGATTGCCGGGCTAACGTGGTGGTTCTCTAAGGATATGGATAGTGTCGTTGCTGTTCTCATTGCCTCTTGCCCATGTGCACTTATTCTTGCATCTCCAACGGCAATTGTTGCGACTGTCGCAGCCGCTTCACGACTAGGAATATTGATTAAAAATGTAGCAGATATCGAAATTGCAGCTCAGATCAGGGCATTTGTTTTTGATAAAACAGGAACCTTGACAGAAGGTGCATTATCTGTTGCTCGCTTGGCACCTGCAAAAGGAGTTGAGCCTGCGAAACTTCTACAGGCTGCGGTCTCAGTTGAGAGTGCCAGTAACCACCCTGTTGCTATTGCATTGAAGGTGCTTGCAGATGAAACCGGCATAACTCCTCAGGTGTTGAAAAAGGCAAAAGAGATTCATGGAAAAGGCGTGGAGGCTGAAATTGACGGCAAGAATTATCGGGTAGGGCGTGAAGCATGGTTGAAGCATCTTAAGGTGGACTTTTCAGGATTAGAAAAAGATGCAACAATTGACGATGAAGGTATGAGCGTAATTTTTGTTGCGTCCGAGGGTAAAGTTTTAGGCTGGATTGGATTCAGAGACACCATTCGCGCAAATGCTTCTAGTGCAATTAAACTCTTGAAAGATGCTGGGATTCAGCAGTGTGCAATGGTTACCGGTGACAGAGAGAGTGTTGCAGCAATGGTCGCAGAGAAACTAGAAATTAAAGAGTATCAATCTGAATGCCTGCCAGATGGCAAAGTGGCGTATGTTGAGGCGATAAAGAAGAATATGCCAGTTGCTTTCGTCGGTGATGGTGTAAATGATGCACCTGCACTTGCATCTGGAACTCTAGGTATTGCTATGGGGGCGATTGGAAGTGATATTGCAATAAACAGTGCATCAATAGCACTGATGAACAATGACCTGAAACGTGTACCGATGCTTATCCATCTAGCACGCAAATCACGTGCAATTGTTTTCCAAAATGTACTCATGGGCTTTCTTTTTGTTTTTGGAGGAATAACTCTGTCGGTCTTAGGACAACTTCCCCCGATTGCCGCGGCGATATTGCATACCTTAAGTACAATTGTTATTATTTTTAATAGTGCAAGGCTTGTACGAACTGGCGAAGAGATGACTATATCCGAGTAAACTTACTCTAGCACTTCTTTCTCTTAGGCCACCAGCGACCTTGTGTCGTTGGAGCCAATGTCGCATTTTTTCTTTAAAAGAAAAAGTCCCCCCCCTTTTTCCCTCCCTCTGCCTGGGGATTTCTTAAGGACAGGTTGATTATCACTTAGGCCACCAGGATTTCTTAGGGACAGGTTGATTATCACTTAGGCCACCAGCGACCTTGTGTCGTTGGAGCCAATGTCGCATTTTTTCTTTAAAAGAAAAAGTGCCCCCCCTTTTTCCCCTCCCTCTGCCTGGGGATTTCTTAGGGACAGGTTGATTATCACTTAGGCCACCAGCGACCTTGTGTCGTTGGAGCCAATGTCGCATTTTTTCTTTAAAAGAA